>CAYUOL010000058.1:0-6675 GCA_964446345.1 uncultured Iamiaceae bacterium | reverse complement strand
TAGAGCCCGTCCAGCACCTCGAGGTAGCTTTCCCCCGGCACCGCGAAGACGTGGCTCGGCGAGCACCTGGCCGCGGCCGTGTGCGGGTCGTCGACCGCCGTCGTGCAGGGCACCGCCGGCACCCCCGAGGAGTCGTTGCGCTACGGCTGGAACTACGCGCGCCTCCTCGCCGACGGCCCGAGCCGCGCGGCGCTCGTGCCGAGCCCCGTGATGCGCGCGATGGAGACGGGATCGCTCGTGCGCATCGAGGAGCTCACGCGCATCCCGGCCGACGTGCAGGACGCCCTCATCACGATCCTCTCCGAGAAGACGCTGCCGATCCCCGAGCTCGACACCGAGGTGCAGGCCCGCCTCGGCTTCAACGTGATCGCCACCGCGAACAACCGCGACAAGGGGGTCAACGACCTGTCGTCTGCGCTCAAGCGGCGCTTCAACACCGTCGTGCTGCCGCTCCCCGACTCGCGCGAGCAGGAGGTGGAGATCGTGCGCACGCGCGTCGCCGCGCTGGGCTCGTCGTTGCAACTGCCGCCCGACCTCGAGGCGCTCTCAGAGATCGAGCGCGTGGTCACGATCTTCCGCGAGCTGCGCTCGGGGGTCACCGCGGACAACCGCACCACCATCAAGTCGCCGTCGTCCACGCTGTCGACGGCCGAGGCGATCTCGGTGATGACCAACGGCGTGGCGCTGGCGGTGCACTTCGGCGACGGCGTCGTGCGCGCGGAGGACATCGCGGCGGGGCTGGTGGGCGCGGTGGTGAAGGACCCGGTGCAGGACCAGGTGGTGTGGCAGGAGTACCTCGAGACGGTGGTGAAGGACCGTCGCGCCTGGAGCGATCTCTACCGAGCGTGCCGTGAGCTCGGCTGACGGGTCGTCGGCCGGGCCGATGACCGGCGCCGGCGCGGCTCGGAGCGGCGCGGCGTGATCGAGGTCCTGGGGATCCGTCACCACGGGCCGGGTTCGGCGCGGTCGGTGCGTGCCGCCCTCGACGAGGTGCAGCCGACCATCGTCCTGATCGAAGGAGCGCCCGAGCTCGACGCCGTCGCCGCGCTGGCGGCCTCCGACCAGATGGTGCCGCCGGTGGCAGGCCTCGTGTATGCCCTCGATCGGCCGCGCGCGGCGCTGTTCTACCCGCTCGCGACCTTCTCGCCCGAATGGGTCGCGCTGCGGTGGGCGCTGGCGCGCGGCGTGCCGGTGCGCTTCGCCGACCTGCCTGGCGCGAACCTGCTCGCCGCGGCGATCGCCGAGGAGAGCGAGGCGGGGGCGCCGCGGGCCCCGGGCCGGGACGAGCCCGACGAGCAGGCAGACGGCATGCCCGCCGCCGAGGGACCCGCCACCGAGCCGGCCGGGGAGGAGGCGGGCCGGGATGAGACGGGCCGGGAGGAGTCGGACCAGGAGGAGGCGGACCAGGGAGCGGCGGGCCAAGGAGCGGCGGACGACGACCGGGCTCCCGGCGCCGGCGGCGCCGGGGGCACGCCCCCGCTGATCCTCGACCTCACCCGGCGCCCCGACCCCATCGCCACGCTGGCCGAGCTCGCGGGCTACGAGGATCCCGAGCAGTGGTGGGAGGACGCCATCGAGCACCGCGACGCCGACCCGGGCTCGGTGCGCGGTCGCTTCGCGTCCGTGCGGGCCGCGATGGCCGAGATCCGTCGCCACGAGGAGGCGCTCGAGGCCGATGATGCGGGCGCCGACGGCGATGACGGACCCGGCCACGGACCGGCTTCACCCGCTCCCGGGCGCCGACCCGCGCGGTGGCGCGACGAGAACGACCGTCGCGAGGCGGCGATGCGCAAGGCGATTCGCACGGCGACGGCCGAGGGGCACGAGCGCATCGTCTTCGTGTGCGGGGCGTACCACGCGCCGGCGCTCGTGCCCGAGGCGCACCCGCCGGCGAGCCACGACAACCGGCTGCTCAAGGGCCTGCCCAAGGTGAAGGTGGGCGCGACGTGGGCGCCGTGGACCGCGGGCCGCCTCGCCGCCGCGAGCGGCTACGGCGCCGGCGTCACCTCGCCGGGTTGGTACCGCCACCTGTTCGTGACGATCGACGAGGCGCCGGACGAGGTCGTGACGCGCTGGATGGTCGAGGTGGCCGGCGCACTGCGCGAGGAGCAGCTCGATGCCTCGACGGCGTCGGTCGTCGAGGCGACGCGCCTCGCCACCACCCTGGCCGCCATCCGCCGGCGCCCGTCGGTCGGGCTCGACGAGCTCAACGACGCGACCCAGGCGGTGCTCTGCGGGGGCAGCCCGGTGCCGTTGCACCTCATCCACCGTCGCTTGATCGTGGGCGAGGACCTCGGTGCCGTCCCGGACGACACACCGATGGTGCCGCTGGCCGCGGACCTGGCGCGCCAGCAGCGGACGCTGCGGCTCAAGGTGTCGCCGACCGAGACCGTGATCACGGTCGATCTCCGCAAGGAGAGCCAGCTCGCGCGCTCGGTGCTCTTCCATCGCCTGACCGCCCTCGGCATCGACTGGGCGGTGCCCGTCGACGCCGGTCGCACGACGGGCACGTTCAAGGAGGCGTGGCGGCTCGAGTGGCGGCCGGAGCTCGCCGTCGCCCTGATCGAGGCCGGCGTGCACGGCACCACGATCGAGTCGGCGGCGGTCGACCGGATCGGCGCCGACGCCGCGGCGGCACAAGACCTCGCGGCGCTGGCGGGCCTCGTCGAGCGGTGCCTGCTCGCCGACCTGACCGAGGCCTTGACCACCGTGGTGCAGGCGCTCGAGGTGCGCACGGCCCAGCAGCACGACACGCTCGCCCTCCTGGCGGCGGTCGGGCCGCTGGCGCGCACCTGCCGCTACGGCAACGTGCGGGGGGCGGACGTCTCCGCGCTCGCCGCGGTGCTCGACACGGTGGTCACCCGCGCGGCGGTGGGCCTGGGCCCGGGCTGCGCCTCGCTGGACGACGACGCCGCCGAGCAGATGCGCCGCGAGGTCGAAGCGGCCCATGCCGGGGTGCTGCTGCTCGACCGGGCCGAGCTGCGCGACCCCTGGCTCGCGGCGCTGGCGGGGGTGGCGGCGCAGGACGGCGTGCACGGGTCGGTGTCCGGTCGGGTCAACCGCCTGCTGCTCGATGCTGGGATCATCGACGCCGAGGTGGCCGGGCGCCGCCTGAGCCGGCGGCTCTCGGTGGCGGCGGATGCCGGGGCCGGTGCGGCGTGGCTCGACGGGTTCCTGGCGGGTGACGCGGTGCTGCTGCTGCACGACGTGGACCTCTTGGCGACGATCGATCGCTGGATCAGCGACATCGGGGACGACGTGTTCGAGGCGCTGCTGCCGTTGCTCCGGCGGACGTTCTCTCGCTACGAGCCGGCCGAGCGGCGGATGATCGGGACGCACCTCGCCGCGCTCGCGCGAGGAGGGCCGGGGCCGGTCGCGCACGACGCCGCGAGCATCGACGAAGCGCGGGCGGCGCCGGCCATGCGCAAGGTGGCCGCGCTGGTCGGTTGGGAGGTGCCGTCATGAGCGACGAGGTGGACGACGCAACGGCCGATGTGCCCGACGCCGACGCCGACGCCGACGTCGACGCCTTCCCCGCACCCGGCCCGGCGGACGGGGACGGCGCGGTCGCGCGCGATCGGATGACGCGGTGGCGCTTGGTGCTCGGCGGGGGCGACGCCGACGGCATCGGTGAGGCCGTCACGCTCACGAAGGACGACGCCACCCGCGACGAGGCGCTGCGCCAGCTCTACGACAGCGAGCGTCGCGGCGGGCTGGGCGGTTCCTCGCCGAAGGTCGCCCGCTGGCTCGGTGACATCCGCACCTACTTCCCGTCGTCGGTCGTGCAGGTCATGCAGGGCGATGCCATGGATCGGCTCGGGTTGCGCCAGCTGCTGCTCGAGCCCGAGATGCTGCGCTCGGTGCAGCCCGACCTCGGTCTGGTCAGCACCCTCATCGGGCTCGGGCGCGCGGTGCCGGAGCATTCGCGCGAGAGCGCCCGAGCGGTGGTCCGCGCCGTGACGGACCAGTTGGAGGAGCGCCTGGCGACGCGCCTCGTGCAGGCGGTCACGGGCGCGCTCAACCGCGCGACCCGCACCCGCCGGCCTCGGCTCGGCGACGTCGACTGGAACCGCACGATCGCCGCGAACCTCAAGCACTACCAACCCGAGCACAAGACGGTCGTGCCCGAGCGCCTCGTCGGCTTCGGGCGGCGCACGACGCAGGTCGAGCGCCACATCATCCTCTGCATCGACCAGTCGGGATCGATGGCCGAGTCGATCGTGTACTCGAGCGTGTTCGGGGCGGTGCTGGCGTCGTTGCGCTCGGTCGCGACGAAGCTCGTGGTCTTCGACACCCAGGTGGTCGACCTGACCGACGAGCTCGACGACCCGGTGGACGTGCTGTTCGGCGTGCAGCTGGGGGGCGGCACGGACATCAACGGCGCGTTGGCGTACTGCGAGAGCCTGATCGAGCAACCGGGCGACACGATCATGGTGCTCATCAGCGACCTCTACGAGGGCGGCATCGCGGAGGAGATGCTGCGGCGCGCGGCGAGCATCGTCGCCGGTGGCACGACGTTCATCGCGCTGCTGGCGCTCAGCGACTCGGGCCGGCCCTCGTACGACGCCGCCCACGCGGCGGCGCTCGCCGAGCTCGGCGTGCCCACCTTCGCGTGCACCCCCGACCTCTTCCCCGACCTCATGGCCGCGGCGATCGAACGCCTCGACCTCCACACCTGGGCTGCGGCGAACGACATCGTCACGACGCACGAACCGGAGCCGGCGCCCTGACGTCGTGAACGGGCGGCGGCCTTGACAGGTGACCAAATGGTCACCTAATTTGTCCCCGTGAGCGCCGACGACGATCTCGTGTTCAAGGCGCTCGCCGATCCCACCCGTCGCGCGCTGCTCGACCGTCTCTTCGAACGGGACGGCCTGACGTTGCGCGACCTCGAGGACGGTCCGGAGATGACCCGGTTCGGCGTCATGAAGCACCTGCGGGTGCTCGAGGAGGCCGGGCTGGTCGTCACCCGCAAGCAGGGGCGCGAGAAGTTCCACTTCCTCAACCCCGTCCCCATCCGGCTGATCCACGACCGCTGGATCGACAAGTACACCGAAGGCCACGTGTCGGCGCTCGTCGACCTCAAGCACGAACTGGAGCAGGACCCATGACCGAGACCGCAGGCACCACAGGCACCACGATCACCCAGGTGTACCGCATCTACATCAACACCAGCGCGGAGCGCGTGTGGGAGGCCATCACCACGCCGGAGTGGAGCGAGAAGTACTTCTACGGCACGCGGCTCGCCGTCGATCTCACCCCGGGCGGTGCGTACGAGGCCAGCCCCGGGCCCGGCATGCGGGCGGGCGCCGAGGCGATGGGCTTCGAGCTGCCCGATGTCGTCCTCGACGGCGAGGTGCTCGAGTCGGATCCACCGAAGAAGCTCGTGCACACGTGGCGCCTGCTGATGGACCCGACCGTCGCCGGCGAGGGCTTCACCACCGTCACGTGGGATCTGTGGCCCGTGAACGAGTCGGTGACGAAGCTCACCGTCACCCACGACGTGACGGGCGCACCGAGCACGGCGCAGATGGTGGACGGCGCCGGCGAGGCCGAGGGCAACGGTGGCGGCGGCTGGAGCCAGATCCTCAGCGCGCTCAAGACGGTGCTCGAGTCGGGCGAGGTCATGGCCTTCAACTGAAGGTGGCGCGGCGCACCGGGCGCCGGTCGGTCGGCCGGTGCCGGTGCGTCAGCCGTGCTGCCAGAAGCGGTTCTGCAGGCTGCGGGTGCCTTCGAGCGCGGCGGCATCGAGCGCCGCCCGCTCGTCGTCGCTGAGCGACCAGCCGAGGGCCCCGGCGTTCTCCTCCGCCTGCTTCCGGTTCTTCGCGCCCGGGATCGGCACGGCGCCCTTGCTGATGAGCCAGTTCAACGCGACCTGGCTCGGCGTGCGGCCGTCGTGGAGGCCACCGATGCGCCGCAGCTCGGCCACCACGCGGTCGACCACCTCCATCGGGTGGGCCGAGAAGCCCCGCTTGCCGGGCGGCGGGTTCGTGACCGAGTACTTGCCGGTGAGCCGCCCCTGCCCGATCGGCGAGTACGCGAGCGGCACGACGCCGAGCTCCTCGCACGCCGCGACGAGCCCGCTCGTCTCGGGCGAGCGCCGGAGCAACGAGAACTCGATCTGGTTGGTCGCCAGGCGCAGGCCGCGGGCGCGCAGCTCCTTGTCCATCGACCGGGTCTCGCGGATCGAGTAGTTCGACACGCCGATCGCCTTCAGCAACCCCTTCTCGTGCGCGGTCGCCATCGCGTCCGCCAGCGCGCCGTGGCCGCGGAGGCTGATCGGTCCGTGGATCTGGTACAGGTCGACGCGCTCGATGCCGAGGCGCTCGATCGACGCCTCCAGCGCGTGCACGAGCGCGCTGGTGACGTTGAGCTTCCATGGCGCGGGGAGGAACTTGGTGGCGATCACCGGCGTCTGGTCGCCGTGGTGCTCGGCCAGCAGGCGCCCGATGATGCGCTCGCTCTCGCCGTTGCCGTACACCTCGGCGGTGTCGAAGAACGTGACGCCCGCGTCGAGGCTGGCCTCCCAGGCCTCGCGGATCGTGCGCTCGCTCAGGTCCCCGTCGTAGCCGCCCATCCCCCAGGTCGACTTGTCGCCCCACGCCCAGGTGCCGACCCCGAGGGGATGGATCTCGACATCGGAGCCGGCGAGGGTGATGGGTGCTTCGGTCATGG
>CAYUOL010000057.1:19106-27202 GCA_964446345.1 uncultured Iamiaceae bacterium | reverse complement strand
ATGTTGACCGCGACGTAGGGCGAGTCGGTGAGCTGCACCCCGATGTGCGTGATGGGCGAGCCGAGGGGGCCCATGCTGAACGGCACGACGTACATCGTGCGGCCCTTCATGGCGCCGGTGTAGAGCTTGGTCATCTCGGCCTTCATCTCGGCCGGGTCACGCCAGTTGTTCGTCGGGCCGGCGTCGATCTCTTCGGCGGAGCAGATGAAGGTGCGATCCTCCACGCGGGCGACGTCGCCCGGATCGGACAGCGCCAGGAAGCTGTTGGGGCGCAGGTCGGCGTTGAGCGGGCGGAACGTGCCGCCGTCGACGAGCAGCTGGGCGTAGCGCTGGTACTCCTCGTCGGACCCGTCACACCACTCGACGGCGTCAGGTTGGAAGATGTCCTTCCACTCGTTGACCCAATCGAGCAGCTTCTGATTCGTGGTGGTCGCGCCCATGGCACCTCCGACGCCGTTGTCGTGCCCTGTGAAGGGCAAGAGAGTTGTGGTGTGTTGTCCTTGCTCGGCCGTGCGGCCGATACCTGGTCTTCGCTCTTCGGTCTGCTTGGTTCTGGCTTCTGCCTCGGTGTTCCGCTTCGGCCTGCGTCTCGCCTGATCCCATCCGCGATCTCGATCGGCGCAAAAGCGAAGCGCCGGACGTCGAGACAGAGACGACCGGCGAACGCAACTGTACCGACAACCGGCACCGCGAACCCAAGTCGACGGCGGCGCGCGCCGGCGCCGGCGGCGCGCCTGCGCACTGCCTCTCACTCGTGTCGATGGGCCCCATTTCTCGGGGCGATGACCTCGTGGCGCGCCGGCGACGGTCGCGCTCGCCGCTCAGCCCAGGTCGGGGGTGTCCATGTCGACCTCGGAGCCGAGGCGCAGGGCGATCGCCTGCCGACGCTCGTCGAGGTCGAAGACCACGCGCTGGCCCTGGCGCAGCATGCGGAAGGGTGAGAGGTCGAGGGCGTTCGGCGCGAGATCGAACTCGGTGAGGTCGGTGTCGGCGACGACGATGCCGTCGCGGGTGGTGGGGTCGAACGCCTTGATCACACCTTGCATCCGGCGGAGGGTACCGGAGGCGGTGCTGCGCCAGCCACTCCCGGGCGTCCCTCGTGGACCGCCGAGGATCTGGAGGCTGCAGTCCTCGAAGACCGAGGGCAGCAGCCTCCGAATCCCGGAACCGGCCGCGTCCTACGATGCGCCGCATGTCGGCGACGCCCCGGTCCCGCGGGTGGTGGATGCCGCAGGTCGGGTGGGCCGCCGTGCTGGCGACGACGTTCGGCGTCGTCGTCGTCTTCTTGCCCGGTGGTGCCGATCCGTGGTTCGTCCCGAAGGTCGCGGCGCTGGCGGTCGGGACGAGCGTGGCGCTCGCCTGCCACATCGGTGCGCTGCTCGGCCGTCGAGATCGCGTGGTGCTGCCCCGCGTCGGGGTCGCCGTCCTCGCGTACGCCGGGGCCATGGCGCTCGCGACGGCGCTGTCGGTGAGCCCGATCTCGTCGCTGCTCGGTCGCGCCGGTCGCCGGACCGGCCTGATCGAGATGACGCTGCTGTTGGTGCTCGCCTGGCTCGTCGTGGTGCACACGTGGCGCCGTCCCGAGAAGCTCGTGCAGCTCGCAGCCGCCGTCGTCGCCGCGGCAGGCGTTCACGCGGCGTACGTGGTGCTCGTGCGCGTGGGGATCGACGTGCCGTGGCCCAGCACCAAGCCCTACACGATCCCGGTCGGCACGATGGCCAACTCGAACTTCGCCGGCGCCCTGCTGGTGATGGGCGTGCCGCTGGTCGTCGTCCTTCGGTCGCGTGCGACCGGCGGCCGCGGGCGGCTGGCGTGGCTCGCGCTGGCGGCACTCCTGCTGATCGCTCTCTTCTTCACCGACGCGCGCGGTGCCGCGATCGCGCTGTTCCCGGCCCTCGCGGTGGCCGGCCTCGTGAGCCCCGGCTTGCTGCCCCGCTGGTCGGTGCGCACCGCCGTGGCCCTGTCTCTGGTGGCGCTGGTGCCGGTCGTCGCGGCCGCGATGGGGTTCAGCTGGGGCTCGGGATCGCCCGGCGCGAAGCTGCTCAACAACGAGACGCTGCACAGCCGCTTCGAGTACTGGAAGGGCACGGCGGGCCTCGTGCGGGACCACCCCGTCGTCGGCACCGGCCCCGACACGTTCGGCCTCGTCTTCCCGCGGTACTCGCCCCGGGAGATGACGGGGCGCCCGGTACCGGTCGACAAGCCCCACAACATCCTCCTCGAGCGCGCGACCGACGCCGGCGTCCTGGGACTGGCGTCGTACCTCGCCGTGCTCGCGCTCACCGGCGCCACCGTGGTCCGCGCTCGGCGCACGACCGGCGCGGCGCGAGCGTTGCTCGGCGGCTGGAGCGGCGTGCTCGTGGCGTACCTGATCCAGGGCTTCACGAGCATCGACGCGCTCCCGCTCGCGATGATCGGATGGCTCGCGATCGCGGCGCTGGCCTCGATCGCGGACCCGTGGGTGGTGCGGGCTCGCGAGCGCGCCCCAGCCACCTCACCGGCGCGCCCGGTGAGCATCTTCGTCACGTGGGCGTTGACGGCGTCGGTGCTCGCCGTGACGCTCCTGGTGCTGGTCGCGTGGGCGGCGGACCTCTACCTGGGCGACGGGCTGAACCGCAGCGCCGCGGTCGCTCGGGGGGACCCCGAGTACATGATGACGGAGTCGTTCATGTTCGCCATCGACACCAACCCGGTCGACCCATCCGTGCGCGTCACCGCGGCGGCGACGGTCGCCGACCTGTTGGGTTCGTCCGCCGTGACGGACGGCGAGAAGCGCTTCCTCGCGTCGTTCGCCGTGCAGCAGAGCGAGCGGGCGCTCGAGCAGGTGCCCGACGACCTCGCGGCGCGGCGGGCGGCGGCCATCGGCCACGGCGTGCTCGCCCGCGACGAGGGCGACGCATCGTGGCGGGCGACCGACCAGCGCTGGCGCGAGATCGAGGCGCTCGATCCGTTCGACTCGACGACGCGGCTGGACCACGCAGACCTGCTGCTCGACTGGAACGACGCAACGGGCCCTGACCCGGCGCGCCACGCCGCCGCCCGCGCGTTGGTCGACGACGCGAACGCGCTGACCGACGACTCGTCGTGGTTCACCTGGTACCGGGTGGCGCAGGCCTACGAGCGCCTCGGCGCCCGCGACGAGGCGATCGCGGCGGCCCGCCACTCGCTGACGATCGAACGCGCGCGCCCCGGCCCCCGAGACCTCATCACGCGCCTCGGCGCCACCCCCTGACACGGTCACGGCAGACCGGGCTCGGCTGGCTCGACGAGGGGTAGGTCGCGTCTCTTGGCTCCAACCATCGGTCTCCGGTGGCGGGAAGCAAGAGAGAGACTGTGCGGGGAGGGAGAGGCCCTTCCCCGGGCTCGCGGTGTCAGTCGAGGAGGTGGTCGGCGAGGCGCTCCGCTTCGCGGGCGCGCAGCGCCACGTTGACCTCGAGGCGCTCGAGGTGCTGGGCGAGGGTCTTGTCGCCCTGGGGCACCTCGTGGTCCTCGAAGAACGCGAAGACCGTGTCGGCGACCTCGGGCTTCGACAGGCCGCGGATGCCTTCGAGCATGCGCACGATGCTGTTGGACGGGAAGCGCTCGTTGATCGCCTCCCAGTTGTCCTGCACGTGCTGCCACACGAGCGGGCCGTGCTCGCGGTTGCCCATCGCGCGGCGCACGAGGTACGGCGCGTTCTGGGTGCGGACCTCGTCGGTCAGCGTCATGTCCAGCAACCGCGTGATGAGGACGGCGTCGTCGAAGTCCGCCAGCGCCGAGAGGAAGCGCAGCTCCTCCTGCGGGTTCCCGGCGCTCTTGAACCGGGCGACGAACTCGTCGAAGTCCTCCGCGTCGCCGTTGGCGGCGATGATCGAGACCGACGCCGCCACGAGCGCGGGATCGACCGTGCCGGCGTCGTTCTTCGACGAGGCGTACAGGCCGCGAGCGGTGGCCTGCGCCGCCTTGTCCTGGCCGAGCACGCCGAGCAGGTCGAGCAGGGCGCCGCGCAGCTCGCGGTCGCGATCGCTCTCGCCGTCGCGGGGCTCGAGCCCGAGGCGGGTGAGCGCCGGTTGGGCGAGGTCGCGAACCGCGCCCTGCAGCTTCTCGCGGGCGCCGCCGTCGACGAGCCGGTCGAGCCCGACGAGGCCGCCGATCATCCGCTCCCACACGGAGAGGTCGGTCTCGTCACCGAAGCCGAGCACGAGGTCGAGGTAGGCGGGGGCGCTGAGGTTGCCGGCCAGCACAGCGGCCCAGGCGTCGTCCACCAGGCCGTAGCGCTCGATGGGGGAGAGCGCTTCCTGCGCGCGGCTGACGAGCGCGTCACGCAGCGTCGGGGCGTACTGCGCCCGGTAGAACCCGGTGCCCTCGGTGTTGACGAGCACCCAGTCGATCCGCTCGAAGAGGTCCACGTCGGTGGACGGGCCCTCGAGCAGCACCTTCTCGAAGTTCACGATGTCGTCGGTCGCCGAGCTGAAGATCAGCGGCACGACCCACTGCTCGTCGGCCTGCTCGGCGTCCGTGGTGGGGTCGTCCTCGCCGATGTCGCCGGCGTAGCCGAAGCGCTGCTGGGTGAAGCGCAGCGTCGAGCCCTCGTCGACGAGGTCGACATCGATGACCGGGAACCCGCCCTGGAAGATCCAGCTGTCCATGATGCGGCGGACCGGTTCGCCGGTTGACTGCTCGAGCGCGTCCCACAGATCGGTCGTCTCGGTGTTGCCGTAGGCGTGGGTCGACAGGTAGAGGCGGATGCCGTCGCGGAACTCGTCGGCGCCGAGGTACTGCTCGAGCATGCGCACGACCGCCGCACCCTTCTCGTAGGTGAGGATGTCGAACATGCCCTCGGCGTCCTCGGGCGAGATGACCGGGAACTCGATCGGCCGGGTCGTCTTCAGCGCGTCGACGTCGAACGCCGCCGTGCGCGACAGCCCGAAGCTCGTCCACCGTTCCCACTCCGGGCGGAAGGCGTCGGTGGCGAGCATCTCCATGAACGTGGCGAAGGCCTCGTTGAGCCAGATGCCGTTCCACCACTTCATGGTGACGAGGTCGCCGAACCACATGTGGGCGAGCTCGTGCGCGACCACGTCGGTGACGTTCTGCAGCTCGGGCTGGGTCGAGGTGGCGGTGTCGACCAGCACCAGCACCTCGCGGAACGTGACGCAGCCGAGGTTCTCCATGGCCCCGAACGCGAAGTCGGGCACGGCGATGAGGTCGAGCTTGTCGCCCGGGTAGTCGATGCCGTAGTAGTCGGCGAAGAACTCGAGGCAGAACTTCCCGACCTCGAGCGCGTAGCCCGTGAGGTGGCCCTTGCCGCGCGGGTAGGCGATGCGCAGGCGCTTGCCGTTCGCGATGACCGGCTCGGTGACGTCGAGCGGGCCGACGATGAACGCCACCAGGTAGGTCGACATCTTCATCGTGTCGGCGAACGTGACGACGTGCTTGCCGTCGTCGCGGGGCGTGCGCGAGGTCTCGCTCGCGTTGGACAGCGCCGCGAGATCCGCGTCGACGACGAGCGTCACGGCGAACACGGCCTTGAAGTCGGGCTCGTCCCAGCACGGGAAAGCGCGGCGGGCGTCGGTGGCCTCGAACTGCGTGGTCGCGATGACCTGCTCGTTGCCCTCGGTGTCGGTGAACGTCGAGCGGTAGAAGCCGTGCAGCTTGTCGTTGAGCGTGCCGGTGAACGCGGTGACGAGGGTGGCGGTGCCGGCCTCGACCGGGGCGGCGAACTCGAGCGTGAGCCGCTCGGTCGCCTCGTCGAGGTGGATCGACCTGGCCGGCTGCTCGCGACCCTCGGCGTCGACCACCGACGCCGACGTGACCTCGAGCTCGATGGCGTTGAGCACGATCACCCCGGTCGCGGCGCCGACCTCGATCTCGGTGCGGCAGGTGCCGGCGAACGAGAAGTTCACGAGGTCGGGCTCGAGGGTGAGGTCGTAGCGGACGGGGGTGACGATGCGGGGGAGCCGGTACTGGTCGGCAGAAGCGGCATCGGTGTCGGTGACGGACACAGGGACTCCTCGAGGCAGGCGAACGGGCCGGGCGGCGACGGACCCGGCGCAGCGTATCGGGGCCGGGCGGACCGGCCGGCGGCGGTCGTTTCGGTCACATCTGGCCGCCCGGCCCGACGCGCCCGCCGACGCGCGCGAGACACTGAGCGGGTGACGAACACCGCGGTCGAGCTGATCAAGGACCGCAAGCGCGAGCACGTCGAGCTGGCCCTCGCCGACTCGTCGCAGACGCAGACGTCGGCCGGCTGGGACGACGTGGCGCTCGTGCCCGCAGCGCTGCCGCAGCTGTCGGCGGGCGACATCGACCTCTCCGTCGAGCTCGTCGGGCACCGCCTCGCCGCCCCGCTCGCGATCGCCGCGATGACAGGCGGCCACGACGACGCGGTGCAGCTGAACGCGGCGCTCGGCTCGGTCGCGGAGCGGTTGGGGCTGGCGGTCGGGGTCGGCAGCCAGCGGGCCGCGCTCGCCGACCCGTCGCTCGAGCGCTCGTTCGCGGCCGTGCGCGACCGCGCTCCGGCGGCCTTCGTGATCGGCAACATCGGCGCGTGCCAGCTGGTCGAGCAGAGCGGCGTGGCGCCGCTGCGCCCGGACGAGGTCGAGCGCCTCGTGGCGATGGTCGGCGCCGACGCCCTCGCGGTGCACCTCAACGTCGTGCAGGAGCTCGTGCAGACCGAAGGCGACCGCAACTTCGGTGCGCTGCTCGACGCGATCGCGCGGCTGGTGGACCGCAGCCCGGTGCCGGTGATCGTGAAGGAGACCGGGGCCGGCGTGTCGCGCGCCGATGCGGCTGCGCTGGCGGGCGTCGGCGTCGCCGCCATCGACGTCGGCGGGGCCGGCGGCACGAGCTTCGCCCGCATCGAAGCCGCCCGCGCCGAGCGCATCGGTGACGTGCGGGGCACCCGCCTCGGCGCCACGTTCGCGGACTGGGGCATCCCGACCGCGGCCTCGGTGCTCGAGGTGCGCGGCTGCGGCGTGCCGGTGATCGCCACCGGTGGCGTCCGCAACGGCCTCGACGCCGCCAAGGCCCTGGCACTGGGCGCCACGGTCGTCGGCATCGGCCGCTCGGCGATGGTGGCCGCGCAACGCGGCGAGGCGGCGCTGGCCCACGAGCTCGAGCTCGTCATCGAAGAGCTGCGCACCGCCCTGCTGCTGACGGGCTCGCGCACCGTCGCCGACCTGCCGGCGCCGGTCCTCGGCGGCGCCACCCTCGAGTGGTCCCGCCAACGCCACCTCGACGCCTGACGGTCGGCATCGGCTCGCTCCGGGGGTACCGTCACCTGTGGTGCGGGCGCACCGCACGACGACCGCGACCGGATGGGGGATCGGGATGGGGAAGATCGAGGAGACGATCGACAAGTGGCATCAGCACCTGCGCGGTGAGCTGCCCGGCGGGCTGGACGTGCTGCTGCACGACGACGTCGTGTTCTGGTCGCCGATCGTCTTCACGCCGCAGGAGGGCAAGGCGATCACGAAGCTCTACCTGGAGGCGGCGGGTCAGGCGCTGCCCGGCGAGGGGGGCGAGGGCTCGGTGCTGGCCGGCGATGCGCCGGCGAAGGTCAAGGCCCCGGGCGCGTTCCGGTACACGAAGAAGGTGCTCGACGACGACACCGCGGTGCTGGAGTTCGAGACCACGGTCGAGGGCAAGTACGTGAACGGCGTCGACATCATCCGCTGCGACGATGACGGGCTCATCGTGGAGTTCCGCGTCATGATCCGCCCGCTGCAGGCCGTCAACGCCGTGCACCGGCAGATGGCCGCGATGATCGAGTCGATGAAGCCGGCCTGACCGCCCGCGGTCGGCACCAGCCTCCTACGGCTTCGTCGTGGTGGTGGCGGGTGGCTTGGTCGTGGAGGTCGCCGAGGTCGTGACCGTCGTGGACGAGTTGCCCGACGCCTTGGTGGTCGTCGTGCTGCCGCCGACGGTGCCCCGTTGCACGATGACCGACTTGTACGGCGACGGGTCCTTCGCGTCGCTGCCGTTGGCGGCGAAGTCGTTGAAGGCCCGGATCTTGTACTCCTGCGACGACTTCGAGCAGTCGAAGTTCACCATCACCGAGCCCGTTGCCGGCCCGCCTTTCGTGTTTCTCTTTTCCGCTCGCCCTTACGCGGCGA
>CAYUOL010000057.1:3387-19096 GCA_964446345.1 uncultured Iamiaceae bacterium | reverse complement strand
AAATCCTTACCATAGAGAGCCCGGCGGAACTGGCGTTGCCGGCCCCGCCCCCGGACGGGTGGCGCCGGGCTGCAGGTACTCGATGTTCTTGGCGTGGGCGACCGTGTAGGTGATCGTGATGGTGACCGTCCCGGTCGGCGCCGGGCAGCCGACGCTGCTCGGCCCCGTGACGGAGCCGACCGACGGGGCGGTCGAGCCGGAACCACCGCTCGAGCTCCCGCCGCCCGAGCCTCCGCCTCCGGTGTTGCCTCCGGCGCTCCCGCCTCCTGCCGCGCCGCCCTCGCCGCCGGAGCCCTCGCCCGGATCCGTGGCGGTGCCGTCGGCGGTCGTGGTCGTCGAACCCACCGACGTTCCGGCGGTGGTCCCCGACTGGCTCTGCGCCGACACCGAGGCGGGCTCGTTCGTCTTGCTGCACGCGCCGGCGGTGAGTGTCAGCGCCGCGAGGGCGACGGACGCACCGAGCGCGCGGCGGGCGCTCGGGGCCAGGGATCGGGACGGGATGCGGGACATGAGGGCTCGACTCTCGGTGAGGGGATCGCGGCTCGGTGGCGGCGCGCGGGTCGCACGCGAGACGAGGGACCGCTGGTCGGGTTACCGCCCCTGCAGTGTGGCCCACGGCCGCACGGGCCGCACGGGTGCGGTGGCGCGGACCTCAGCGTCGACGGAACGCCTGCGCGACCACGAGGCCCTTCTGCCACGCCGGCACACGCGCGCGCTGCGCGAACACGTCGTAGCCGTTGGCCTCGATCTGGTCGAGGATGCGGGCGTACAGCACCCGGGCGGCGTGGATGCAGCGCGCCGACGACGGCGGCAGCAGACCGACGCCGAAGTCAGCCTGCGCGTACAGCTCGCGCGCCCGCGCGATCTCGAAGCACATGAGCTCGATCCATGCCGCGTCGGCGGTGCGCCGCCACGGGTCTGCGCCGAAGCGCACCAGGTCCTCCGCCGGCAGGTACACGCGACCGCGGTCCAGGTCCTCGTCGACGTCGCGCAGGAAGTTCGTCAGCTGGAACGCCTCGCCCAGGGCACGGGCCGGCGCGGCCGCGTCCGGGCTCAGGGGCTCGAGGATCGGCAGCATCATCTCGCCGATCACCGACGCCGAACCGTCCATGTACTCCTGCAGCGCGCGGTAGGTCGCGTAGCGGTCGATCGTGAGGTCCATCGCCATCGAGTGGAGGAAGCGGCGGAACAGGTCCGGATCGATGCGGAACGCCCGCACCGTGTGGATCACGGCCTTGAGCACGAGGTCGTCGCTGTCGCCGGCGGCGAGGTCGGTGAAGAACCGCGCGCGGAAGGACTCGAGCGCAGCCTCGCGCTCGGCGACGGTGCCGAACTCGGGGTCGTCGACGATCTCGTCGGCGTAGCGGCAGAAGCCGTACAGGGCGTGGACGTGGTGGCGTTTGATCGAGGGCAGGGCGTAGGTCGACCAGTAGTACGTGGTGCCGTGCAGCTTGTTGAGGCGCCGGCACTCCGCGTACGACTGCTCGAGCGTCACGACGTCCGCGCCGGCGCGTGTGCCGTGCGGGGCGAGGCGCGGCAGCGCGGTCATCGTCCTCGACCTCGTCGTCCGTGGGCGGCGCCCTCGAGACGGGCGACGCGCTCGGCCGCGAGCCGCCCGCCGACGAGCACCATCGGGATGCCGACCCCCGGCACGGTCCCGGAACCGACGAACACGAGGCCGGGCGCCCGTCGGTTGACGTTGCTGGGCCGGAACGGCCCCGTCTGCAGGAACGTGTGCGCGAGCGAGAACGGGGTCCCTCGCTCCATGCCCTGGCGCTCCCAGGCGAGGGGATCGACCAGGTGCTCCACCTCGATGTCCATCGGGTATCCCAGCTCGGCCACGCGCTGCTGCAGCTGGTCGCGGGCGCGCGGCGCCTCGCGGGTCCAGTCCACCTGACCGTCGAGGTTGGGCGTCGGCTCGAGGACGTAGAGCACGTGGCTGCCATCGGGGGCGAACGTCGGGTCATCGATGCTCGGCACGGTGACGAGGATCGACGGATCCGGCATGCGGACCCCGTCGTGCAAGATCGCCTTGAACGCCTCGTTCCACTGGCGCCCGAAGTGGATGTTGTGGTGGGCCGCCTCGGGCGGCAGCGCACCGCGCACGCCCGCGTGCCACACCAGGCACGACGGTGAGTACGTGCCGGTGCGGGTGGACCGCGGGGCGGGCAGGCCCCCGAGGAGGGTCTTGTAGGCGACCGGGAGGTCGGGGTTGCTTACGACGGCGTCGGCGGCGATGAGCTCGCCGTCGGCCAGGCGCACGCCGCGCACCGGCCCGGTCGTGCCGTGCTCGAGGATGATCCGGTCGACCGCGGCGTCGTAGTGCAGCTCGACCCCGGCCTTCTCGGCCGCAGCCGCCAACGCGGTCGGGATGGCGTGCATCCCGCCCTCGGCGCGGAACACGCCCTTGACCGAGTCCATGTACGTGATCACGCAGTAGAGGGCGAGCGCCTCGTAGGGCGCAAGGCCGGCGTACATCGACTGGAAGCTGAAGATGCGTTGCAGGCGCTCGTCGGAGAAGTGCGACGCAACCACGTTCTCCAGCTTGCGGAACCCTCCCGTGCGCAGCAGACGCAGCGCCGGCGCGAGCGGCCACGCGAGGTCGAGGGGCGAGTCGAAGTTGCGATCGATGAAGTTGGGGAGCTCGAGCTCGTAGAGGTCGGTGAGCCAATCGCAGAAGCCGCCGAACGCGCCCGCCTCGACCGGCCCGCACACGGCGTCGATCTCCGCGGTCATCGCGTCTCGCCCGTGGCGGACGTGCAGCACGGAGCCGTCCTCGAAGCACGCGCGGTACATGGGCTCGACGCGGTGCAGGGTGAGGAAGTCGTCCATCTCCGCGCCGACCGCGCGGAAGCACGGTTCGAGCAGGTCGGGCATCGTCAGCACCGTGGGCCCGGTGTCGAAGCGGTAGCCGTCCATGGTGAGGCTGCCGGCGCGGCCGCCCGGCAGCGCGTCGCGCTCGAGCACCAGCACGTCGTGCCCGTCGGCGCGCAGGTAGCACGCCGCGGCGAGACCACCGAGGCCGGCGCCGACCACGACGACCTTCATGCCCGGACCTCCACGTCGTCGAGCCCGTCGCCCATCCGGTCAGTGCTCACGGTCGCTCACGAAGTGGGCGAGTGCGACGAGGGCATCGGCCGCCGTGGCGGGGATCAGGTCGGTCTGCAGCGCGTCGATCGCCTCGTCGACGAGGGCGCTGATGCGCGCCTCGATGGCCGACCGGGCGCCGGTGGCGACGAGGATGTACTGCAGCTCGTCGATGTCGCGGTCGGTCAGGCCCTCGGTGCCGACGGCCTGCAGGCGCTCCCGCTGGACCGACGAACCGTGCTCGACCGCGTAGGCGAGGAGCGGCGTCGGCTTGCCCTCGCGCAGGTCGACGCCGACGGGCTTGCCCACGACGGTTGGGTGGCCGAACGCGCCCAGCACGTCGTCGCGCAGCTGGAACGCCTCACCGAGGGGAGCGCCGTAGGCGCGCAGGGCCGCCAGCGTCGCCGGCGCGGCATCGACGAGCGCGGCGCCGAGCTGCAGGGGGCGCTCGATCGTGTAGCGGCCCGACTTCAGCAGCGCGACGAGCCGCGCACGTTCAGGTGAGCGATCGGCGCGGGCCGTGCCGACCACGTCGAGGTACTGGCCCATCATCAGCTCGGTCTGCAGGTCGCGCCAGACCGCGGCGGCGGCCGGACCGGGGCGCGCGGCGCTCATGAGCTGCTCGGCGTAGACGTGGGCGAGATCGCCGAGCAGGATCGCGACGCTCTCGCCGAAGCGCCGCTGCTCGCCGCGCCAGTCGCCGACGGCGTGACGCTCGCCGTACTCGACGTGCGCGGTGACGATCCCGCGTCGCTGCGGCGCGTCGTCCATCACGTCGTCGTGGATGAGGGCGAACGCGTGGAGCAGCTCGAACGCCGCGGCGGCGCGATCGAGGCGCACGGCATCCGCAGGCGCGTTCGGGGTGCCGCCCGCGGCGACGAACCCCCAGTAGCAGAACGTCGGGCGCAGCCGCTTGCCGCCCTGCAGGACGAGGCGCCGCAAGGACTGCAACGGCAGGACGAGCGACTCGTCGACCTCGCCCCAGCGCCGCGTCTCGCGGGTGAACAGCGCATCCAGGTGCGGCTCGACCCGGGCGCCGACCATGGCGAGCTGCTCGGGCGCGCTGATCGCCGGTGCGCGCCCTGGCTCCGTCGTGGCCCCCGTCATGGCCCCCGTCCTGGCCTCGGTCGTGGGCTCCGTGACGGGCGCGGCGACGGGGCCCGTCACGGGCGCGGTCACGGGTTCGGTCGCGGCGTCCGCCAGGGCGTCCGTACGGGTGGCCCGGAACGTGTCGAGGTGGGTCACGGACATGGGTCTGTGCCTTCCGGATCGTGGCCGGCGTCCGGGTCGGGGTCGGGACCGAACGGGGTGGCCGGAGTCAAGAGAGGGGAGCCAGCACGGGGGCCGGCGGGAGAGCCTGGGGTCGGGACTGGCGAGGGAGGGGGCGCCCGCACCGGACGACGGCCGGACGGCAGGGAGGGTCACAGCACGGGCGTTCGGGCCGTTCGGGAGCGAGCCGAGCGCCCTCTTCGTCCCGCGACGGTACGGGCGCGGTTGCTGCTGGTGTCGGGTCGGGTCCGAGGTTTCGCGCAATTTGCACTAAAAACCTGCCAACCCCCTCCTCGATCCCTCGTGCGACGATCGGTGCGTGCCATGGTGGGCCCGCGACGTCACGGAGGGCGCGCCCATGGACCACTTCCAGTACCTCATCGTCTTGGGCGGTTGCCTGCTCGTCACGCTCCCGCTCGAGCTGCTGCTCGGCGCCCGGGTGTACCGCCAGCCCCGCCGCCTGGCCGTGGCCGTCCTGCCGGCGGCCGCGCTGTTCTACGTGTGGGATGCCATCGCGATCGGCCGTGGTCATTGGACGTTCGCCCCGCAGTACGTCACCGGGGTCACGCTGCCGTTCGGGGTCCCCCTCGAGGAGCTCGCCTTCTTCCTGGTGATCCCCGTGTGCGCGCTCCTGTCGTTCGAAGCCGTCCGCGCCCTGCTCGACCCCGAACGTCGGGCGGCGCTGCCGGTCCTCGCGCTCGTCCGCCCGGCGGCGCGCCCCGCCCGGGCGCGCACCCCGTCGCGCTCGGGAGCCCGGTGATGCCCGAGTACACCGTCGCCGGCGCGCTCGGGTTGCTCGCCGTCGTCGCCGCCGAGCTCTGCGTGTTCCGGACCGGGGTGCTCCGCCTGCGCGCCTTCTGGGTGTCGATGGCGATCTGCCTGTTCTTCATGGTGCTGACGAACGGGTGGTTGACCAAGCTGTCGGCGCCGATCGTGCTCTACAACGCGGCGACGAAGACGCCTTGGCGCTTCCCGTGGGACATCCCGGTCGAGGACTACCTCTTCGGCTTCGCGCTGCTCACCCTCGTCACGGTGCTGTGGGAGTGGGAGGGGCGCCGCCGACCGACGAAGCCGCCGTCGGATGCCGGGCCGATCGGCGAGCACGAGCTGGGGTCGCACGGATGATCTCGTTGCGCACGGTCCTCGTCGGGGTGCTCGCGTTCGTCGCCATGGAACCGGTGACCTACCTGACGCACCGGTTCGTGATGCACGGGCCCGGGCTCGTGTGGCACCGCAGCCACCACGCGCGGCGGGCCGCCCCCGAGGCGGGCGGGCGCGGCGGGCTCGAGCGGAACGACTGGTACCCGGTCGTGTTCGCGTCGACGACGATCACGCTCATGCTGATCGGCTCCCTCGTCCCTGCGCTCTTCGTGCTCGTTCCCGTGGGTGCCGGCATCACCGCCTACGGGCTGGCGTACCTCTTCGTGCACGACGTCTACATCCACCGCCGCCTCGCCGGCGGGCTGCGGCGTCGACGCCGGCTGGATCGGCTGGCCCAGGCGCACGCGCTCCACCACCGCTTCGGCGGCGAGCCCTACGGCATGTTGCTGCCCGTCATCCCGTCGCGCATCCGCGAGCGGGCCGGCGGAGGCTCCGAGCTGGTCGGGCGCGGGCAGTAAGGTCGACGGGCCCCGGCTGGCCCGGTGCATCCTGCGGCGGAGGACCACCTCCGCGGCGGACCACCAGCCACCGAACGTGAGCCACCGACCGTCAGCGTCTCCGCAGCCCTGCGGAGCCGACCGAGAAAGCAGGAACCCGCCGTGCCCGTCGTGCCAGGGAAGCCCGTCGATGTCGTCTGCATCGGCAGCGCCATCGTCGATGTGATCAGCCATGCCGACGAGTCGTTCCTCGCCAAGCACTCGATGGCGAAGGGCTCGATGCAGCTGATCGACGACGACGTCGTCCACGCGCTCTACGACGACATGCCACCGGCGGTCGAGACCTCGGGTGGATCCGCGGCGAACACCGCGGCGGGCATCGCGTCGTTCGGCGGGTCGGTCGGCTTCATCGGCAAGGTGGCCGACGACGTGCTGGGCGAGGTGTTCACGCACGACATCCGGGCCGCCGGTGTGGCCTACGACCCGGTGAAGGTCCCGACGGCGGGCCCGGGTGCGTTGGCCACGGCGCGCTGCCTGATCCTCGTGACCGCCGATGCGGAGCGCACCATGAACACCTACCTCGGCGTCGCCGGTCAGATCGAACCCGACGACATCGACGAGGCCGTGGCCACCTCGGCCCAGGTGCTGTACACCGAGGCGTACCTGTGGGATGCGCCGACGGCGAAGGCGGCGTTGGTGAAGGCCATGAAGGCCGCCGCCGACGCCGGGGGCAAGGTCGCCTTCAGCTTGTCCGACTCGTTCTGCGTCGACCGCCACCGCGGCGAGCTGCTCGATCTCGCCCGCGACCACATCGACATCCTCTTCGGCAACGAGGCCGAGATCTGCGCCCTGTACGAGACCGACTCGTTCGACGAGGCCGCCGATCGCGCGGCGGCCGACGTCGAGATCGCCTGCCTCACGCGGGGTGCGGCCGGCTCGGTGATCGTCACGGGTGACGAGCGCATCCACGTCGCGGCCGAGCCCATCGAGCGCCTCGTCGACACGACCGGCGCCGGTGACCTCTACGCCGCCGGCTTCCTGTTCGGGCACACCAACGACCACGACCTCGCCGCCAGCGGCCGCCTGGCGAGCATCGCGGCGGCCGAGTGCATCCAGCACATGGGAGCGCGGCCCGAGATCGCCCTCGAGCAGCTCGCGAAGGCGTAGCCGACCGGGCTCAGGTCGGCGCGGCCGTCGTGGACGCTGCCGCGCCGGCGACCGGCGTCGGACGGGTGCCGGCGAGGACGGCCCAGATCATCAGGAACTGCAGCGGGAGCCGGGCGAACATCGCCCAGCGCGGGATCTCTCCCGGCCCGGGGAGCTGGATGCCGTTGACGGCCTGGTTGATGTTCGCAGGGAAGACGAGCAGCAGCAGGCCCGTCAGCAGCCAACCGAGCTTGCGGCTCGGGCGCACCGCGAGGGCGACGCCGCCCGCGACCTCCATCACGCCCGTGGCGTAGACCCACGCGCGCTTGTTGGGGATGGCGTCGGGGATGATGGCGTCGAACCCGGCCGGCGCGATGAAGTGCAGGGCGCCGACGCCGGTGAAGGCGGCGGCCATCGAGTAGCGGGCGACGCGGTTGGGGCCCCGTGGAGCCTTGGCGGCGGCGTTCGGCGCGGCGGTGGATCGAGACATGCGGGTCCTTTCACGGCGGATCGCCGCAAGCTACCGGGAAGGCGCTCAGGTGCGGCGCGACGAGTCTGCGCCGAACCCGAGGGTGCCGCCGCCCGGGCGCAGCACCTCGATGGGGTCGCGGAGGTCGTCGACGTAGCCGAGGGCGTAGGCCCCCCGGTCGTAGCCGATCAGCTTCTGCATCTCGAGCGGCAGCTCACGCGCGAGCTGGAGGGGCACCGACAGGTACTGGTTCTCCTCTTGGCGCAGCCAGCCGCGGTTGTACGTGATGTTGCAGCCGTAGCGGACCTCGTCCGAGGAGTTGGCGCCGCCCCCGTGGTAGAGCGCGCCGGTGTAGAGCAGCACGGATCCCTTGGCCATCTCGGCGCACTCGGCATCGGCGGGATCGAAGCGCTGCTTGTCGTCGGCGGTGTGGCTGCCGGGAACGAAGCGCGTGGCCCCGTTGGCCTCGGTGAAGTCGGATGCCGCCCAGATCGTGTTGCACTGCACCTCGTAGCCCGGCGGGAACGGGAAGAAGTCGAACGCCCACTGGTCGCGGTGCAGCGGCTGCGCGGGCTCGTCGGGACCGATCGCGATCATCTGGGTGAGGTGCAGCTGGAAGTTGGTCGCGCCTTCGAGCACGAGCGGGACCGTGCCCAGCACGAGCGGGTGCATCACGAGGTCGCGGGCCGTCGGCGAGCGGGCGATCAGGGCGCCGGTGCGCCGCGTGTGGTGGCCGCTGAAGTCGTCGGGCCCGAACGCTGTGGCCTCGAGGTACGGCTCGAGCTCGGCCCGCAGGGCGTCCATGACGGTCGGGGACACGAGCTCGTCCACGATCACGCAACCGTCGGCGGCGAGCGCCGCGGCGACCTCGTCGGCGGTCGCGGTGGCCTGGAGATGGCAGACGCTCATCGCCGAAGGGTACCGTCGGCCGAGGTGCCGCGACGGCCCCCGCCGCCGCCCGGCCGCCCGGGCCCGGCGCCCGAACCGGAGGTGGACCATGAGCATCGACACGGCCCCGTCGCCCGACGCCCTGCTCGTCGGTGAGGTGTTCGAGGACTGGACCGGCGACGCCCGCTACTTCGAGTACACGAAGGCGGCGAACCCGATCGGCTCGGGTCAGATCCCGAGCGTGCCCCTCGAGCGCTTCGACGCCGCCCGCCACCGCTCGGCGCCGACGGGGATCCACCCCTTCGACGTGGCGGACCAGCTCGGGCTCACCGATGGTCCCGCCACCAGCCCGGCGCTGTGCGCGTCGTTCGTCCGCATCGAGCCGGGAGCGCATGTGGCGACCGAACCGATCGCCACGTCCGAGCTCTACTACGTGCTGTCGGGCTCGGGCTTCTCGGCGGTCAACGGCCACCTCGTCCGCTGGGCCACGGGCGACTTCTTCGTGCTGCCCGCCGGCTCCAAGTCGGTGCACCGCGCGGCCGAGGACACGACGTTCTACTGGGTCACCGACGAGCCCCTGTTGCGCTACCTCGGTGTGGCACCGACGCAGCCGCGCTTCGCGCCGACGCACTTCCCGGCGGCGCGGTGCGACGAGGAGCTGTCGGCCATCGCCGACGCACCGCACGCGACCGATCGCAACCGGCTGTCGGTCTTGCTCAACACCGCGCCGAACCCGCAGACCCAGACCGTCACGCACGTGCTGTGGGCCATGTACGGCCTGCTGCCCGTCGATGCGGTGCAGCGCCCGCACCGGCACCAGTCGGTCGCGCTCGACCTGATCGTCGAGTGCCAGCCCGGCTGCTACACCCTGGTGGGTCGCAGCATCGACGAGCGCGGCGACATCGTGCGTCCGACGCGCGTGGACTGGGAGGAGGGCGGCGCCTTCATCACGCCGCCCGGTCTCTGGCACGCCCACATCAACGAGTCCGGCGCCCCGGCGCGGCTGATCCCGGTGCAGGACGCCGGGCTCCAGACGTACCTGCGCTCGCTCGACATCCGCTTCGCGCCCACCGCTCGCTGAGCGCCGGCGGGCGCTCGGGCCCGATGCAGGCACCCTCCGCTGGGTACGATCGGCCCGGCACGGCACGACCGGGGGGACGACGATGTTGGACGTACGACCGATGAGCCCGACGATCGGGGCGGAGGTGTCGGGCATCGACCTGCGCACGCCGCCCGACGAGGGCACGTTCGCGGAGCTCGACAAGGCGTTCATGGAGCACAAGGTGCTGTTCTTCCGCGACCAGGACATCACCAACGAGCAGCACATCGCGTTCTGCCGCGCCTTCGGCGAGCTCGAGATCCATCCGTTCCTGCCGTCGCCCGAGGGCTGTCCCGAGATCGTGGTGCTCACCCACAACGAGAAGCACAAGGGCACCGAGAACTTCTGGCACAGCGACGTCACGTGGCGGCTCGAGCCGTCGCTCGGCTCGATGCTCCGGGCGATCGAGGTGCCCGACGTGGGCGGTGACACCCTGTTCGCCGACATGGAGCTCGCCTACGAGAACCTCGGGCCGGCCCTCAAGGAGCAGCTGCTGTCGCTCACCGCGGTGCACGACTTCGCGACCGTCTTCGGCCGGGGCAAGACGAAGGAGGAGCTCGAGGAGATGCGCGAGCAGTACCCGCCGGCCGAGCACCCCGTCGTGCGCACGCATCCCGTCACCGGGCGCAAGTCGCTGTACGTGAACGTCGCGTTCACGTCGCACATCAAGGGGATGCGTCGCGAGGAGAGCCGGTTGCTGCTCGACTACCTCTACAAGCAGGCCACGTTCCCCGAGTACCAGTGCCGCTTCCGCTGGGCCCCGGGCTCGCTCGCCCTGTGGGACAACCGCTGCGTGCAGCACTACGCGGTCAGCGACTACTGGCCGGCGACCCGGATCATGCAGCGGGTGACGATCGCCGGCGATCGGCCTGTCTGAGCCGGCTCCGGCGCCCGGGTGCGGACCCTCCGCGTGAACCGCGGCGCCTCGGGCCGGATCCCCCGGAAATAGTTCGGATTTGGAGGAATTCGCGCGATCGCCGGGCAGACTCGGACTTCGCGTCCAATCGTCGATCCCCTGGGACCTGCCCGGAGGGACCCATGCTCGGAGGAGCCCATCCATGAGTGACTGGAACACCGCCATCATCGAAGAGTTCCGCGCCAACGGCGGCAAGGTCGGCGGCAACTTCGAAGGTGCCCCGATGCTTCTGCTCCACACGACCGGCGCCAAGTCGGGCGAGGACCGCCTCGTGCCGCTCATGTACCTCGACGACCCGGAGCACGACCGGCTGCTGATCTTCGCCTCGAAGGCCGGCGCCCCGACGCACCCCGACTGGTACCACAACCTCAAGAAGAACCCGACGGTGACGCTCGAGGTCGGCACCGACACGTTCACCGCCACCGCGACCGAGCTCCCGCGCGCCGAGCGCGACGAGTACTACGCGAAGCAGGCCTCGCTGTACGCGAACTTCGCGGAGTACGAGGAGAAGACCGACCGGGTCATCCCGGTGATCGCGCTCACCAAGAGCTGAGCTCCTCGAGCTCCTCGAGCCGGCGCGGTCGGAAGTCACCGCGGCCGCGCTGCGTCCCGGCATCTCGTCGGGCCCCGGGCTTCGTAGTCCGGGCATGACCACCACCCTCGAGACGCCCGACCGATCGCCGTCGGCCTCCGCCACCGGCGTGCCCCGGCTGGCCGGCGTCGTGGCGGCGGTCGTCGCCGCGCTCACGGCGCTGGCGGTGGCCGAGCTCGTCGCCGGGCTCGTGGCGACGGCGACGTCGCCGGTGCTGTCGGTGGGGGAGTGGGTCATCGAGCACGTCCCGGCGGGCGCGAAGGACTTCGCCATCCGCACGTTCGGCACGAACGACAAGCCGGCCCTGGTCGCCGGCACGCTCGCGGGCGTGCTCGTGTTCGCCGTCGTGATCGGCGCGCTGTCCGCGCGGCGCCGGATCATCGGCGTGGTCGGGATCGCCGCGTTCGGCGCCATCGGGGCGGCGACGGCGCTGACCCGGCCGGGCGCCACCGCCGTCGCCGCGCTCCCCAGCGTCGTCGGCACCGCCGTCGCCATCGCCGTGCTCCTGTTGCTGCTGCGTCCGGTGGCCGCCCCCGCGCCGCCGCACGCGCCGGCGACCGACGACCGCGGCGAACCCGTGGTGCCGGCTCCTGGCTTCGACCGCCGGCACTTCGTCGTCACATCGGTGGGTGTCGCCGCCGCCGCCCTGGTCGCGGGTGGTGTCGGACGCCTGTTGCAGCGCCGCTTCGACGTCGAGGGCGTGCGCAACGCCCTGTCCCTGCCGGCGCCGGCCTCGGCGGCGCCGCCGCTGCCCGCCGGCGTCGACCTCGGCGTGCCGGGGATCGTCCCCTTCATGACGAAGAACGCCGACTTCTACCGGGTCGACACCGCGCTCGTGGTGCCGCAGCTCTCGCCCGCCACGTGGGAGCTCAAGATCCACGGCATGGTCGAGCGCGAGCTGACGCTGAGCTACGCAGAT
Organism: uncultured Iamiaceae bacterium; assembly: GCA_964446345.1. Lineage (GTDB taxonomy): Bacteria > Actinomycetota > Acidimicrobiia > Acidimicrobiales > Acidimicrobilacustridaceae > CAYUOL01. The sequence goes on along the minus strand of CAYUOL010000057.1, from coordinate 7,113 downwards.
CTGCTCGCACGCAACGTCGTCGAGCGCGACATCACGATGATCTGCGTCTCGAACGAGGTCGGCGGGCCCTACGCCAGCCACGCCCGCTGGCTGGGCGTCCCGTTGAAGGACCTGCTCGACGAGGTCGGCGTCCGGCCCGGGGCGGACCAGCTGGTCAGCCGTTCGTCGGACGGGTGGTCCGCGGGCACGCCCACCGCCGCCGTGACCGACGGCCGCGACGCGCTCGTCGCGTTCGCCATGAACGGCGAGCCGCTCCCCGTCGAGCACGGGTTCCCCGCCCGCATCGTGGTGCCCGGCCTGTACGGGTTCACGTCGGCGACCAAGTGGCTGGTGGACATCGAGCTGACGACGATGGGCGCGTACGACGCCTACTGGGTGCAGCGGGGCTGGGGAAAGACCGCGCCGATCAAGACGCTCACCCGCATCGACACGCCGCGCGGGCTCGTCAGCGTGGCGCCCGGGAAGGTCCCGATCGGCGGCGTCGCGTGGGCGATCCACCGCGGGATCAAGGGCGTCGAGGTCAAGATCGACGACGGACCCTGGCAGCCGGCGCGCCTCGGCGCCGTGCCGAACGCGGACACGTGGGTGCAGTGGGTGCTCGACTGGGACGCGACCCCGGGAAGTCACTCCATCACCGCCCGAGCCACGGATGCCACCGGCACCGTGCAGACCGAGGCCCGGGCGAACCCGATCCCTGACGGGGCGTCGGGCTGGCACTCGATCGTCGCCCTCGTAGGGGAGTGATCGGGCCCGGCCCGACCGCTTCGTGGCCTCATGGGCCAGCGGGCTCGTGGGCTTGGTCAGATCTTGATCATCCAGATCCGCCCACGGCTTCGTAGTGCAGGCACATGAGAGACCGCCCGGAAGATCTCGACGATGCTGCGCTCGTCACCGCCGTCGCGGCCGGCGACGGCGAGGCGCTCAAGGTGCTGTACCGCCGCCACGGCGGCCCGATCTACGCACTGGCCCGGCGCCTGCTCGACGAGCAGGGCGCGGAGGAGATCGTGCAGGAGGTCTTCCTGCGGCTGTGGAACCAGCCCGAGCGGTTCGATCCGGCCCGGGGCGCCCTCCGCTCGTTCCTCTTCAAGCAGACGCACAGCCGGGCCGTCGAGCGGATCCGGTCGGAATCGGCCCGCCGTCGCCGCGAAGAGCGCCACGATCGCGAGAACGCGAAGAAGGCCGGTGACATCGAGCAGGAGGCGTGGGAGCTCATCCGCACGGAGCTGGTCAAAGACGCGTTGAACGGCCTGAGCGAGGGCGAGCGCGACGCCATCAACCTGGCGTACTTCGGGGGTCACACCTACCGAGAGGTCGCCCAGCTGCTCGACCTGCCCGAGGGCACGGTCAAGAGCCGCATCCGGCAGGGGCTGACCAAGCTCGCCGCGACGTTCGAAGCCAGTGGCATGGGAGCACGGCAGTGACCGGGAACGAGGAGATGGAAGAGCTCGAGGAGCTGGTGGCGGCCTACGTGATCGACGCGCTCGACGACGACGAGCGCAACGACGTCGACGTCTACCTCGACGCCGACCCGGCGCGCCGGGCCGAGGCGAACCGCCTCGCCGAAGCGTTCGACGCGCTGGTGCTCACCCAGGCGACGGCGACGCCCCCGCCGCCGGATCTCTGGGACCGCATCGCCGCGCAGCTCGCGGACGAGGGCAAGGTGCCGATCGACCAGCCCGAGAAGACGAGTGGGTCGGCCGCCCCCGTCGCGGCCGGCGACGACGGACACGTCCGACCCGAGCGGTCGCCGGGCGACGCTCGCGGAACCGGTCCGACCGATCAGCTCGCCCAGCGTCGTGCCCGGCGCAGCTCGGTGCGAGCCACGGTCGCGGCGATCGTGCTCGCGGCCGCCGCGGTCGTGCTGGTGGTCGTCGGGCTGGCGCTGCGCCCGAAGGAGGCCGATCCCACGCTGACCGCCGCGCGCGTGGAGCAGCAGGCGGCACAGGCCGCCGCTCTGCCCGGCGCCAGCACCGGGACCCTGACGAGCGGCGACGGCAACGTGGACGTGAAGGTCGTGCTGGATCCCAACGGGCACATGTACGCCGTGCCCCAGAAGCTGCCGGCCCTCGACGACGACCACTCGTACCAGCTGTGGGCGCTCGATTCAGGAACGCCGGTGTCGCTCGGCGTGCTGCGGGGTGCCGCGTCGATGGAGCTCCCGGCGGGGGAGCACCCGTCGCGCTTGGCGCTCTCGAAGGAGCCGCGAGCGGGGAGCCCCCAACCCACGACCACACCGCTCGCGGCCGGGCAGTTGGCCTGAGCCGCGGCGCCCGGCGCCGCAACCGCACCCCCCGCCCCGAGGCCCGCTCGTCGAGCGGGCCTCGTCGCGCGCGCCCCGCGGCGGGCACGGCGAGCGGCCGTCTTACCCGGAGGGCGCGCGCTCCATGCGCGAACGCGGCGTGACATGTACCCGGCTCGTTCCGCCATACGGCGCGCGCCACGGGAGCGGAGTCCCCCCGACAGAGCCACTCGCCTCTCCACCAAGGAGCACCCCAGATGTCCCGATCACGTCTTCCCTACGCGGTGACCGGTCTCACCGCCGCGGTCTGCCTCATGGCCGCCGCCTGCGGTGGCACGTCCACCACGGCATCGACCACGCCCGCCAACCCGACCACCGCGGCGCCCACCACCACCGCCGTGGCGAGCGGATCGCTCACGAGCGACAACTTCGGGCCCGGCTGCGCCGCGGTGCCGAAGGACGGTGCCGGTTCGTTCTCCGGTATGGCGAAGGACCCCGCGGCCACGGCCGCCTCGAACAACCCGGCGTTGTCGACGCTGGTCTCGACGGTCAAGGCCGCCGGGCTCGTCGACACCCTGAACGGGGCCGGGCCGTTCACGATCTTCGCCCCGTCGAACGATGCGTTCGCCAAGATCGACAAGGCCACCGTCGACAAGCTGCTCGCCGACCCGAAGGGCGACCTCACCAAGATCCTGACCTACCACGTCGTGGCCGGGAAGAAGATGAACGCCGAGGATCTGGCGACCGCCGGCAAGGTGAAGACCGTGAACGGCGGCGAGCTCACCATCGCCAAGACCGGCGAGACCATCACCGTCAACGGCACGTCGGCCGTCGTGTGCGGCAACGTGCAGACGGCCAACGGCACCGTGTTCATCATCGACACGGTGCTCATGCCCAAGGCCTGATCTCGAGCGCGTCATCACGACCACGGCGGCGACCCAGTGGCCCGGAACCCCTTCGAGGGTTCCGGGCCTCGCCGTTGCGGGCGGTCACTCCGTGCCGCGTCGCAGGTACACGGTCACGACGGTGACGAGCGAGATCGCCACGATCACGTCGCACCAGAAGAAGCCGTAGAAGTCGCTGAGCACCCCCGGCGGCGGGATGCCCGGCTGGAAGCCGCGCAGGGCGGCCGGCATGGCGAAGAGGATCGCCGCCATCATCGTGATGAGCGCGAGCTCGAAGCGGCGGCGTCGCTGCACGACCGAGATGGCGATGAGCAGCACCCCGAGTGCGAGCGCCCACATGATGAAGGTGACCAGCAGCGAGAAGAAGATCGCCGTCGGGGCGCGCCGCAGGTTGAAGGTGGCCTCCAGCACGCCGTCCTTCTCCTTGCCGGCGACCTCGAGCACGTTGTACGCCGGGACCTGCTCGTAGACCGTCAACGACGACGCGAGCACCGTGTCGGGCACGGTGGCCTTCGACTCGGTGGCCCTGGACTCGGTGGCCTTGGGCTCGGTGGCGGCCGCGTCCACCGGTTTCGCATCGGT
>CAYUOL010000057.1:0-3287 GCA_964446345.1 uncultured Iamiaceae bacterium | reverse complement strand
CGAGGCCCACGATGGCGACGGCCACCTGAGGTCTTCATGAAGCGGCTTCATGAAGTCGGTGCGGATCGGGCTCACGACCTGGCGGACGAACGTGGCCCCCGAGCAAGCGGCACGAGGCGGGAGGCACGAGAACGGGGTACTGGCGCGCCGGGCCGCGGGGTAGGACCGCCCGCACGAGATCGGACACCAGCTCGGGAGGACCTCCATGCACGCAGACGAGAGCAACGCCGGCGAGGGCGCGAACGCCAGCCACACCGCCGATCGGGAACCGACGGACGAAGAAGCGGCCACCGCGGACCGCGTGGCAGCGACCGTCGACCTGACCGAGGTCAGCGCGCACGAAGAGGAGATGGCCCAGAAGGGCGCAAACGCGAAGGGCGAGGGCGCCATCGAGTGAGCTGGCCTCGCCTTCGGTCGAGCCTCTTGGGGTGGTCTCCCGTCGAAGCTCGAGCAGTCCCTGCCGCCCTCCGGGGCGGCAGGGGCGCGTCAGGAGCCGCTCGCGCCGGTGGCGGTCGGCGCCAGCGTCGCCCAGAGGTGCTGCATCGCGTAGGCCCGCCACGGGCGCCACCCTTGCGAGCGGTGCTCGATCGCCGCGGGTGTCACGGGCTCGCCCAGGCGCGCCATCGCGTGGTGCACGGCGAGGTCACCGGTCAGGAACACGTCGGTGTCGCTGAGGGCCCGCATCGCGATGTAGCCGGCGGTCCAGGGCCCGATGCCGTCGAGGCGCAGCAGGTCTCGGCGGACCTCGTCCCGGTCGTGGGCGCCCTCGAGCACGACCTTGCCGTTGGCGACGGCGAGCGAGAGCTGGCGCAGCGCGTCGGCGCGCCGGCGCGGCATCGGGAAGGTGGCGGGATCCGCTTCGACGAGCGCGGCAGCCGACGGGAAGACATGGGTGACGTCCCCCTCCGGGCTCGCCAACGCGGGCCCGTGGGCGACGGCGAGGCGACCCACCACCGTCGACGCCGCCCGCAACGAGATCTGCTGCCCGACCACTGCCCGCACGGCGAGCTCGAAGGGGTCGACGGTGCCGGGCACGCGCCGGCCCGGCGTCGCTCGCACCAGGGGCCTCAGCAGCGCGTCCTCAGCCAGCGCGGCGTCGACCGCGACGGGGTCCGCATCGAGGTCGAACAGCCGGCGGGCGCGTCCCACCGCCGCGGTCAGGTCGCGCAGGTCCTCGAGCCGCAGCGCGCAGGTGACGTGGTCCGCGCCCACCACGAACGTCGCCGTGCCGAGGGCGCGCGGGAGGCGCAAGCTGCGGCGGTAGGTCCCCCCGCTCGCGTGCTCGAGCCCGGGTACGGCGCGCTGGCCGAAGTACTCGATCACGGCGTCACCCGCGAACGGTCGGCGCACCGGGAGGCGCAAGGGGATCACCCCGGGTCCGGCGGCCAGCCCGGTCGTGCGGCGCCGGCGGCGAAGCTCGGTCGGGGTCATCGCGAACACGCTCTGCACCGTCTCGTTGAACATGCGGATGCTGGCGAAGCCGGCGGCGAACGCGACCTGGCTGAAGGGGAGCGTGGAGGATTCGATGAGCACCCGAGCGGTCGTCGCCCGCTGGGCCCGGGCCAGCGCGATCGGGCCGGCGCCCACCTCGGCCACCAGGATCCGGTGCAGGTGCCGCTCGCTGTAGCCGAGCCGGCGCGCCAGGCCCCCCACGCCGTCGCGGTCGACCACGCCGTCGGCGATGAGGCGCATGGCCCGGGCGACGGTGTCGGCCCGCAGGTTCCAGGCCGGCGAGCCCGGCGAGGCATCGGGGCGGCAGCGCTTGCACGCGCGGAACCCCGCGACCTGCGCCGCGGCGGCCGTGGGGTAGAAGCGCACGCGCATCCGGCCCGGCGTGCGGGCGGGGCAGCTGGGGCGGCAGTAGATGCCGGTCGAGGTCACGGCGGTGACGAACCACCCGTCGAATCGGGCGTCGCGGCTCTGCAACGCGGCGTAGCAGGCGTCGAAGTCGTCGTGCACGCCGCCCATCCTGCGCCGGATCGGCCCGCCGGGCTAGCGGGGATCGGACATCGCCGTGGGCCCCGTCCGCCCCCGCGCCACGGACGGCGTGCACGCGCCCCCACGCCCCGGCCGGGGTTGACAGGTCGATAATCACCGTTATTATCGGCGGGATGCCTGATGCCCTCGTCAGCGAGCTCGCGCCGGTCGACGCCATCGGTGAGCGGCTCGTCACCGCGGCCGCGCAGGTCTTCGCGGAGAAGGGCTACGACCGGGCCGGCGTCGCCGAGATCGCCCGCCGCGCCGGTCTCACCACGGGGGCGATCTACAGCCGGTACACCGGCAAGGCCGAGCTGCTCGCCGCAGCGATGACCACGTGCCTGCCGGACGAGTTCGACACGCTGTTCGCCGAGCACGGCTTCGAGGGGCGGGCGAAGGACATCCTCCACACCGTCGGTGCGCACCTCGTGACGCGGCCGACCACGCCGATGCAGGGCGTGCTGCTCGAGGCGTTCGTCGCCGCCCGGCGCGATCCCGAGGTCGCCGCCATGCTGCGGGCGCACTTCGACGAACGCCGGAGCCGGCTGGCGGCGATGATCGAGCTCGGGAAGGCCGGCGGCCTGATCGACCCCACGCTCGACACCATGTCCATCGTGCACTTCGCCCACGCCGTCGCACTCGGTTTCCTCGCGTACGAGGCGATCGGTGCCGAGCACCCCGACCCCGAGCGGTGGGAAGCCCTCATCGAGCGCCTCGTCGCGGCGCTCGATCCCGACGACGCCACCACCGCCATCGACCTCACGTCGCCGCACTGAGGACCTCCCTCACCTCCTCCCGTCACCTCGTCCCACCCGTCACCGTCATCCTTCCGTCCCATCCCCGCAGGAGCACACCATGGCAAGCGATCAGGAGATCATCGGCCGAGCCGACCTCAACGACCTCGAAGCGATCCTGGCGATCTCGAACCAGGACGTGAACGAGCTCATCCACTCGGTGCAGGACAACGCCAACGCGATCTTCACGTGGGACTACGAGAAGGGCGCGCGGCCGGCGCTGAACAAGCTCTACGAGAAGGCCAAGAACAGCCAGTGGAACGGAGAGACCGATCTCGACTGGTCGATCGAGGTCGACCCGTCGCAGATGCTCATGGGCCTGCAGGGCTCGAACAACGCCGGCCCGTTCATGGCGCTGGCCGAGATGGACGACTCGCCGTTCAAGAACTTCGGTGACAAGGAGTGGGAGGAGCTCGGCATCGAGTCGATGAACTGGCGCCTCAGCCAGTTCATGCACGGTGAGCAGGGCGCCCGGATCTGCACCGCCAAGATCGTCGAGACCGTGCCGTGGATCGG
>CAYUOL010000056.1:0-27344 GCA_964446345.1 uncultured Iamiaceae bacterium | reverse complement strand
TGCGCCTGCGCCTGCGCCTGCGCCTGCGCCTGCGCCTGCGCCTGCGCCTGCGCCTTCGGCACCGGATCAGCGCACGGACGGAAACGGCAACGAAAGCCGCGACGAAGGGGGCGGCGGTCGAGGTGGGCTAAGCAACACCGGCACGTGGCAAAAAATCTGAGCATCGCCGACCGATCCCCATTCAAGGGGGCCCCCTGTATCGGCCATCGGGGAATGCCGGGGGATTCACCTCGTTTTTAGGCGCAGACCCTTGCCCGGCCTCTCGCCTGTTTTCGAGGGCGGCGCGGCTGCAGTGGCATGAACTGTTCCCCCGCTCCCCCCACGCATTAGCAAATGCGATCCCCACAACCGTAGCGCAAATTGCTAAAACTTTGATGTTTTGGTTAGCAGACATCCATCCCCGCCCGTGGGACGCTTCAGTTTTAACACCCGAAAAACCCTTGATTCTGACCTATCTCAGGGCCGTCCCCATTTGTGCGATAATGGACAGCGCGGATCAAACCCTGAGCGGGGTGTCGTCCTCGTATTGATCAGCGAAGGAGGAAGCCCATCCCCGGGGATGCGAGGGGGTGGAGGTGCGATCGGGTGGACAGTCTTTCCCGGGGGTTCTCCGCCAGAATCCTGGCCGCGATACGCAGCGATGCGGTTCGAGCGGAGAGGAACCGCAGCCGCGCCGGCGAACACAGGAAGGGAGGCGACCGCGGCGAGGGCCACGGTGATGAATAGCAGCAGCAAGGGCAAGCCATCAATGCGCAAAATGTCCCTTTCCTCAGGGCGGACCTTTATACCTGCCGCCGAAGGACTAGAATTGCGCTGAAGCGCCGCCCGAATCCTTCCGAGATTCGCCTTTCTGATTCTCTGAACAACGGCTATTTCCTCGTACTCTCCAGTTGTTCACAATCTCGAGCCCCACCAACATGGCCCCAAGGATCAGATATTTATAGTTGATTTTGGCATACATTACCCTGCGAATTCCTGACGGACGAATAGTGGTCCGCGGTTGGTCTCAAATGTAAAACCAAAAAACCCTGCTAGCTCCGCCTCATGATTGATAGGGTTCCAAGTGCGGGTTCCCGGGAGTACTGCTTAGTTCTTTTTGGGGTGCACTCTCCGCGGTGGCGCGGTGACATCTGCATTTACAGCGGCAGCGCCCGCTCCATGCACTTGCGATCGAGGCCCCAACGATAATCAAGCCGAGGATCAGGAGATTGGAGTCGATCGTCGTCACAGTTAATGTCATTGTTTCCGTTTTTGTTTTCACAGTCACAGTCGCAGTCTACCCTCGCTATCCCGTTAGTACCAATGAGACAGGTTTCAAATTTCGTGCCTCTGCGGGCCCGTAATTTAGATCGCGGCGGGCGTGTCATCTTCATAAGGGTCGGCAAAGGTAGAAAGCCCATCCCCGGGGATTCGAGGACCCGGCGGGGCAATCGGGTGGACGGTCCTGCCCGGCGGCTCGCCCCCGCCGCCCCCAGAGTGGCGGTACGCTGCTACACGGTTGGCGCGCAGGGGGGCCGCAGCAGCGCCGGCGATGACGGGGAGGGGGGCGATGAAGGGGCGGTCGCGCTCCTGGTACGAGACGCGGCGGTACTCGTCGCCGACCCGGAGACGGCGGAGACGGGCATCGGTCGCACGAAGATGGCGCATGAATCCCGAATTCGGCCTGACAAAGTCGCGCACCATGCGGAGACGGGAGAAAGCCATGTCGAGGCTGTAGCCGCGTTCGACCATGAGGTACAGGAGAACGACGGTCGCTGAGCGGGACACGCCCGCGTGGCAGTGGACGAGGACGATCTCGTTGTTGCGGATACCCTCCTGGATGAACCGGAGCGCCGCGAACGCCGCGGCCCGGATGTCATACTCCGGCGTGTCCTGCGCAGGAATAACGAGGTACTTGACGCCGGGGAGGCGTGTGTTTCCGCCTGGGTACGCGTCGGTATCGGCGAACATTTTCACGATCCGAGTAATGCCCGCCCTTTTGACGAACAGGGGATCGGCCGCGACAATGTAGCCGCCGATGTACACATTGCTGTCGACCTGACTGGCGGTCCCGGCCGTCATCCGGATCTCGTCAGAAAGCGGGAGCTGATTGTAGGCGCTATTGATGGACGCGAAGGCCATGCTATTGGGGCGCGCTTTTTCGGGCGATATTTGAACGGCCGGCGCCGGTTGTATCGAATGTGCGCCGCGCCGGCACAAGCGCACGCTGCCAGGATGAGCACTCCAGAACTGGGTCCGGCCCGAGAAGAAGTACCTGTAAGGGCCATCGTCTCCTCTGAGCCGGGTACCGAGCCAGATGAGAGCCGCAAGGGGGGCCAAGCGGCGGAAGAACAGCAGCGGCAGGAAGACCGAGACCGGCAAGAAACCTCGCAGCAACTGACCGCCGGCCAGAATATCTACTTCGAGACACAGGCAGCATGCTGCGCGTGGCTAAACCAGTCGACGGCCAAGCCATGGTCCATCGACGCCCTCTTCAGACTGTCCATAAACGCTCTCCTCGTCCGGAGGGGGGTCCTCCCTGCGTGCCTGACGCCCGAATTGCGTGGCGCCCCGCCGACCAGAGACCACCTGGCGGCAATCGGGCTGGCGGCCGACCGCCTCGGGGGAACAGCCGTCCACATAATATACCGCGCCGATGACGTACGTGTGCGAGAGATCCGGAATAAGATCCGGGCCGATGATCCAGCCACGCTGTATGCCGCGCTGGGCCACTTCGAGCCAGAGGTGGGAAAGCGTGGCGAAAGCACGGCGAGCATCGCATGGGAGGTCGGGATGGGAGACATGGGAACGGTTGTTCTCTGGGAAGAGAAGATCGCGGCCGTCGGCGGAACCACGCTGGATAGTATCCTGTCGAAGTTGGGGAGCATTCGGTACGTGCTTCGGGCATTGCACGCGCCGGTCAACGTGCGGATCTCCTAGCCGGCCCATTTTTCCTGGAAAGGGGAAAAATGAACTTCGCGGCGACCATCATTCAAGCGATGGCAGCCAGAGATACACCCAAGCTGGAGACCCGCATCCAGGCGGCGGACAATTCCCAAGGAACAGCGAGAGAGGCGTCGCAGCCGAAGGTAAGTTCCAGGTTCATCCAGATGCAACAGGAATGCTTCGCATGGATGGAACGTATGGACATCGATCCGTCAGTCGAAAGACTGCTGAGGGTTGTGGCCGGTGCGCTCCTTGTGCGCGAAGGCATCATACGCGCCTACAACTTGGACTGGATCTATGTGCGGCACCCCCCGGACGTATCCGCGTGGGAATCAGGGGAGGTAGCGGTAGTCGAACATGCGCGTGTCGGGCTATTCTTGTGCCGCGCCGAGAACGCGGAGAAGTTCCTGTCTGAACTGGACAAAGCGCCCGACGATAATAGCGCGGACAGAGTGCTTGGCTATTTGAACGCGGATCCCGATAACGGCAAAGTGATTACCGTCGTCTGGGAGCTGCATATATCTGGGGTGTCCCAGGCGATGTCGATGCTGCTGTGGGAGGATATCATCCCAGTGGAAGATTTCCGGAACATCGGCCACGTCCTGCAGAAGCTGGAACAAATGCAGAAGGTTCTTCGCGGATGCGGGCTCAGCGTCAGCGCGCGCCTGCAGACGGACTAACCGGCCGCGAATCCATAGTTTTTATCGGCCCTGATCCGTATTGCCGCGAATCCGGGACGGCCCCATGGGCCGGCCCCCCTCTTTTCCCGATTAGGAAGAAGCGTGGGCCCACATACAGAGCGATGTCCAACAAGCTTCCGACCCTACTCGAGCCGGGGAGCCTGAGCCTCGCGGAGGGCCTGCGAGCGCCGGCGGGCGAGACCCCCATCGATTACATCGTCGCGTGGCTCCGCCGCCGGATGCCCGAGTACGGCGGCCACGCGGCGGCCCTGGCCGACCGGGTCCTGATCGTGCGCGCGCGCACCGGCTCAGGCAAGTCAACGATCCTGCCCGTGGCGGTGTTCCGCATCCTCCGCAGCGAAGCCACGGCGACCCGGGCCCGCTTCCGGGGGGCGGGCGTGATCTGCACCCAGCCCCGCGTCCTCACGGCGGTCGCCCTCGCGCGGGACGTGTCGTCGCGGCCGTGGAACCGGGACATGGTCCTCGGCGAAACCGTGGGGTACCAGACAGGCCCCGTCAGTAACCGGCCCGCCTCCGGCCTCGTGTACGCGACGGCCGGGGTCCTCGCCGCGCAGCTGCAGCAGCAGGAGGACAGCGACATCATGAGCCGGTACCGGTTCATCATCGTCGACGAGGCGCACGAGCGCTCGCTCGACTCGGACATAAACCTGATGCTCCTGCGGAACTTCTACGAAAGGAACGTCGGGAACGAGCGGCTCCCGTTCCTCATTCTGACGAGCGCCACGTTCGACCCGGCCCGGTACGCGGAGTACTTCGGGGTGGGGCCGGAGAACTGCGTCGAGGTCAGGGGCCGGCAGTACGGGATCGAGACGCACTTCCCGGCCGCCGGGACGAACAACTACCTGGCCGAAGCGGCAGCGACCGCCGTGCGGATCCACGAGGGGGGCGCCGACGACCCACCCGCCCGCGCGGACATCCTCGTGTTCGTCCCGGGGGCGGCGGAGGCGACGGCGGTCGCGGCGGCGCTCGCGAAGGCGAACCAAAAGTACACCGCGCCGCCGAGAGGGCGCGCGGACAGCAAGCACGCGGACAGGCACGCGGACAGGCGCGCAGACGAGCACGCGGACGGCCCCGAAAGCAGCCTCGGCCCGATGCTCATTCTCGTGATCAACCGGGAGGTCGTCGCCTCGCAGACGGGGGATTTCCTCCTAGTCTTCGAGGCGCCCGACCGCCTCCCCCTGGTGGGCGGCCGGCGGCCGGCGCGCCGGGTCGTGGTCTCGACGGTCGTAGCAGAGACGGGCCTCACGATCGACACGCTGCGGTACGTCATCGACTGCGGCTGGAGCCGGGCCCGGGAGACGTACCCGATCTGGGGCGCGTCGGGCCTCCTGACGCGCCCGGCGGCTCAGAGCCGGATCAACCAGCGGATGGGCCGGGTCGGCCGCCTGTTCCCGGGCGACTTCTACCCGCTGTACACGAAGAACGTGTTCGACGCGCTCGACCCGCAGCAGCTGCCGGACATCATCACGGTCGGCCCCGCCGACATCTACCTCGCCGCCGTGCGGGAGCAGCAGCGGCAGAAGCTCCGGCTCGGGCAGGTGCCGGAGTTCCGCGCCGAGGACATGACCCTGATCGACCCGCCCCCGACCGAGGCATTCCTCGCCGTCAACGCGGCGGCGATTGCCCTCGGCTTCGTGGCGGCCCGCGCCCAGCTCCCGGACCGCTGGCCGCCCGCCCTGTATGACAGTGGCTCCGAGGACCCCGAGACCCCCCCCCTTGCCGTAAAACGGGGCTACGGCCTTACGCGACTGGGATTCATCGCGTCGACGTTCACGCGGACGCCAATGGAAGGCGTCCGTATCGTTCTCGCGGGGTACGTGTGGGACGCGGCCGCGAGCGACCTCATCACCGCGGCCGCAATGATCGGGACGCCGCTCGCGGACCTACTCGCGGAGCGCGACGCCACCCCTGTGCCCCGCCTCCCCCCGGGGGCTGCGGCTCTGCGGGCAGCCTTGCCCGGCTTCCTCGCCGCCCGCACCGTAGGAGGGGGGGGCATGGCGATCCCGCCCACCGAAAGCGAAGCTTTCTACTTCCGGGCAAAGCTCATTCTCGCCGACGACTTTGCGGAGGCGGTTCTCGTGTTTGACGCCTTTGCGCGCCGCCTCGAGGCGGCGGCCGGCGATATCGGGAGCGTCGCTGCCTGGTGCTCGGACCTCAACCTCCGCCCCGACGCACTTCTCGAGCTCGCGCGCCGAAGGGACACCATCATGGAGGAAATGATCATCGCAGGGCTCAACCCGTACCGGAATGAGGAGCGGCGGCTGGCGCGACTTTCTGTCGAGGACTTTACGCGGGGCCTCATCTTGTTCAAGCGGAGCCTTTATGACGGCCTGCGGGGACGCCTCCTGCGGTACGACGAGAAGGCCGCCAGCTATCTCACGCGTCAGGGGCTTCGGGTGAAAGTCCCGCCCCTCCTGACGGACGCCCTGGCCGACCGCCTCCGGGCGCTCCTCGTCACCAGGCCGGAAGAGGCGCCCCGACCCCGCTGGATCCTGACGGACCAGATCCGGCTTTCGCCCATGCAGAAGGCCGAGGAGGAGCGCGCCCCGCCCCATATGTACACGGTGGCAGCCAATCTTGTATCGATCCTCGACGGCTACGTCGACCCGGACCCCGACTTCGACGGGCCCAGGACACGGGCGGACACGGGCGAGCCCCCAGTCGGGCCCGGCGGCAAATAGGTGCGGCCAGATAGCCGCATCATCTCTGCCGCGCCACTTGATGCCCGAAGCAAGCGCCAGTACAGATCTTCAGAAGGCGGCCCAGGGTCGTAGCTACGGCCACACCCGTAGCCGAATATTCCGCCTCAGAGATTTCGAGATCCTGATCTTCTTTGTTCTCTTCCTTCTTCTTGCGCTCAGCTTCACGACTGCCCCATTCGTAACACAGCTGGGCACCGAGAACGCCGTAACGCCGTAGCGCCGTAACATTGCAGAGGGCGAGGCAGGAACTCTGCCTGCCGCCTGTTTTGTGCGGCCTGCGCGCGCGATTTGAATCTATCCGACCGACGACATACCGATGTCGACCTGCGTTCAGTGCTATTCAGCGAATACTGCGGCGATTTCAATCCTTGCGTGCGGTCATGCGGTCTGCAGCACGTGCATGCAGGAAGCCAGCGGCTGTTCGGTTTGCGACCCAAGTACGGCAGCCCGCCGCCGCCGGGCAGCTCGCCACCGCCAGGCAGCTCGCCATTCGGATCCGGCGGTAAAAGTAATATCTCCCGTGGGAGACTACCATGCTGGACGTAATAGCCGATCTTCATTCCGGCTGCCTGTAGTCGCATTGCACACGATTGCATTCGCAGCGCCACTCCTGCTTTCGTATTATGTCTGGGTAGTGTCCTACGAAAACGCCCAAAGTATACCAACCACCTGCCGTACTTTGTACTGCAACGGCAAAAGCTTTACGCTTGTTGAGTTTCAAGACAGGGGAGGCCACACTCGAATAGGGAAGGCGAATCCAGGTGATGTAAGCTGCCAGGGCTGCAGCGAGGTGTATGCTTGCTGGTATAGCACTGTATGGGACGACTCGGTATCGTTGGCTCCCAACGAGACGCGGAGGATTATGCATGCGGCCCTCAATACTGCGATGACCCTGATGTTGGCGTACCTCGTAGTGGCGGCCTGCTGCTTGTGGTACTGGGAGAGTGAGCTGCGTAAGTAGGAGAACAGAAGCGTTCCTTTTCTTCCGCCAGTATATTTGAAAGATGCCCCATCTCGGCTAAATGACGAAGTGCAGCCAGTGTTCGTCGGAGCAAGACCTATGGGTCATGTCGTGTGGACACATCACCTGTCCCACCTGCTGTCTGCAGGGGGCGACCTGCCCGGTCTGCCACATAGTTGCAGCCAACGCGATCCGCATCAAGGGAGGGCCGCCCAGCATCGATCTAGAGGACGCGGGCTCGGAGGCCAACCAGCTGCCGGCAGCGGCACAAACGCACACCCAGACACGGTCGGCGGGAAGCAACCAGATGCCAGCCACGCAAGCACAATCGACAGGGAGCCCGATCGTTCCGCAGAGCCGCTACGGTATCGCATACTACAGATTGGATAATAAGGCCACACGCCTGTTCCCCTGCATAATACCGGGACGCCGAATTCCGACCATAGTCGGATTGATACTCGCGATCGCCGTTACGGCACTGATCACATACTTCATGGGGACTTCCATATACGATGCGACAACGCCAACAAAGACGACATGTCGCACGATGGCATGCAATGAAGATGGCGACGCAAGGGTCGAATTCTATGTCAAGAATGGCGAAACACGTACGACACGGATTTCGTTCGGAAGCTCCTGCCAGAGCTATAGCGGGCCGTACGAGTGCTGGTATTATTACGATGGGTCATACGAGGTCTCGCTTGATCCGAACGACAACGGCCACAAGGGTGCAGTCGCAAGCATATGTTTATTAGCCGTATTGGTCGGTGCGCTACTGGCGTCGATTTGCCCGAATTGCTGGTGGGCCCTTCTCCGTCCGAGAACCTAAAAAATGTCTCATTTTGCCTAATATTCTTGTAGGCTTGCCGCGCGCGATTAGAGGGAGCCCGTCCCCTGCAACAGATGGATTCGAAATACGGCCCCGCAGCTACCAAGCAGGACACCCCTGCTGCGGCCCTTCAGAGGATTCATGCCTATGAGCGAGTGGTGCACGCGGCAAACGCCGCAGGGGAGGTCCTGCAGGCGCCCGCGACATTTCTCAGAGATGCTCAGCTCGCTGCGCTCTTCTCGCCCCGGGTCGCCGAAAAGCTCGTGACGACCCCCCTCGGATCGGGTGTTCCGGAGCGCGGTTCGGACTGCCGCGACGACCGCGCAAGCGATGGCAAGAAGGGCTGACAGATGTATCTGACCGGGATTGCCACATTTTGCGGCCTACGGCTGCGAAATCAGGCGGGCCGTGCGTCCGTCGAATGTGAACGAGCGGCCGCATCCGACGATGTCCCTGGCTTCTCTGAGCCTGTCACACTCGGCGGCCGGAAGATGGGGCGAAACCTGATGCAAGTTGCTCTTGTACGCCGCATGGATGAAGACACCACAGTTGATCCCATCCCACGGGATAATAATCGATCCTTGGCACGCGGGGCATGTCACGCTGTAGAAGTTACCGCCGGCACGCGGTTGGGCCTCGTTAGCCCGGCGGCTGATGGTATCTGGCCTGGGGGCGGATCCGATGAACGGGGGGAGAGTCAGGCATGAGTATGGGTTGCCGGGGCCGTTCGGGTTCGACGTAAGGCTGCTGACCTGGCGGATGTGTGCCGCCGGCGCGGGCCCTTGGGCGGGCCTCACCGGCCCAAGGACCGGGGGTACCGTGAGGGATGCGTATGGGTTACCGGTGGCACGCGAAGCGCTGGCTGCCAAGGACGTTGATGGCATCAACGTGCGGGCGAGGTTATCCGCGAATAGGTGGTGGACCTGAGCAGTTTCAGCGGCGGGCCCATACTGATGGGGGTACCCGAGATCGCGGTCATCATCGAACTCGTAATCGGAATAGCCTAACCTGCTCTGATTCTGTCCGAGCGTGTCGACAAAGGCATTGAGACGTTCTTGCTGGACTGATGTGTCCGGGTTTGGGATCGAGCTCGTGTCCATGTTCGAGCTCGTGTCCATGTTCGGGCTCGAGTTCGAGCCCGTGTTCGAGCCCGTGTTCGAGCCCGTGTTCGAGCCCGTGTTCGAGCCCGTGTTCGGGTCCGGGCGGGGCGTATCGCCCGGGGAGTCCGATAGAAGGCTCTCGACCAGATTTTCCATCAGCTTGTCCTGATCGGCCGCGGTGCGTCGGTCGTCGGTGTCAGAATCATTCTGTGGAATTTGCGGATTCTGCGGATCCTGACCAACCTCAGTCTGGCCCGGCGCGGCCCCAACAAGGCTAACGCTGTCACCATCGGGCGAGGCCTGCGGCTGGGGGGCGGGGCCCTGCTTACTGCCGCCAGAAGAGTCATCGGACTTCTTTTTCGCGAAAGTCGAAAACCAAGACATGTGTCTCGAGTTCTGTCGTATCCAGGCGCAGAAAAAGGCGGGCGACTTTAGGCCTCGCCGTCGTACACATCTTCCAGCAAGAACGGGGTCCGGAGGTCCTGCCGGTTGAGGAACGATCCAGTTTCCAAGAACATATCGATATCCTCGTCGGAGAGCTTCTGGTCGGGAGCGTTTGCGCGGCCGCTCCCCCGTTCGGCAAGAAGAATTGCGGCGTCGTCGGCGAAGAATAACGCGTCCTCCTCGCCAACGTTGTCGACGCGGCCGACTGTGCCGGGGGGCGTCCCAGGAGGAGCCCCGGGTGCTCCGGGGATTCCAGGGGCCGCCGCGGGCGCCAGGCCCGGCCGGACGCGGGCAGCCCACCAGGGGGCCTCTGTCTCGCCGGGCCCGGTGGGGTTCGCGGCGGCGGCCCATTCATTGCGGCCGCGCCCGCCGCGCCCAACCTCGTTTATGAGGACCTCGTCGGGCCGAATTTTCATGTCCTCCGGGGTCAGGACGCGGCAGCCGCGGAGAACAAGCGCGCGGTTCGGGGCGGGCTTCAGGTACTGGCCCAGGGCCGACGACTCGATCTCCTTGATGATCTCGCTCGCGACGTGGCGCCGCCGCTCGATGTTCGCGGCATACCAGCTCGTGTAGTAGTTGCTCAGGACGCCGAGGGGGTAATCGAGATCGCAGCTGGGGGACACCACGACGGACTCGCTGATCCAGCGGTGGAGGGAATCCTGTTCGCAGCGGAACGCCTCTGTCTCGCGCTCGATCGTGGGCGACGGCACGTTCTTCAGCTCGCCGTCGTACTCGTTCTGGAGGCGCTCGTAGTAGTGGCTGAGGATCGACAGGATCGCCGACTGAAACTGGGGGTCGGCCGGGTACCGGCGGACGAAGTCCTGGTTCTCGCGCTTCTCGTAGGGGTTGGACGGGTCGGGGTTGTGGCGGAAGCGGGCCTTGCTCGTATAGCTGCGGAGGCGCCGCCACGTGCCATGGTCGGTCGTCGGGACGATGAAGCTGAACTGGGACGCGGCGACGAGGTTGGCGCGCATCGTGAACTCCTTCTGCTTTTCGCGCAGGTCGCGCCCCGAGATCTCGCCGGCGTTCACCATTTCTTTCATGCGGGCCGTGTTGAGCGTCTGCGCCTTGTTCGTCTCCTCGCTGTACCCGTAGTAGAGGCGCTCGAACCGCATCATTGCGCTGTTGGGCTTCTCGGCGTCCTCGCGGTCACAGGACATGAGCTGGATGTTGAATTTCGCCGCGCGGGGGCCGAGGGCCTTCGCGACCCACCGTAGGAAGCTCGTCTTGCCGTTCTGGCCGCCGCCGGTCCACAGGAGAAGGAGCCCTTCCTTCGGGTCGCCCGAAAGGCCCTGGCAGGCGTGGAAGAGGATCCAGTCCCGGGCGTCGGGCTCGGGGATGATGTCGGCGATCGCCCCGAGGGCGAGCGCGATCCAGGGGTCCTCGGGGTTGAAGGGCTTCCAGGCGACGGGCGTGAACAGGCTGACGGGGTACTCGTGGTAGTGGTCGATGAGCTCGCAGCGGGGGCCGAGCCGGAGAACGCCGTTGAGGACGCCGACGAGGCCCGGGTGCTGGTCGAGGCTTTCGGCGAAGCCGCGGCGGAGGAACAGGTGGTGGGCCTGCCGGAGGACCCCGTTCTTGAACGTGTCGTTGTACAGGCTTTTCTTCGACCCGGCGAACGTCGCCGCGAGGGTCTTGTAGTACTTGGCGTGCTCCTCGTCGGCCGCCGCGAGCCGCTTTTCTTCGATGTGGACGCTGATCTGCTCGAGGACCTTCGTGAACTTCTCGCTCAGGTAGATCTGGATGTCGCTCGGCTCCAGCTCGCGCCGCCACTTCCAGACCTCCCCCGGCCGCATCGGCTGGCCCGGGAGGACGAACTCGAACCAGCAGAAACTCTGCGAGCCGCGCGGGCCGACGTCGACGTCGACGCAGAACTTCGACCCGATCATCGAGTGCAGGACCTTTGCGATCATGTAGTGCTCCAGCCGCCCGCCGTGCTCGTAGACGTACTGCGTGAGGATCGTAAAGTAGGAGCGCTCCATTACCTCGGCGAACCGGTCCGGGCTGCACGTGCGGGCCCAGTAGCTGATCGACCGCGCCGTGAGCGGCCGGACGCCCACAGCCCCCCGCCGCGCGACGGCGTCGTCCCAGGTCGCGTCGAGCTCGTCGACGCGCGACCCGGCGCGCGACTTGTGGTGGCACTTGTGGCTGAACCAGACGGCGAGGGGCTTGTACTGGTCGCTCGTGTTGGCGAGGGCGAAGACGACGTCCCGCCAGCGGTTGCGCTCGGTGAGGAAGTCGCCGTCGAGGAGATCGAGGAGGGCGTGGAGCTGGCGGACCTCCGTGTTGTGGAGCGAGAGGGTCGACAGGCTATTCTCGGCTATCAGCAGCTCGTCCTGGGGGGTGACCCCCCCTTGCGTGCGGCTCCCCCAGTCGAGGGCCCGGGCCGCGACCTCGGCCCGGGGCTCGAACTCGATCCCGCGCACGAGCGGCTCGCGCCCGTCGTCGTACTCGGCGTCGGCCGTCAGGCTCAGCTCGGCGACGAGGTTCCGCGCGGCGAGCTCGTCGGCGGGAAGGCTGCGGATTACCGCCGGCGCCGACCAGGCCGGGGCCTCACCGCCCCCCGCGCCGAGATCGAGGGTCACCTCGAGCGCAGAGCCGAGGACGTAAGGCGTCGAGCCCCGCTTGCAGCTGCCGAAGAAGAGGACGGGGACGCTCGCGCTATTTTGATCCAAACAGCGCGCCGGGTCCCCGATGACCCCGAGCTCCTGGAGGGTCGTCACGACGGCCGGGTCCGATGCGAATCCGCGGAGGAGCCACTTTTTGTACGACCGGTCCAGCCGGACGCCCGGGACGAGGATGTGGATGCCGTACTTGTACACCCGGGCCGGCGGGGCGTCGGTCGGGGGCGCCGCCGGCGTCGCCGCTGGCGTCGCTGCTGGCGTCGCTGCCGGCGTCGCCGCCGGCGTCGCCGCCGGCGTCGCGTACTCGATCGGAACTGCCTCAGGCTTCACGATAAAGAACACGAGAAGCCGGGCCTCTGTTGGTTTCCGCCCGCCGACGTGCGGCGGGAGCTGAGCGGCGAAGTCGATGTCTCGCTGGAGGATGGCGGTGAGAGCGTTCGCGAGGCGGTAGTACTGCCGGTTCGTCAGCAGCGCCCGCACCCGGGGCGAGCCCACGATGAGATCGAAGTCGAGCATGAGGCCGCACCGTGGGTTCGTGGGGGTCCCCTGCCTTTCAGAGAAATGGGTGACCGAGCCTTCCAGGCGGCAGGCCTCCAGGTGGCGAAACAACTGCTGGACCGTATCTGTCTGAAAGTTGTAGGTGACCCTTTCGCCCTGGTCAATGATGTTCGTACGCTCGTCCCCTTTTTTTGTCGCGAACGCGTGCGCGGTGTCGCGAATGAATGCGCCCAGTCCACGGGCCCCCGCACAGCGCCGGCGCTGCGAAATCTCGCTGATCGTCTCCCAGGCAAGGGCGTCTACCTCGACCGGGGTGGGGCCCGGGAAAGGTCCTACCACTTCTTCCCCCGGAGAGTGGGCGCTAGTGCCGTCTGTGCTGGGCGTGGAGTGGCCTTTAAGCGCGTGGAAAGATGCGTCTGCAGGCGTCGTTTCCATTCTCGGGGGGCTTATTCCCAGCGTCGAGAAATGTCCAACACGCTAATTCCGGGGGGAAAAACGCGCGGTATGGCGACCACGGGCGGGTGCGGGCACTATATGCGGCGCCGGCTGGACCTGGGTTCGATGTTCAGGTCCTTCATGCACTGGAGGACGGAGGTATTGCCCAGGCAGATCGCTTCGGTTGAGACTGTGTCGCCGTTGAGCGCGAGTATCCGCTTTGGGGTTTTCGGGTCGGACAGATCGATGGTCATCATAAACGAGGGCCGCGCATCCGAAAGCCGCATGCCGGGGGGTCGCGCATCTGATCTGGACCCAAATTCAGCGCGGGGCGCGCCGGCGGTCAGCCCTTCGTCGCCGCCCTGGCGGGACGCATCGTCGCCGCCCTGGCGGGACGCATCGTCGCCGCCCTGGCGGGGCCCTTCGTCGCTGACGATGGTGTCGTTCCGGGCCACGCTGCTAATTGTACTGGCGCCAACCCTAAATTCGACGTTTGGGATAATTATCACGATAAAGTTGAGCGTCCCGCGTATCTCGTATTTCGCAAAGAGGTCGACCCAGTCGGCAACATCCGGGTCCGAATTGCAGCTGTACAGCCAAGATACGGCTAGCCGGTGTGTACTCGGCCACAGCGACGACACCTCGATAATAAAGCTCGAAGCAACTGTAGATCCCTTTAGGGGGATTGGTTTTAGGGTCCAGCTGTATGGGACCATATGGCTGTAAAGGATCGAGTTCGCCCTGTTTCTACCGAGCTGATAAATCCTTATGAATATACCGGCAATATCGACGAGTGTTGTTTCTGCGAACACTGCAGCAAGCAACGCGGTTATTACCGAACGAATCCGGCCCATGAGCCCCTCCAGAATCCATGCGAATTGAGCTACGTACTGCAATTGCTCTCCGATGGGTGGGGGGTAGAAGAACCAATCGGAGTGCGCAATGGCGACCCCAATTATCGAAGGGACTATGCTAGTCATGTTGTAGTAATTGAGGTCGAACCCGACCATCGCGGCGATGTGTGTGATGACTATCGAAAGTGCTGTACTTACCATGATTTGCTGCGCCGGGCCAGGGCGGGTCGTGGATACCAGGACCCACCCAAGTACAATGTCCGCGATGATGCCGAATAACCCCATGGTGCCGATGCGCCTGCTATTGATCGTCGGGGGCCCGTTCAAATTATGCGCGGCCCACCCTGCGGGACGCAGAAAACGATAATTGAAGACAATCTGCGTGCAACAATTAGCTATGAGCGACGACGAAAAGGGGGACGACTACGGGGAGTATGAGGATAACCTAGGTCTCGAGGGCTCGGGAATGGAGGATGAGCCGCTCGGCCGAGACGTGGAGACAGAAGCCGAGCGCGACGAAGAACGGGGCCTTGATGAGGACGCGGCCGGGTCGGACATCGACGACGAAGAGGACGAAGAGGACGAAAATGGCGATCATGAAGATGACGAGGACGATCTAACGCCGATAGGCATTAAGGCCACACCGACACGCCAGCCTGTCGATCCGATCCTGCGTGTCGCCAACAAGCCCCGGTCGATCATCATCGTCCCGCCGGACCAGCGCACGACGGACCACCGCCTCCATCGCAACGAGGCGGCGTTCGTGATCGCGATGCGAGCCGCAGAAATCGCGAAAACCGCGACAATATTCACGGACCCAGGGGGCCTGCATGATCCAGTCGCGATCGCGACAAAAGAGCTCTTCGACCGCAGGAACCCGCTCAAGATCCGGCGCCAGGTCGGCACTGCGCCGACCGGAGAGCAGATCGTTGAAATCTGGAGGATTCGTGAAATGACTCTCCCGCCCCTCTCGCAGATGGCGCACGCCTCGGGGGCGACATAGGGTCGCCGTCAATTGGTGGCGCATTTTCACCCCAATAATGGAGGAACCGAGTCCCATCCCTGGCCACGGCAACAACGCAGCGCTTGCCTCGCCGCGCCGCCGGAGGACGCCGCGCCGCCGGAGGACGCCGCGCCGCCGGGGGCATTCCCCTTCGCCGAGTATGCGATCAGGGGTAGAGAGTGGTGGCGTGAATTGGGAGGCGGGCCGTTTCCCGATCGGGCCCGACCCAGCCTTGTTTAACTTCCGGGGGGGGCGCTGGCGAATCCGCCTCGAGGCTCTTCTGATCCGTTCGGCACAGATCGAGATCGCTACCCTGCGGAAGGCCCTCGAGCCCCACATGGGGGCCGTGCAATCCACGGATGACCCCGTAGTCCTCGCAAGGATCCCCGACGACCTCATACTGACCGCGGCGGTAACCGGGCCCCTCACGAATCTCGCATTTCTTGATCTCATTGATGGCGCCGAGCTCGCGCGGGCGCCGTGCCTGTGCTGCTATAAAGCCAATTCGGCCGCGGGGGCGCGCACGTTGGGCCGGACGCTCATGACATATCTTCGCTATTACAGCCCCCGGTCGTTCTTCGAGTCGCGTGCTTTCGCGCGCACGGTCGTGACGCTCTCGCGGGACCTTTACCCCGAGGAGGCCGAGACGGTCCGCACATTCGTGAGCGGGCTTGATTCGACCCCAGACTCGATCCGCGCCCTGAATGCTATCCCGGGGTTCTGTGTGACGGCCCCGCCCTGCCGGCCCGGCGTCGTTTGGATCTACTCGACCCCCGAAGGTCGGCGTCTTCTTCGTCACCTCGCCCGGGCGCTGCGGCGCGGTCAGAACCCGCCCTTACGTGTCGTGGTCGAATCGTCCGACGCCGGGGTCTTTCCGCGGTTCCGGTACCGCATGTACTCGGCGTCCTTCCACCGCCAGGGCGGGCCCGACCCTGCTGACGCGCAGGTGATCATCCGGGAGGCGCTCGACTGGGCCCGCTCCTCGGCATAAAATGGCAGGGATCGTCTGGCGCTAGATTGGGAATGATTCACCGTCGGGTTCGTTCACCCTTCAAGCATCTTCGAGCTCGTCCAGCCACGCACTGCTGCCATTGAGGAGATTCACGCCGGATGGCACGTACTTAAATTCAATGCGTCCTTCTTTTGCCGGCTCTTTCGCGGCCCGTCTTTTTGCATTCTCGGCGATCAGCATGTTCCGGGCTTCTTCTACGCTCTTTTTTGCGGAATCGAGGTCCTCCTGCACCGAAATAAGGTATCTGATGTTCTTTTCCATGGGATACGTGCCGTGGCGGATGTACCCCCCGTCGGTCCAAGTGAAGTAGACGAGGTAGGGCATCGGGGCCAGAACCGCGGGATCGATATTACGGCCTATCCCTCTTCAAAAAAACACGCCGGGCGGCCTGTCGCGGTCCGGCGGGCTCACGGGGTTTTTTAGCGGCTTCCATGGAAGGGTTCGGCGGAAAGGCCGGCCGCCTTGTACGCCGCCTCGAAGAAGGAGTGGTAGCTATCGAGCTCACGGATGAATCGCTCGACGGTGTTCTTACGGATCCGCCCTGCGCAGAACTCCTGAAGGCTCATCGGCTTCGGGATGAGGTTGCGGTCCTGGCAGCGCCGAAGGACGACGTACGCTGCGCCGGCCACCTTGCTGCGAAGGATCGAGTTAACCCCGATCGAATTCGTGGTGGAGATCTGGACGACGTCCAGAACAGCGGCCCGCAGCCCAGCATATTTTTTCTCGTCCCCGAGGCCTAGGCCGATGAACAGGGTTCTGATTTCCGCCTGGGTCGGGTTATCGTTGATCTCGAGGTCCATCTTTCCGTCGGCGACGAGGCTCCGGACGAAGTTGTCGCCGCGGGCGATCCCCTTCGTGTGCAGCTGCATGAAGTTGGCGAACTCAACCCGCGACGGCGCGAACCCGATGTAAAGGCAGGCGTGGCGGAGGCACGCCGCCATGATTGAGCATTTGTTCTGGGACCGCTTGACGCAGTTCTTCTGAACCTCGTTGTAAAACGCAGACGCCAATTCGAGGGCATCGCGGGGGAAGGCGCGCCCCCCATTGGCGATGTACTGCTGGCGGTACCGTTCGAACTCCTCGTTAATCTGTTTCTTCTGGGTCGCCGCGGTGTTGCCGCAGCCGCTGCGGTACAGGTCGGGCTGGAGCTGACTGCTGTTCGGGCCGACAATGCGGAGCCGGGCAGTGCTCGGCTCCTGGCGCGGCGCCTCATCGTCCTCCGGTCCGTCCGTGTCGCCTTCGACCCGTAGGCCGCAGTTGCCGCAGACGTATTCAAGGTTGGATGCGCCCCGGTGCATCCGGCCGCCGCACTCGACGCACGCCTCGTGGTCCGGCGCCGGGCCCGGCGGCACCCCCGGGCTCGGCAGCACCCCCGGGCTCGGCAGCACCCCCGGGCTCGCCGAACGCAGCAGCGCTTCCGGGCCCGCTGAGCCCGGCAACGCTCCCAAGCCTGGCACACCCCTGGGCGCTGGGTCGCCGGCGAGTGCCGCCAGATCCCCCAAGGAATTGGGCTCTACCTTCGCCGTTTTGGTGCCGGGCTGTTCTTCTGTGCGGGCGCCGGGCGGCACCCCAAGATCCAGGTCGCCGAGAAAGGCGTACGGGTCGCCAATAACGGATCGGCCTCCTTCCTTCGCGACAACCGCGTGCGCCGGGGCGGGGGCGGGGAT
The DNA here is from genome assembly GCA_964446345.1 of uncultured Iamiaceae bacterium. Lineage (GTDB taxonomy): Bacteria > Actinomycetota > Acidimicrobiia > Acidimicrobiales > Acidimicrobilacustridaceae > CAYUOL01. The sequence continues at coordinate 9,589 of CAYUOL010000056.1, read as the reverse complement.
TGAGTGCTTCGGCTTTCCGTGCTTCGGCTTTGGACCCGTTTCGGGCGACCCGCACTTCTGGAACAAGCAGGAATCCATAGAGGCTTTCATCGGTGCAGCTGATGAGTATGGGGGGGCCGACATTCAAATAAAGCCACGGGCCGTCCGATCAGCTCCCACACTTGTCTCTAATTAAAAGGTCCGCGTATAAATAACCCGCGCCGCCCGGACATGATGGACAACTCCGACGTCGAATGCGATCCCCCCATGAATAGCCGTGCCCGCGTTTCGGGCCGGCCATCCCCGCGGCCCGCGGCCAGGGTTGGCGGCGGCGCGCCCGCGGTAGCGGCGGGTGTCCAGAATGGTCTCGCGGCCCTTTCCGCCTGGGCCGAGAGCCGCCGCCCCGAACTCGAAGTGACGGCCCAGCGCCGCGACGTCGACGGGCCGATGATCGACAGGGCGCTCGGCATCGTGCGGCAGTTCATCATCGAGCGCGGGCTCATCCTCTTCGGTGGGCTCGCGATCGACTACGCCCTTCGCCTCCGCGGGTCGCGCATCTATCCGGACGATGAGCGGCCAGACTTTGATGTCCTGTCCCCGCGCTCCGTCGACGACGCCTACGATCTTGCTGACATCCTCCACAAGGCGGGGTTCGAAGGCGTCGGCGCGGTCCGCGCGATCCACGTGCAGACGATGAAGGTCCGCACGAGTTTCGTCTGGGTCGCCGATATCGGGTACGCGCCCCGCGCCGTCTTCGACCGGATCCCCGTCATTGATTACCAGGGGATGCGCGTCGTCCACCCTGACTTCCAGCGGATGGACATGCACCTCGCCTTCTGTTTCCCGTTCAGCAATCCGCCGCTCGAGGCCGTGTACTTCCGCTGGAAGAAGGATCTCAAGCGCTTCAACCTGATCCAGCAGGCCTACCCGATCGTGGCCCGGGCGCGGCCGGCGCCAGTCGCGCCGGCGCCGGCGCCGGCTGTCCGCGTGAGGCTCGCGGTCCCGGTCGCGCTGCCGGGGGGCGCCGCCGCGGAACGGGGTGGGGGGCCGGGCCACGCGGTCGCCCTCCACGGGTTCGCCGCGTACGCGATCCTCCGGGCGAGCCTCGACGCCGTTGCGCGCAAGCTCGGGGTTACCGGAGAACTTGTCGCGGCGCCCCGTCTGTCCATCACGTTCGACGACGCATACAGCGTCGCCGTTGAGTGCCCCGTGGGGGGGACCGTCCACGTGGCCAGCCCGTCCCCGGGCGCCGTCGCCATAGGCGCGCCGTCGTGGTTCGAGCCGTACATGGACGTCTGCCCCGAGACCCTCCGCGCGGGGGACCTGGCTATCCTGGCCACGGGGGGGAGCCTCCTGGCGGTGAGCTACGTCCCTGCGGAAGTCCCGGGGGTCGAGCGGGCCCAGGTCGCCGTCGTGACCCCCCACTACCTCCTCCTCTTGTTCCTCTACGAGGCGCACCGGGCCGGCGACGAAGGAGATGCGGGGAAGATCTACCGGGACTTCTACGCCCACACGCTCGAAATTGTGCTCGCCGCGAGCAAGCTCTATGGGGCCCTCCCGCGCGAAAAGGGCGACGCCCTTGGCGCGTTTATGGCGAGCCCGTTTAGCCCGAGCGTTCGGGCCCTTGGCACGGTCAACACCTCGCCGAGCTACATCATCAAAATTGCGGGCGCGGCCCAGCGGCTCAAAGACACCCCGCCCCCGGCCCTCGGCCTCGACCCGGGAATCGCCAACCTCCTGGAGGGCCTCCCGCAGAACTACTACCCGGCATCCACCGGAAGCCACCCGGCGTTCGACTACGACCGAAATGGGTTGTTCCGGCGGGCCGGCCAGTCCATGCCGGCGCCGGCGCCGGCGCTGCCCTGACCGCTCCGCCTGACCGAGCAGCCGACGGACCAGAGCGCCCGGCAAATCTCGTCGGCATAGATCGCCTGGTATTCCTCGTAAGCGACCTCCCGCTTTCCGAGGCGCCGGTTGACGCTGTTGTGGAACCTCCATACCCATGCCTGGAGGGCCTCCGTGCTCGTCAGGTTCGGCGGGTTGGTTTTGATGTACGTCGTGGCGTGCATCTGGCACTCGCCGCACGGGAGGTGGATGGCGAAGTTCCAGATCCGCCGGTATGCCGTCTGTGCGTCTTCGGGCGTCGGCTCGGCCGGGTACTCGATAGCGAGCTCGTGGAGCCAGTTCCACCCCGGGGGGCCCCATTTGTCCTTCGTGACGTTCGGCCAGACCCACTTTTCGAGCGCCCACTGGCTTGCCGATTTTTTCCGCGTCGCCGACATTGCTGCTGCGTATAACGGCCGCGGAGACTCGGCCCGAAAAAGCTGCAGGCCGATACGGATGTCGGCCCCGGTCAGCAAGTGTGACGTCATTCGCGACTTCATCGCGGCGTCGAACTGTGGCCTATGCACGGGGGGCCCGAGCAACTGCCCCCCCGGGCTAACCAAGGCGCTGTGCGGAATACCGCAGGCCGCCAACAACCGGATGTACCTGTTCGCCGACAAGTACAACCCGTCGAACCTGTTCATGGGCTCGGCCGACCTCGCCCAGCTCAGGCAGGAGGAGATGAACTACGCGTCGGGGATCCAGGCGGTCGAGCAGGGGATCCAGGCGTCGTACCCGGGTCTCGGGGCGGGCGGGGCGGCCATCTCCTGGCCCGACTTCAACGCCTGCCTATGGAACAAAAACGGGAAGCCCGGCGGCCCGAACAGCAACATTTATTTCGGGCGGGACGATGTGCAGGAGCTCGGCATGAGTCCAGCCTACCCTATCGGCGGGACGCTCGCCCAGGGTTACATCTGGCCCCCGCCGCGGGTGAGCCCGTTCCCCGCCACGGTCGACTACATTTCGAACCCCGATTTCATCGCGATCTTCATGTTCGTGTTTCTGGTCATCCTGCTCGCCGTCCTCGTCTACACGACGTACCGGGCGAAGAAAATGGCGCCGATCCTCGAGGACAGGCGCCGGCAGCAGGAGCGGCAGCGGCTCGAGGCGACGGACCCCTACCGGGGGTCGGCGTTCGAATCCTACCCGGACCCGGCGGCCAAGTGCCGCGCGTACGTCGAGGCGATGGAGGCCCGGGGCTTCGCGATGAACGCCTACCGGCAAGCCTGCGGCCTTCCCCTCATGCCGTAAGGCCGTAAGGCTGTAAGGCTGTAAGGCTGTCAGCGGGTCCCATGAGAATCAGCCGGCCCTCCTGGGCTTTCGGTCGGCCCGCCGGTCCTGGGACTTTCGGCGGCCTGCCCGCCAGCCCCCGTGATCGTGTACCCGCACTTGCACTTGTAGACGATGACCTCGCTGTCGCCGACGCGGATCTGGGTCATGTAATCGCGCCTGCAGACCGGGCAATGCTTTTTCACAAGCTGGTTCGTGCGGTCGAACGCGGCATGCCGGATGAGGTTGCTGTACATTTCTGCCGTCTCCGTCGACCCGAGGACGCCGCCGAAGATGCGCGCGTCGGCGGGGGACCCTACCTCTTCGGTGCCGCACGGGCACCGGAACACGACGCGGCCTGACTGGCAGTCCCGCCGCATCGCGCGCGAGCAGTCTTTGCAGAAGTGCATTGATCCAGGGTCCGCGTCCGGTTCAAATCCGCGTCCGGTCTGACCGCGAACGGTATAATTGAAGGGAAGATTCCACATCGAAAATGACCTCGGCTGGGACGGTCACTTTTGGCGAGTGCGCCGAGAACCACGTCGGAATGCAGAAGCTCGGCGCCGCCGCTGCGCAAGGCCTCACCCTGCACGACCTCGTGATGGCGAAAGACCGATTCGCCGACCTCGGGGGCGACTGCAAGATCATCCACCTCGTGTCAGCCGGGGGCGTCGAGGGGGCGTTTGAGGACATCACGCCGGACCCGGCGTACGTGCTTGTCGTGCGGAGGGGCGTGCAGCTGCTGCTGAGGCACGCAGGCGTCCATTTGCCCCCCGGGGTCGACGTGCTCCAGGTAGAGCATGAGGCGTTCGAGGCGGATAAAAAGGCGCTGATGCGGGGCGTCGTTGTCAACAAACGGGCCCGCTGGAACCTCTGCTTCGCCGACGAGGAGCAGGAGCCCGACTACGAGTCGGGGTGCGGGCGCGTGGTCGCGTTCAGGGACGTCCCGTTCACGAAGGTGCTGAGGGATTCGCTCCCATTATTCTTTGGCGAGAAGGCGCGAGGGCTCTTCGCCGAGGGGAACTACTACTACGACATCGCCAAATGCGGAATTGGGTTCCATGGCGACGCCGAGCGGCGGATCGTGATCGCCGCCCGGTTTGGTGCGGCGATCCCCCTCCATTACCAGTGGTTCCACCGGAGCGTGCCCATCGGAAAAAGGATTCCCATCCAGGTGGGCCCCGGCGACCTTTACGCGATGTCGTCAAAGGCCGCCGGGACCGACTGGAAACGCAGGTCGATCCCGACCCTCCGCCACGCCGCCGGCGCCGAAAAATACCTGCGGACGGAGCGTCAATAATAATGCCGAGGGTCTGCGGCGAAAGCTAGAAGAAACCCTTCTTGCCGCTCAGGAAGTTACTGAATGTCGACTCGGTGAAGGTTTCGATGTTCGGGATGGTCAAGGTCCCTGAATGGGGGCCGTCTTTTTTGAATAGCACGGCGACGGACGGCAACTTCAGGACCGTAGCGTTGGGGAACTTGGGCATGCGAATTGGGTGAGAATCAAGCTCCTCGAACAGCGCGTCGTTATTCGCGGTGCGAAACAGCAGGAGCAGATCTTCGAAGAACATAGAAGAGGGCGGGAACGAGGCGACTTCCCTCACGGTTCGACCGTGTATAGCCGCGAATGCCTGGGCCTTCAGGAGGAGGTCGCGGCGGGCCGCCTTTTTCAGAATGCGGTTCTTGTACGCGGATGTGTATGCGTCGATCGTCTTTGGGGCGAACCCGCTGGGCGCCGGGGCCCCAGTGAGGAAGGCGCGGAACCGTCCGTCACGAAGCTTCAAGACTGAGGTGATCGTAAACCGGCTTCGGCTGGCCGACCCGTCGTGGGCCGTGCGCACGATGAACACGGCAGCGATCGGACGCACGACCTCGATGCCGAGAGGGGCGGGCGTATCATCGTCCGGCGCCCCGATCAGCTCGGCCTGCTCGGCGTAGTTCACGGCTGGGCGGCCGGGGGCCAGCCCCGTCCATGGGTCGGGGCCAGCGTCATCGCCGTTGCTTTCGGCGGCCCTGCCGCTGCGGCGGGCGAACCCCATCAGGCTTACAGAGAACCCCAGCTCGGCGGCGATTTTGCAAACTTCTGCCCGGATAGCCCCTAGGCCAGCAGTGGGGGGGGCCGTGGAGATCATGATAGTGTTTCCCTGGTGTTCCGCGTATATCGTGGCATCTGTGCCGGGCTTGGCTGCCATCCCTTTGTCACCCTTATCCACGCCGTGGCGCGGCTCAAATTTCTCCGGGCGCCGCCGCGGCGGCGGCAAAAAGCGCGCGCGCGCTATTCGTCGATCCAGGACGAGGCCGTCGCGGCGGGCCGGCCGTTGAGTTTCTCCTGCTCGGCGCGGAGGCGCTCCGCGATGAGGTCGGGCCGGGCCGACGGCCGGAGCGCCTCGAGGAAGGGCTCGGGGCCGCGGCTGAAGAGGTCGGTGAGCTTGTAGCTCCCCAGGTGGCGCTCGATCTCGTCGAGGCGGGCCCAGGGGGGGTACCTCGCGTAGTCGATCTCGGAGGCGCGGAGGCCGTTGTTGAAATTGTAGGCGTCGACGAGCTGGGCCGTCTTGAGGCGCTGGGGCTCGCGCGCGGCCCACGCGGGGAATGCCCAGTCGGCGAAGACGCGCGCGAGGAGGGGGCCCCCCGGGAAGACAGCTGCAGGCATGTGCTTCCTGGAGCCGGCGCTCTCGGCAAGGTCCCGGAGCCCCGCCATGAAGATTTCTTCGGCGGCCGATTCGAGCTGCTTCGCCAGCGCGATGCCCGCGTCGGCGACGGTGAAAGGCCGGACTTCCTGCGTATCGACGGCCTGTTTCCCTTCGAGGAGGGCCCCGGCGACGGACCGCCCGATCGCGATGAAGTCGACGGCGCAGAGAACCGGGAACGCCGCCTCGAAGTTCGCGAGCACGGCCGCCTTGAGGGGGGCTTCGTTCTTCGCGACGAAGGACGGGGCGTAGCGGTGGAGGGTCCGCATCACGCGGTTGACCTGGTCGCGGTAGAAGTGGGTCGCGTACTGGGGGCCGCGGCCCTCCTCGAGGCGGGGCCGGAAGCCGGGCCCGAGGAGCGCCCGGCTGAAGTCGATGATGCAGCCGGACACGCCGGCCGCCGGGAAGACGTAGGTGTCCGCCTCGCCGCGGGGGCCGGCGACGTAGGTGGCGACCGGGTCGTCGTACCAGGCGTCGTACACCGCCGGCGCCGCGCCAGCGGTACGCCAGTAGCCGGCCATCGCCCACATGTAGAGGGTCATGTTGTTTCCATGAAGATCGCCGTGGACGACCCCGAGCTTCGCGTGGAGGCAGTGGGCCGCGTAGGCGAGGTCGAACACGAAGTGGGCGACCCCGTCGCGGGTCGCGAACACGTCGGCGAGGGCCGGCGTTAAATTTGGGGTTCGTCGGATGGCGATCGCGGCGCTCCGGAGGGGCCATCCGACGTGCTCCATCGTGTGGAGCAGCGCGGCGCCCGACATGAGCAGATAGGTCTGGGCGTACTCGAGGCTCTCGTAGATCTGCGCGCTCAGCTCGGCGAGATGGTAGTTCGGGTCCGAGTGTTCGTCCCGGTCGGCCACCCGGCGAGCGGCGCGGAGGGATTCTGTCGCCTCTTCGACGGTGCGCCCCCTCCGATAACGGTCCTCCATCGCGCGGTTCTCAAAGAGTGCCTCGTCGGCGCCCTCGATGTAGGCCCACTGGTTGTACAGCGGGAACGCCGGCGTGAGGTAGTTGAGGACGAGGTCGGCCGCCAGGCGCGCGATAGTGAGCTCTCGCCAGGTGGCGAGGTTTAGGTCGCCCGGCTGCATTGCCTCGCGGACGAACATCGGGACGAGCTTCTGCCCGCACTGCACCTCGATCAGGACCTGCGTCCCGTGGACGAACATTATCAGGTACGGGTCCGCCCGGACCTGGTCGTTGTATTTTGCGAGCTCCGGGCGGGCCCCCGCAACGTATGCCAGCAGGTCTCGGTACGCGGCGTTGGTGTGCGCCTCGAGGGCCCCCTTGTCGGCGTCCCACATGTCGAGCGTGAGGGCGACGGCGAATGTCGTGATCATTAGCCGCAGGTCATTGGCGGTCTGGGAGAGCCGCGGCGCCTCCTCCTCCGGGTAGACGGTGACCCTCAGCTCGAGCTGGCCCGCCATTGCGAGCTGGAGCGCCGCCTCCTCGAAGTTTGCGATCAGCTTCGCGCATTTGGCGTAGGCCGCCGTGAAGGCCCGCCAGGTGATGAACCGGCGCCGGTACTCCCCGTCACGGGAGTCGAACGTCGGGGACACACAGACGTATTCGGGCTCCGGGTTGGCCTCCGTCCCCCGCCGCCAGTATGCGTAGGCGTAGTGGGTGCTCGTCCCCGCCGCCAGGGCGGTCATAGCGAGGCAAGTGTAGCCCTGCGTTGCCAGCGGGTACACGAGCTTGAGCCGCAGGAAGTCCCCCATCCGGTCACGGCCCGAAAGCATCGCCATTTTTGTTTTGGGGCTTCTCTCGGGGAAACGCCCTATGAAGTTCTTGAAGCGGGGTCCGCCCTTTGTATCGGCAAGGCCGACTGCGCCCGTGTACTGCTCCATCATCCACTGGGGGAGGTCACTTTGGGGGCGCTGCGGGGCGCCCGGCGAGGGGGCATCCCGGGGCTGCTGTGGGGGGTCGTCCTGCCGGACGTCCCGGTGTTGCTTAGACATTGCCGCGGCCTTATATATTACCGCGGAAAGCTTCGCTTCAGATGTGGGTTCGAACGGACGCGCCACGGCCAATCGCGCCAAAAATGAACGGCACCCTCGTTTCTTATTACCCTCAACGGATCTACGCTAGGGGGCCGTCTGCGGACGGCCACTTGTACATACCAGACCCGGACCTCATCTTCGACCCGCTCAAGGGAATCTACGTTCAAACAGGCACAATTGACATGGGGCGCTAGGCGCAGCAGCGCGCGCCCTCGTACGGGGTACTAATCGACGGTGATGCGGCGGCCGTTGGATGGCCGGCGCTCTCCCGAGATTGCTCCTATCAAAACGCGGCGTAGGCGAGTAGAGCCTGGTTCGCCGGCCGGGAGAGCGAATTGTTATAAGGAAGGAAACCGAAGTGGCCCAACAAAGGACCGGCTGCCGGCCTTTTTCCCGGGAAAAAGCCTGCGTGTTTTCGCAGTCGCATGCGGACCTGCGCTTCGTTAGTGCTTTATTTCCTCCCGCAGGCGGCGGGCCAGTTGCATGTCACGGGGGCTGATGTAGGTTCTCCCCCTGTGTATCGCGGCGAGGTTCGTCGCTTCGAACAGCTCAACAAGATAGTCCTCCGCAGCTGTCTGGAGGGCAAGAAGAGCATCTTTATCAAAGGTCGCACTATTGTGATAATCACTGACGATTTCTTGCGTCAAGCGGGCGAACGCCTTCTGACTGCAGATGAGGCGGCAGCCGCTGATTGTGCCCTGCTCGATACGTATTTCGCCCAGCGCCTCCTCCGAATGCCATGTTGTCTCGAGCTCCGGGAACTGGATGAGCATTTCGTCGATTATCCGGCGGGCTGCCTGCAGCAGCTTATCCAGGTCCCGCTCGCTGTCATCCGGGTCTGCGTCCATTACTCCGTGGTCGCCAGCGTTGGTGTTAGTGCTGGTGCTGGTGCCGGTGCTGGTACTGGTGCTGGGACCGATGCCGGTGCTGGTGCCAGTGCTGGTGCCGATGCCGGTGCCGGTGCTGGTGCTGGTGCTGGTGCTGGTGCTGGTATTGTTTCCGCTGTTTTTGTCGCCATGTTCTATGCTGAGCTCAACATCATCTGTTTCGCCTTTGCGCGAGACATCGCTATCCTTGCGTATTTTATGCGTCGGAGGTTCGTCGCTATCTTGCTCGAACTCACGTATCTTGCGCTTGTGACTCATGGAGATGTTCGCCTCGAAAGACATGTAGCTAGGGACATTCTCAACCATCGCTGCGAACCGCACCGCCGGCATTCTTGCACATCCGTTGCCTTTGCTGCCGTTGACATTGTCTTCGTCGTCTTTATCGTCATCGTCGTCTTTGTCGTCATCGTCGTTATCGTCGTCATCATCAAGATCACTTAGGCCATCGCCCCTAATGTCTTCAATGGCAACATATCCATCACCACAGCAACATTCATCAGCAATCCTGTTAGATATGTTGGCGAGTTGCCCCACCCTTTTCCGAAACATTACCATCATCTGCTTCCTGGATCCTGTCAGAGGCGGGAGTTTATCGTCTCTCTCTTCATCGCCGCTGTCATTAAATGCATTGGTCAGAATTATTGCGATACTTACCGCATTAGCAAATAATGCAATCTTGTGCTCCCTATTATCTGACTGTTCTTCGAGTCTTTCGATCTTGCTATCAACGTCATTGATCGCCTCTTCGGTTGCCTGGACATCACATATTGTCTCTGTCTTTGTCTCTGCCTTTGTATCTGTTTCTGTTTTTGTGTCTGCCTCTGTTTCTGTTTTTGTGTCTGTCTCTGTCTCTGTTTCTGTTTCTGTTTCTGTTTCTGTTTCTGTT
>CAYUOL010000055.1:0-27370 GCA_964446345.1 uncultured Iamiaceae bacterium | reverse complement strand
GTAGCCCATCTCGTCGAGCCAGTCCTCCAGGTCGCGACGCATGGTGGCGAGGTGCTCGGCGCCCCCGGTCAGCAGGGCGGACACGACCTGCACGGCCGTCGCGCCGCAGAGGATCGCCTTTGCCGCGTCGCGTCCGGAGTGCACGCCGCCGGTCACCCCGAGCGCCACGCCGACGCGCCCGTGCAGCAGGGCGAGCGCGTGCAGGCGCCGGGGCAGCTCGGCCGGTGAGGACAGGTGCAGGTGACGATCGAGCTCGAGCGCGTCCGGGTCGACGTCGGGTTGGTAGAAGCGGTTGAACACGGTCACGCCGGACGCGCCAGCGCCCTCGAGCCGGCGCACGAAGTGCGGCAGCGCGGTGTAGGAGCTCGAGAGCTTCACGGTCACGGGGATCGGCACCGACGCGACGACGGAGGCGACCACGGCGTGCTGGCGGTCCTCGACGGCGGCCCCCGACTCGTCGGGATCGGTCGCGAGGTCGTAGAGGTTCAGCTCGATGGCGTCCGCGCCGGCGTCGGCCATCTGCCCGGCGATGTCGGTCCAGCCCCCGGGCGTGGTGCCGTTGAGCGAGGCGATCACCGGCACGTCGACGGCGTCGCGCACCCGGCGCAGGTGGGCGAGCGCCGGTTCGGCGCCGACGGCGAAGGTGCCCGACTCCGGCAGGAACGAGCGCGCCTCGGCATCGGTGTCGATGTGGCTGTCGAGGAACCGGTGCACGGCGAGCTGGTCGGCGACCATCTGCTCCTCGAACACGGATCGCAGCACGATGGCGCCGGCGCCCGCCGCGACGTAGGCGGGCAGCGCACCGACGTGGTCGGCGATGGGAGAGGCGCCGACGACGAACGGGCTGCGCAAGGGCATCCCGAGCCAGGTGGTGCTGAGCTCAGCCATCGTGCTGCTCCTCGTCCGCGGTCGGAGCGGGGGACGTCGCGGTGGCCGGGTAGCGGATCCGCCCGAGTTGCTCGTAGAGCGCGTGGCGGTCGCGCACCGCGCCTTCCGCGAGGTGCACGAGGTGGTCGAACCGCTCGGGATCGCGCATCTCGACCATGCGGAACCGCGCCTCCTGCTCCATGTACTCGCGCATCGCCATCGAGGTCGGGTCGGCGTCGATCACGAGTGGGGGCTCGCCGGCCGCCTGGCGACGCGGGTCGTAGCGGTACAGCGGCCACGCGCCGCTCTTGATGGCCCGGGCTTGTTGGGCCGGGGAGTGGACCAGGTCGTAGCCGTGGGCGATGCACGGGCTGTGGGCGATGACGAGCGAGGGGCCGGGGTAGCGGTCGGCCTCGAGCAAGGTCTCGACGGTGTGGCGGCTCCGGGCCTGCAACGCCACGCTCGCGACGTACACGTGGCCGTAGCTCATGGCCAGCAGGCCGAGGTCCTTCTTGCGCGTCTCCTTGCCGGCCGACGCGAACTTCGCGACCGCCCCGAGCGGCGTCGCCTTCGACTGCTGGCCACCGGTGTTCGAGTACACCTCGGTGTCGAGCACGAGCACGTTGACGTCGTGCGCGGACGCGAGGACGTGGTCCAGGCCGCCGTAGCCGATGTCGTACGCCCAACCATCGCCGCCGACCGCCCACACGGAGCGCGGTGTGAGCACGTCGGCGAGCTCGGCGAGCGTCCGGGCATCGTCGCGGTCGATCTCGGCGAGCCGGCGGCGCAGGTCGACCACGGCGGCGCGGCGGCGGGCCCGCGCCTCGTCGTCTTCGCACGGCGCCGCGAGCTCCGCCACGAGCGCGTCGGGCAGCTCGGACGCGCAGCGCTGCAGCAGCGCGCGGGCTCGTCGCTCGGTGGCGTCGAGACCGAGGCGCAGGCCCAGCCCGAACTCGGCGTTGTCCTCGAAGAGCGAGTTGCTCCAGGCCGGACCGCGCCCGTCCGCGTCGGTGGTGTACGGCGTGGTGGGGAGGTTGCCGCCGTAGATCGACGAGCAGCCCGTGGCGTTCGCGATCACGAGGTGGTCGCCGAAGAGCTGGGTGAGCGTCCGGATGTACGGCGTCTCGCCGCACCCGGCACATGCTCCCGAGAACTCGAAGGTCGCGGGGAGCAGGGGGATCGTGCGGGCGATGCGCGGGATGCGGGTGCGGGCGACGTCGGGGATCCGACGGAAGAAGGCGAAGGCCTCGCGCTCGCCGTCCCGATGGGCGGCGACCGGTTGCATGTTGATCGCTTTGCGCTTGGGCCGGGTGCGGTCCTTCGCCGGGCACACCTCGACGCACAACCCGCAGCCGGTGCAGTCGTCGGGCGCCACCTGCACGACGTAGGAGAGCCCCTCGAGCTGCGGGGTGTGGGTCTCGGGCTGGCTGCGGAACGACACCGGCGCGTCGTCGGCGTGCTCGGCTTCGAAGACCTTCGTGACGATCGCCGTGTGGGGGCAGATCATCGAGCACCGGTTGCACTGGATGCAGAGGTCCGGCTCCCAGATCGGGATGTCGAGCGCGATCGCCCGCTTCTCGTACTGGCTCGTGCCCGTGGGCCAGGTGCCGTCCGGCGGGAACGCGCTGACCGGCAACAGGTCCCCGTGGCCTTCGAGGATGAGGCGCGTGACCTGCCGGACGAAGTCCGGGGCGTCGTCCGGGACGGTCGACCGCGTGGGCGCCGGAGCCGTCGCGACCGCAGGGACCATGACCTCGTGCAGCTCGGCCAGGGCTGCGTCGATCGCCTCGACGTTGCGACGCACGATCTCGGGTCCGCGGCGTCCCCAGGTCGACTGCACCGAGGCCTTTATCTGCTCGATCGCGACGGCGGACGGGAGCACCTCGGCCAGTGCGAAGAAGCACGTCTGCATGATCGTGTTGATCCGGCGCCCCAAGCCGTGGCGCGCGGCCACCGCCTCGGCGTCGATGACGTGCAGGCGGCACTCCTTGGCGATCAGCACCTCCTGCACGCGACGCGGCAGGCGATCCCACGAGTCCGTCGGCGAGCCGGGCAGGTTCACGAGCACCGTTGCCCCCTCGCGAGCGCGGTCGAGGACGTCGAGGCGATCGAGCAGGCCGGGGTCGTGCACGGCGACGAAGTCCGCTTCGCGGATCTGGTACGTCGAGCGGATCGGGCCCGGACCGAAGCGCAGGTGCGACACCGTCGTCGCGCCTGACTTCTTCGAGTCGTAGACGAAGAAGCCCTGGCACTGCAGCTCGGTCGTCTCGCCGATGATCTTGATCGACGCCTTGTTGCTGCTGACCGTGCCGTCCGAGCCGAGCCCGAAGAAGATGGCCTGCCTCGTGTCCGGCTGCTCCGTGCGGAACGACGGGTCCACGGGGAGCGAGAGGTGGGTCACGTCGTCGTTGATGCCGACCGTGAAGCGCGTACGGGGGGTGGCGGACGCGAGCTCGTCGAGGACCGCCTCGACCATCGGCGGGTCGAGCTCCTTCGAGGAGAGCCCGTAGCGCCCGCCGATGATGCGGGGCAGTTGATCGAGGGCACCCCGGTTCAGGGCATCGACGAGGGCCGCCGTGACGTCGAGCAGCAGCGGCTCGCCGGTGGCGCCGGGTTCCTTGGTGCGGTCGAGCACCGCGATCGACCGGACGCTCGCCGGGAGCGTCGCGGCGAGGGCCTCCATCGAGAACGGGCGGAAGAGCCTGACCTTGACCAGGCCGACCCTCTCACCGCGCGCCGCGAGGTGCTCGACGACCTCGTGCGCGCACTCGGCGCCGGAGCCCATCATCACCAGGACGCGCTCGGCCTCCGGGTGGCCGACGTAGTCGAACAGCCGGTACCGGCGTCCGGTGGTCGCGGCGAAGCGCTCCATCGCCTGCGTCACGATCGCCGGGCACGCGTCGTGGAACGGGTTGGCGGCTTCGCGCGCCTGGAAGAACGTGTCGGGGTTCTGCGCCGTGCCGCGGACGACGGGCCGGTCCGGCGACAGCGATCGAGCGCGGTGCGCGGCGACCAGGTCGTCGTCGACCAGCGCAGCCAGCTCGTCGTCGTCGACCATCGCGATCTTCTGGATCTCGTGCGAGGTGCGGAAGCCGTCGAAGAAGTGCAGGAACGGCACGCGCGCGGCCAACGTCGACAGGTGGGCGATGGTGGCCAGGTCGATCGCCTCCTGGGGCGAGCCCGAGGCCAGCATGGCGAACCCGGTGCTCCGGGCCGCCATCACGTCGGAGTGATCGCCGAAGATGGACAGCGCGTGGGTGGCGAGGCTGCGGGCCGCGACGTGCAGGCACATCGAGGTGAGCTCGCCGGCGATCTTGAAGAGGTTGGGGAGCATGAGCAGCAGGCCCTGCGACGAGGTGAAGGTCGTGGCGAGAGAACCCGCCTGCAGCGCGCCGTGCAGCGCACCGGCGGCGCCGCCCTCGGACTGCATCTCGACCACGTCGGGCACCGACCCCCAGAGGTTCGGCCGCTGCGTGACCGACCACTCCTCGGCGTGCTCGCCCATCGGCGACGCCGGCGTGATCGGGTAGATCGCGATGACCTCGCTCAGCCGGTAGGCGACGGAGGCCACCGCCTCGTTCGCATCGATCGTCGCGCCGCGGCCTCCTGCCATCCGCCCATCGTGGGCGCTCGCCGTGGGGGCCGGAAGGGGCGAAGGTCCCGAGGCAGGCCGGGCGCTCCGTGACGGACCGGCGGCCGAAGGCTGCGAGCAACGAGCGAACCACAAGGTTTCAGCGAGAGTTCATCCGGTGCTGGAGCCAGCGCCACCCCTGCGTTGCCGGCGTCGTGTCGGATGGAGCCGGCAAGCGACTCCTGGCCCTCGACTGCGGGAGCCCCACCCATGGCTCTGTCTCCACGCAACCTCTTGACTCGTTCCGCCATCGGCTCGGATGTCGTCGCGGTCGGCGATCTGGGCGCCTTGTTCTCGAGCCGACCCGCGTTCTCGCACGGCGGCGCGCGTGCGGCGGAGCTCGTGCCGGACCCGGCCGGCGTCCTCGACCTGCCGCCGGGCTTCACCTACACGGTCGTCGGTCGGGCCGGCGATCCGCTCTCGGGCGGCGGCGTCACCCCTGGTCGCCACGAAGGCGCCGGCGCGTTCCGCGGTCCGCACGAGGGTGTGCGCCTCGTGCAGAACCACGGGATCGGACCGGCCGATCCGCACCCGGTGCTCGCCGATCCGGCTCGCACCTACGACGCCAAGGCGGGAGGGTGCACGACCACGCTCACGCTCGACCACCGCATGCGCCCCATGGACGAGCGCGTGAGCCTCGCCGGCACGTGGGCGAACTGCGCGGGCGGCGTCACCCCCTGGGGCACCTGGCTGACGTGCGAGCACACCGAGCAGAAGGCGGGTCCGAGCGCCGATGAGGATCACGGCTTCGTCTTCGAGGTGGATCCCGCCCACAGCTCGAACAACGTCGAGCCCACTCCGCTCAGGGGCCTCGGCCGCTTCGCCCACGCCGCGGTGTGCGTCGACCCGCAGCGCGGCGACGTCTACCTGACCGAGGACGCGGGCGGACCGAACGGCCTGCTGTACCGCTTCCGGCCCCTCGAGCAGCACGGCTCCTACGGGTCGCTCCGCAACGGCGGCTTCCTGCAGGCGATGCGGTGTCGCAAGGGCACCACCCACGTGCCCGATCTGTCGGTGTTCGACGTCCCGGGCACGACCCTCGCCGTCGAGTGGGTCCCGGTTCCCGATCCTTCAGCTGGGTCGACCCCGATCCGCCAGCAGTACGCGGACGGTGAGGTCACGCGCAGCGCCACGTGCGAAGGCGCGTGGCGGGGCAGCCGCCGCATCGATGACGAGGCCGGTCATCCGATGTGGCACGGCGGCCGCGATGACCGGGTGCACTTCGCGTGCTCGTTCGCTCGGCGCAACGACGGGTCGCTCGTCGCGCACGACGGTCAGGTGTGGGCCTACGACCCGGACGACCAGAGCCTCACCCTCGAGGTCCACCTCGGCGTCGACCGGGATCGCACTCGGGCCGGCTTCGAGGGTCCCGACCGCGTCACCCTGTCGCCCCACGGTGGGCTGATCCTCGTCGAGCACGGTGGCGCGCAGCACCTGCTCGCCGCGGACGAGGACGGATCGACCTCTTTGTTCGGCCGTTACCGGCTGCCCACGTCGCGGCTCGCCGGACCGACCTTCTCGCCCGATGGATCGGCGCTCTTCGCCACCATCGAAGACCACGGCTTGACCATCGCCATCCGGGGCCCGTTCCGCGCCCTCGCTCGCCCGTAGGGGGCACGCGCCCGAGGATGCCAGGACCCGCAGCTGATCGTCGCCCTTCCGGTCTCCCCCGGACTGGGAAGGGCGGCGATCACCTGCGAAGGGTTCGTCGTCAGACCGCGCCTTCGAGTGGTGTGACGCCGCGGGAACGGAACGGTGCGTCGCCAAAGGTTCGGGGGTTGTTCACCTCTCATTCACCCGTACCTCGCCCGACGTCCACCCAGGCTCCGTACGTTCGCCGTGAACCACCAGCAACGAACTGCTTCACGTGCCTAGGAGGCCCCGTGCGTTCATCTCTGCGTCGCTTGGCGATCCCGCTCGCCCTCGTCACCTCGCTCGGTCTGGTCGGGGCTGCGTGCTCCAAGACCGCGACGACCGACACCACCAGTTCGACGGCCGGTGGCAAGACCACCGGGAGCGCGGCCCCGGGTCCCAAGGTCGATCCCAACCTCTCCGGCACCCTCAACGGGTCGGGCGCCACGTTCCCGGCGCCGTTCTACGAGGAGGCGATCAACGGGATGAAGGACGTCGCCCCGAAGCTGACGATCAACTACGGCGGCGGCGGTTCGGGCAAGGGCAAGCAAGAGCTGCAGGACCAGGTGGTCCAGTGGGCGGGCACCGACTCGCTCATCAAGGAAGAGGACAAGGCCAAGTTCAAGGGCGGGACCGTCCTCTACTTCCCGACCGTGGCCGCGCCGATCACGGTCTCGTACAACGTCAAGGGCCTGGACAAGCTGCAGCTCAGCGGACCGACGCTGGGCAAGATCTTCGGTGGCAAGGTGACCACGTGGAACGACGCAGCGATCTCCGGGGACAACCCGGGCACGACGCTGCCGAGCACACCGATCAAGGTCGTGCACCGCTCGGACGGCTCGGGCACCACGAACAACTTCACGAAGTTCCTGAAGTCCGCCGGCGGCTCCGACTGGACGCTGGACTCGGGCGACACGGTCAACTGGCCCGCCGACCAGACCGGCGCGAACGGCAACGCCGGCGTGGCCCAAGCCGTGAAGAACACCGACGGCGCTGTCGGCTACGTGGACTTCTCCGACGCCAAGGCGTCATCGCTCACGTTCGCATCGATCAAGAACAAGGAAGGCCAGTTCGTCGCTCCGAGCCTCGAGGGGGCCTCGGCGGCGCTGGCCTCGGCCGAGGTGAAGGACGACCTGACCTACTCGCCGATCAACACCTCGGGTGCGCAGGCGTACCCGATCACCGCCAGCACCTACGTGATCGTGTACCAGAAGCAGCCTGACGCCACGCAGGGCGCCAACATCAAGGGCTGGCTCACCTACCTGCTCACCACCGGCCAAGGCGAGGCCGCCAGCGTCGACTTCGCGAAGCTGCCCGACGGCCTCCAGGCCAAGGCGATCGCCCAGCTCGACAAGATCCAGGTCGGCTGATCTCGTCGGCACCGAGCGCCTCGGGCAACCGGTGAACGACGTGACTGCCACTGCACCACTCGGTGTCGTCGCGGACGGGGACGGGTCCTCCGGGCCTGTCCCCGTCCGTGATCCGTGGTCGCAGATCGAGTCCATCGCCCTGGGGATCGATCGGCAACTGGAGGGGCTGCGGGTCGTGGCCGCGCGACACCACGCCGGCGCCGGCGACCCGGTGATCGCCGACGTGCGCCGCACGGCGACCGACGTCGCGGTGCGATGCGGCGCCGTGGCGGCGATGGAGGACGAGGCGGCGACCCAGACGGCTCGCAGCCTCGCCTCGCTGAGCGCCCTGGCCGTCCTGCTGCTCGACGTGCTCGAAGCGCCGGCCACCGAGCACTCCGATCGCGGCGACGCGCAGGACGTGGTGCAGGTGCTGGGCGACTCCGTGATCGAGCAGTACCGGTCGCTGGTGCACACCGCGGTCGAAGGCCGGGTGGGGCCGACGGCTTCGGCACTGCCGATCGAGCTCTTCCTGCGGCAGCTCGACGACGGGACGCCGAACATGACCGCGTGGCCCGCGGCGGCGATCTGGATGGGCATGGCGCTGAAGGTCGCCGAAGCGGCGCAGTGGTGGCCGCAGGCCGCGGCCGCGCACGAGCCCGAGAGGGGAGCATCGTGATGATCACCGACACACGCACGCAGCTGCAGGGTGAGCTCGACCTGATCCGGAGCGACGTGGTGCGCCTGGCCGGCATCGCCTCCGAAGCGATCCCGCGCAGCACCGAGATCCTGCTGGGGATGGACCTCGTCGCCACCCAGCACCTCATCCGGGACGACGACATCGCGGATGCCCTGTCGCTCGCGATCGAGGCGCGGTGCGACCACGTGCTCGCGCTCCAGCACCCGGTGGCCGGAGACCTGCGCGAGGTCATGACCGCGCTGCGTCTCGCATCGGACCTCGAGCGCTCGATCGACCTCATGGTCAGCGTCGCCAAGCGCACGCGACGGGTGTACGGCGCCGAACTGCCACCGCGTCTGCGCGGGCTCATCGAGCGGATGAGCGAAGAGGCCTCGCTCCTGCTGCGCCTCGCGATGGATTCGTACATCGAGCGTGACCCGGCCCTCGCCGCCGCGATCGACGACATCGCAGCGCGCCTCCGTGAGCTCGGGCACCACTACATGCAGTCCGTCTTCGACGCCCACGACGATGGCGACGGCCTCTCGATGCCCGTGTGCGTGCAGCTGGCCCTGATCGGCCGCTTCTACGAGCGCGTCGGCGATCATGCGCTCGACATCGCCCAACGGGTGCGCTTCCTGGCGACGGGATGGCGGCCCGAGCTGCAGAGCACCGATCGGCTCCACTTCCGGCAAGCTCACGGCGTCAGCCGCGTCAGCACGACGCTCACCGTCCAGCCCCCCGCCGATGTCGAAGGGACCTCTCCATGACCTCCGTGCTGCTGGTCGAGGACGAAGACTCGTTCATCGACGCGCTCACCATCGGGCTCGAGCGGGAGGGCTTCGCGGTGACGGTCGCTCGCGACGGCGCGGAGGCGCTCGACCTCTTCCCGACGCTCGCCCCCGACGTGGTGCTGCTCGACGTGATGCTGCCGAAGGTGTCCGGCATCGACGTGTGCCGCGAGCTGCGGGCGGTTTCGAACGTCCCGATCATCCTCGTCACGGCCAAGAGCGCCGAGATCGACACCGTCGTCGGTCTCGAGATGGGCGCCGACGACTACATCACCAAGCCGTACCGGCTGCGCGAGCTCGTTGCCCGGATGCGCGCGGTCATGCGGAGGCGCCAGGTCGTCGTCACGACCGCCGGAGGGCTCGACCTCGCCGACCCGTCCGAGGTGCTCCAGGTGGGCGACGTGCAGCTCGACCAGGAGCGCCACGAGGTGACGGTCCGGGGCGAGGCCGTCACCCTTCCGCTGAAGGAGTTCGAGCTGCTCTCGCTCCTCCTCGAGAACGCCGGCCGGGTGCTGACGCGTGACCAGCTGATGGCGCGCGTGTGGGGCACCGACTACGTCGGGGACACGAAGACGCTCGACGTGCACATCAAGCGCCTGCGCTCACGTGTGGAGATCGATCCGTCCGAGCCGACGCGCATCGTCACCATCCGCGGCCTCGGGTACAAGTACTCCACCGACGCCGTGTGAACGAATTCCGTCGTCGCTGGTGAACGGCGGGCAACACGGGGGTTGCGGTGCGGCGAAACCGCGCACCGAAGGGCTCCTGGTGGCGGTCACGGGGTCCCGGCGCACACCGAACTGTGCGTACGCTGCGCCGGTGGAGAGGGATGGGACCGGCGGACCATCGCGCACAAGTCGCATCGGCTCGGGCCTGGCGGCGGGCGCGCTCGGAGTGTGCGCGTTCCTGTGGGTCGGCCCGCTCGATGCGGCGACGAACCCCCCGGCGCCGCGCGTCGGACCGACGTACACGGTCGAGCTCCGGCTGCCGCGGCCGGCAGCCGCTGACGCGTCGGCGCGGCGCGTGGAGGAACTGACTCGCGATGCGGATGCCGCATCGTTCGACGCGTCTGTGGCAGCGACGGTGGACGCTGAGGGCCCCACCGGGATCCAGCAGCAGCTCGTGGTGGTCGTGCCCCCGACCGAGGACAGCTCAGGTGCGCAACCCGGTCCCGGATCTCCGGTTCCCGTCGCGCCCGGTTCGCCCGGCCCCGGCGCGGCCGTGCCGGGCACGCTGCCCCAGACCGGTTCCACGACGCTCACCCTGCGCCTCGCCCTGGCCGGCGTCGCGCTCGTGGTCCTCGGCGTGTTGGCGCTGCAGCGCGCGCAACGCGGACCGCGCGGCGCGGCACCCGATCATCACCACGGCGACGATCCACGTTCACCGGTCGTTCACCTCGGTATGGGACGTTGAGCTCCCGGCTCCAAGAGCGGAGCCACGACCGGCATGGAGCAGGTGGAGTCGTTGCCCAACCGAGGACTGGAGGAGACCTCCGTCGCGAGCGCACCCGCTCCACCGCCCTCGGGGCGCACACCCCGCGTGCTGCACGAGGAGCCGGGCAAGGCGGACCGCATCTTCAACCGGATCACGATGAGCTCCGGCATCATCGTGCTCGTCCTGCTCACCCTCGTGGGTCTCTTCCTGTTGCTCCAGAGCCGGGAAGCCTTGACGCAGGCTGGCCTGTCGTTCTTCACCCGCACCGAGTGGCGCACGGACGTGCAGCCGGCGCGCATCGGCGTGCTCGGCCTGTTGATGGGCACGGTCCTCGTGGCCCTCATCGCGGTGTGCATCGCGGTCCCCACCGGTGTGTGCGCCGCGCTGTTCATCTCCGAGTACTCCTCGGCCCGCACCCGCAAGTGGTTGACCGGGCTGGTCGACTTGCTGGCGGCGATCCCGAGCCTCCTGTTCGGGATCTGGGGGTTCCTGTTCCTCTCGAAGCAGATCGTGCCGCTGTCCGAGTGGCTCACCGATCACCTCGGCTGGATACCGATCTTCGCCACCGATGAGGGCGCCAACCTCACGGGCTCGATGTTCATCGCCGGCATCGTCGTCTCGTTGATGGTGCTGCCGATCGTGGCCTCGGTGGTGCGCGAGGTGTTCGCGCAGGTCCCGCCGGGCGAGAAGGAAGCTGCGCTCGCTCTCGGCGGCACCCGCTGGGGGATGATCAAGTCGGTGGTGTTCCCGTTCGGCAAGGGCGGCATCATCGGCGGGGGCATGTTGGGTCTCGGACGGGCGCTGGGCGAGACGATCGCGGTGGCGCTGCTGCTGCCCCAGGTGCCCGAGGTCTCCGTGAAGATCCTGCAGAACGGCGGCGCCACGGTGTCGGGCTTCATCGCCAACCGAGCCGGTTCCGACGCCTTCACGGTCTCCGGTCTCATGGCCGCGGGCCTGGTGCTCTTCGCCATCACGCTCGCGACGAACATGATGGCGTCCGTCGTGGTCTCGCGCAGTCGATCCGGTGCCGGGGTCGACGTATGAGCCCGCACCTCGCCCAAGACCGCTCGTCGCCCGTGCAGGAACGCGCGCCTGCCGGATCCGGCGACGGCCGCGTCGGGCCGGATGCCCGCCGCCCGGCGCGAGTGCGCCGCCCGCGCCGCCCGCAGGACTTCACCCCCACCGACACGTTCACGCTGTTCGGGTGCGCGATCTCCGCCTTCTGCCTCAACTGGCTGATCTTCGCCCGCATGGTCGACGGCACAGGCTGGTTCGGCTTCGTGCTCTGCACCTACGTGACGTTCCTGCTCCTCTTCGGCCTCGTCACCAGCGATCGGCTCGGTCGCCTGGTCGCCGTGGACCGCGTGGTGACCGTGGTCATCACCACGGTGGCTGCGATCCTCCTGGTGCCGCTCGTGTGGCTGATCGGGTACATGGTCTTCCGCGGCATCCCCGCGCTGCGGGCCAGCTTCTTCGTCGAGGACCAGGCCGGCATCACCCCGGTCATGGAGAGCTCGGCAGGTGGTGGTTCGCACGCGATCGTCGGCACGATCCAGCAGGTCGGGCTGGCCTTGGTGTGGTCGCTGCCGCTCGGCCTGGCGGCCGCGGTGTTCCTCAACGAGTCCCGCAGCAAGTGGCGGCGCCCGGTGCGCATCTTCGTGGATGCCATGAGCGGCCTGCCCTCGATCGTCGCCGGCCTCTTCATCTTCGCCACCTTGATCCTGCCCTTCGCGAACAGCGGCAACCCGCTGTTCGGCTTCAACGGCTTCATGGCCAGCCTTGCCCTCGCGATGATCATGCTGCCGACGATCACCCGCACCGTCGAAGTCGTGCTGCGCCTCGTGCCCGACGGGCTGCGCGAGGCGAGCCTCGCCCTCGGCTCGTCGCGCGCCCGGACCGTGTGGTCCGTCGTCTTCCCGACGGCGCGCACCGGCATGACGACGGCCGTCGTGCTCGGCATCGCCCGCGCGGTGGGCGAGACCGCGCCGCTGCTCTTCACGGCGTTCGGCTACGACCTCATGAACTCGAACCCCTTCGGCGGGTCGCAGGAGAGCCTCCCGCTCTTCGTCTACCGGAACATCCGGCGCCCCGACATCACGGCCATCGAGCGCGGCTTCGCCGGCGCTCTGGTGCTCATGGTCGTCGTGCTCGCCCTGTTCGGCTTCGCCCGCTTCGTCGGCCGCGACCGGTCCCGACGCACGTCGCGCGGGCGGCGATCGCTCGGCCGTCGGCCCACCGGTCCCGCCGCCGCCTCGATCGCAGGAGACACCCAGCCATGACCGACCTCATCCCGCGGCCCGCCGCTCCGGCGGCGCCTCGCAACGGTTCGTCCCCCTCGGCACCCCCTCGCGTGGCGCTGGTCGGCGGCCCGCCGCCCGGGGCGGCCACCCTCGAGGCCCGTGACGCATGTGCGTGGTTCGGCGACCACCTCGTGCTCGAGGGCGTCGACCTGGTGATGCCCGCGGGGCAGGTCACGGCCCTGATCGGCCCCTCGGGCTGCGGGAAGTCGACCTTCCTGCGGCTGCTCAACCGCATGCACGAGCTCATCCCCGGCGCCGCCCTCGACGGGCAGATCCTGCTCGACGGTGAGGACATCTACCTGCCCGGCATGCGGGCGCAACAGGTGCGCATGCGCATCGGCATGGTCTTCCAGAAGCCGAACCCCTTCCCGGCGATGAGCATCCGCGACAACGTGCTCGCCGGGTTGAAGCTGGCCCGCATCAAGTGCGACGACAAGGACTCGCTCGTCGAGCAGTCGCTCGAGCGCGCCGGCCTGTGGCGCGAGGTGCGCGACCGCCTGAACAAGCCCGGCGGCGCGCTCTCCGGTGGCCAGCAGCAGCGACTGTGCATCGCACGCGGCCTCGCGGTGTACCCGAACGTGCTGCTGATGGACGAGCCGTGCTCCGCGCTCGACCCCACCTCGACGCGGCGCGTCGAGGAGACCATCGCAGAGCTGCGCGAGCAGGTCACCGTCGTGATCGTCACGCACAACATGCAGCAAGCGCTGCGCGTCTCGGATCGCTGTGCCTTCTTCCTCGCGGCGGAGAACGAGCCGGGCTACGTCGTCGAGCAGGGGCCGACGCAGAAGATGTTCACGAACCCCGACGACCCGCGCACGCTCGACTACGTCGAGGGGCGCTTCGGGTGAGCGCACGGCATCGATCCGCGCCGCGGCGGTTCCTGCTGGTGCTGCTGGCCCTGTGCGCGCTCGCGCTCAGCGTCGGTGCGCCCGCCGCGAGCGCCGCACCCGCTCGCGTCAACGGCGCCGGCTCGTCGTACGTGGCGCTCGCGATGCAGCAGTGGGTGGCCGACGCGCAGACCTCGGGACTGCAGATCAGCTACCTCCCCTCAGGCTCGCCGCAAGGTCTCACGCAGTTCGGCCAGTCGCTCGCCGACTTCGCAGGGACCGAGGCCGAGTTCTCGGCGCTCGGCGGCGCCGATGCGGGCGCGGGACGCGGCTACCAGTACGTCCCCGATGTCGCCGGGGCAGTCGCGGTCATGTACAACGCCGAGGACAAGGCCGGGCGGAAGATCGACTACCTGCACCTGTCCCGCCGCACCGTGGCGCGGATCTTCACCGGCGACATCTCGTTCTGGGACGACCCGGCCATCAGCGCGGACAACCCGCTGCCGAACGGCAACCTGCAGCTGCCGCACCAACCGATCACGGTCGTCTACCGCGGTGGGCAATCGGGTACGACGGCGCTCTTCTACGACTTCGTCCAGCACATGGCGCCGGACATCTTCTCGGCGTGGGCCTCTCGCAACCAGTTCCCGACCAACGTCCGCATCATCGCTCTCGACTCGTCCCCGAACTTCGCCCCCAAGACGCTTGCCCTCAACGGCTCCGATCAGATCGCGCAGTACCTCGGCAGCCCCGACGGCAAGTGGTCGATCGGGTACGACGAGTTCGGGTACGCCAAGACCTACAACGTGCCGGCGGCGTGGATCCAGAACGAGAGCGGCAACTGGGTGCTGCCCTATGCGCAGAACATCTCGTCGGCGCTCGAAGGCGCCACGCTGCGACCCGACCTCAGCCAGGAGCTCTCCGGTGTGTACAAGAGCGGGAAGGCGGACGCCTACCCGATCTCGGCCTACAGCTACCTGGTGACCCAGTGCGCCAACGCCGGTGACCGGCCGACATGCAAGGGCCAGTACGCCAATCCCGGCTTCACCGAGACGATGACGAAGTGGATGCGCTACATCGCGTGCGACGGCCAGGTGAACATGGCGCGGATCGGGTACTCGCCGTTGCCCCCGAACCTGTCCCAGGAGATCGCGAACTCGATCGGGCGCATGTCGGGCACTGCGCCCGAGCAGCTCAACGCCGGCAACTGCGCCAACCCGCGGTTCAAGGGCTCGCTGGGCGAAGGCTCCTCGAGCCCCAAGAAGGACCCGCTGAAGAACGTCCGCAACCCCGACGCCGCCAGCGGCCCGACCGCGGCCGGCGGCAGCAAGACCCAAGGGGGCGCGGGCGGCTCGGGCACCGCGGCGAAAGGCGCGACCGGAGGTCCGGCCGGTGGTGCAACAGGCGGCGCCACGACGACGACGGTGGCGGGTACCGGTTCGGGCGCGGGTCCTGCGGCGCAGGCCGGCGTCGGTCCGGAGGCGGCGGCCACCGGCGACGAGGTCGCGGCTGGTGACGGGCTCGCCGACTCCGAATCCGCAGCAGGCGCCAGCAAGAACTGGCGGGCGGCCAGTCCGGCCGCGTACGACCGTCCCGGGCCGAGCTCCGACAGCGTCGTGCCGCTGCTGATGCTGCTCGGGCTGATCGTCATCCCCCCGGTCGCGTTCGGCATCCGTCGTCGCCCGCGCTGACGAGCGGGCGTCCGACCGACGCAGACCCGGTCACCGCTCGACCCCGCAGTCGCTCGCTCGGTTCCGCTGCGCCGTCGCGCCGCACGAGCGCGCGAGATCTGGAACGTGACCGCGAAGGTTTCCCGTGGCTGTTGCCCAGAGTTCGGCTCGTGGAACCCCGGGGTTCATGTCCGCATGGGACGTTGCCGCTGTCGGCCAAATCGGTCTGGCAGTGGGTTGCAATCACCTTCCCGAAAGGACATGACATATGCGGAGTTCTCTCCTGAGGCGGGGCCTCGCGGCCGGCGCCGCGTTGGCAGCGGGCATCGCCGTGCTGTCGGTCGCGCCACCCGCGGCGCACGCGCAGTCGCCGAACGGCACGACCACGTGGCCGGCGGCGGACACCATGCTCATGGCGGCTGGTTCCGACACGACGCAGAACATGATGAACGACATCCTCGCCGCGCACGACGGCGAGACCGACTACGACGGCACGGGCGTGCTCCACACGTACAACCTCGCCGCCATCCCCTCGGGCACGGTGCAGGTCGACGGCGGGACCGACTGCCCCCAGCACGCGTGGAACCCGGGCTCGCTGGTCTACACGCCACCACCGGCGCAGTGGACCGCTCCCTCCGGTTCTTCGGCGGGTCGTGACTACCTGAAGGCCCAGGAGGGCTACGCCGCCGGCGAGAAGGGGTGCGTCGACATCGCCCGCTCGTCGGGTTCGCCCCGCACGACGGCCAACGGCGACCTCCCGACCTACGAGTACTACGCGTACGCCCTCGACGACGTCACCTGGGCGACGCCCAGCCTCAAGGCGCCGGCGAACCTCTCGCGCCAGAACATCCAGGACATCTACAGCTGCGCGATCACCAACTGGGGCGACCCCCACCTCGGCACGCCGACCCCCGCCACCACACCCCTCACGGGTTCGTCCGGGGGCGCCAACGGCCCGATCCAGCGGTACCTGCCTCAGAACGGGTCGGGCACCCGCTCGTTCTTCCTGAGCGCCTTCGGGATCACCAGCGGCATGCTGAGCAACACCAACGCCAACTGCCCGGCGGTGAAGGTGACCACGTCGATCCCGGCGGCCAACACGCCGTTCGAGGAGAACCGCGGTGACCGGATCGACTACGCCGACATCGAGACGGCGATCCTGCCCTACTCGGCGGCCGTGTGGAACTACCAGTACGGCAACAAGCTGAACCCGACGCTCGACCTGCGCAACGGTGTGCGTCTCGGGGGCTTCGTGACGAACCCGGCCTCGGGCACCCCGACCAAGGCGCTGCCCGTGCTCTACAACAGCGTGGCCAAGCGCTACCGCCTCGATCCGGCGGTCGTGAACGAGAGCCACATCGTCGACTCCGGCAACACCTGCGCCGTCGCGGCTGACTGCTTCAACGGCGTCCGGTACGTGTACAACGTGCTCGACAACGCGGGCAACCTGCCGGGGTACCAGGCGGCGTTCTCCCTGGTCGGCTTCACCAACGCTGCGGTGCCGGTCACCCAGCCCCTCTGCAACGGCTCCCACGTCGCCGAGATCTCGAGCAACTTCTTCCTCCCGCTCGGCACGAACAACACGCCGAACAACAGCAACCTCGCCGGCAGCACCTGCCGTCGGATCCCGACCATCGCGACGTGATCGTCGGCCGGTGGGTCGGCGCCGCCGACCCACCGGCCGTGGTCCTGATCGATCGACCCGGCGCCGCGGCGGCGACGCGACCTCGTCTTGCTGGCGGGACGCAAGAAAGCCCTGGGCGGCTCGGCTGTTCCCCGAGCCGCCCAGTCCGGGCTGCACCGATCTGAGATCGCTGCTGCCCCGTTCACCTACCTACAGGCAAGCACCGACATCCTAAGGAGAACTTCCTTGTTGCACCGCATGCACAGTCGCCGGGGCCGAATGGCCACCGGCGTCGGGTTGGCCGCAGTCTCCGCGGCCGCCCTGTCCCTCCCCCTCTTCAGCCAGACCGCCGGCGCCGACACCACGGTCGCCAACGTCGTCACCACCGCGACCACCCCGACGCAGTCGAACGTGGTCTCGAACAACACCCTCACGGGCCTGAACGACGGTGACACCGTCACGCTCACCATCAACGCGACCAGTCCGGCCACCACCAACGGCTTCGAGGTCCGGCAGTGCCGGGGCGGGGCCAACATCACCAACGACTTCGGCTTCGACCCGAGCTCGTCGGCGAACTGCCCCGACGCAGAGTTCAGCGCCACGATGCAGAGCGGCGCGTACGCCACGTACACCGCCGGCCCGCCGTTCAGCACGGTGACCGGGACGTTCAAGGTGGGCACCGGCACACGCAACACGGGGCTGGGCACGATCACCTGTGACAGCGCCAACCCCTGCACCCTGTGGCTGCGTGAGGCGGTGAACTCGGGAGCGGTCAACACCGCGTGGACCCACTTCAACCTGCAGTTCGCGGCCGCGCCCGCCCCGCCGGTCGCCCCGGCCGCGCCGACGGCTTCGCTCACCGGCAACACCGCCACGGTGAACTGGGTCGCTCCCTCGGGTGCGAACCCGGCGATCACGGGCTACAAGGTGACACCGTTCCTGAACGGCGTGGCCCAGGCCGAGATCACCACCGGCAACGTGACCACGCTGAACGTCCCCGGGCTGGTGGACTTCTCGTCCTACACGTTCGCGGTGAAGGCCACGAACGCGCTGGGCGACAGCCCGCTGTCGCCGCAGTCGTCGCCGGCCCTCGTGCCGACGCCGACCGGCCCGACCAACGTGCAGGCGACCTCGCCCGGCACCGGCGCCGCGACCGTGACCTGGACGGCCCCGTCCTTCACGAGCGGCCTCACGGGCTACACCGTCACGCCGACTCCCGCCGCTCCGTCGGTGACCGTCGGTGCCGGTACCACGACGGCGGGCTTCACCGGCCTGACCGACGGCGTGAGCTACACGTTCGTCGTCTCGGCGCAGTACGGCGCGAACAGCGGTTCGCCGTCGGCGCCGTCGGCCCCGGTGGCCATCGGTGGCCGTTCGGTGGATCAGTACATCATCGCCACCCGCCCCGCCGGCCAGCTGGACATCGCCGAGGCGTGCGCCAACAACAACGCGGCGTACCCCGACAACCCGGGCGTCCCGGGCGGCCCGAACCCGACCCCGATCCCGGCTCCGGCCACGGATCCGGCGTTCGGCCTGTACCCCCAGACGTGTGCGGTCAACCTGGGCACCGGTGTGCTGAACGCGGCGTCGACGCACTACATCGCCAACGGCAACATCAACCCGGTGTCGGTCCGTGACCTGCGCAGCACCGACACCGGCTGGAGCGTGAACACGACGCTGACGCAGTTCAGCAGCGGCACCACGACCACGCCCTTCCCGGCCAACTGCCTCGCCGTCACCCCGACGTTCACCGAGCTCTCGAACGTCCCGTCGGTGTACGACCAGCACGTGACGGTCCTCGGCCACGCCCTGGCCCCCGGGGAGACCACGGCCGCCGGCCCCGCCTTCGGTGGGACCTGTGACGGTGGTACCGCGGCGCTCAGCACCGCGGGGGTCATGACCGCGGCGTCGGCGCACGGCCTCGGCCGCGCGGACCTCACCGCCGGCCTCAACCTCAAGATCCCGGTCTCCTCGCAGGCCGGCACCTACCAGGCCAAGCTCACCTTCACGGTGCTCGGCAACTAGCCAACCAGCAATCCCAACCCCGAGCACGTCGTGCTCGGCCACGACTGTGGCAATGCAGGCAACTGGGGTGCGACGCGATCCACGGATCGCGCCGCACCCCATCGCCCGTTGCCCGACCGAGTGAACGGATCACCAGAGCAGCCATGCATCCCCACCGCCCTGCGCCACCGTCCGACCGAACCACCGGGGCGGGCCCACGCCGGACCCCCGCGTCCCGCAGGTCAGCTCGTTCGTCGATGGCGGGCGTGCTGCTCGCCCTGGCCGTGTCGGTGTCGTTGTCGGCGTCGGCCGGACCGGCCTACGCGCAGTCGCCGCCGGCCGCGCCGACCACTGCGCCGCCGACCACGCAGGATGGCACCGCGCCACCCATCAGCGACGACCCGTCCTCGAACACCTGGGCCGTCTCGCCGACCGGCGGTGACGCGACCAACCCTGCGGAACGATCCAACTTCTCCTACGACGTCGCGCCGGGCAGCACCGTGCAGGACAAGGTGACCCTGTGGAACAACGGCAACGCCGAGCGCACGTTCGAGATCTACGCCCGCGACGCGTACACCACGACCAACGGCGGCATCGACCTGCTGACCAAGGAGCAGCGGTCGAAGGACCTGGGCGCGTGGGTGAAGCTCGACCGCGAGCTCGTCACGATCCCTGCGCACAAGGGCATCGTGATCCCGTTCACCCTGACGGTGCCCGCTGACGCGGTCCCAGGCGACCACGATGCCGGCATCGTCGCGTCGCTGGCGACCTCCGCGGGGGCTTCGTCAGTGACGGGGGTGAACGTCGAGCACCGGGTCGGCGTCCGGATGTACACGCGCGTCAGCGGTCCCCTCACCCCGGCCCTCGTGCTCGAGGATGTCGACAGCTCCTACCACGGGGGCAACGGCTTCAGCGGCGGCGGTGGGATCGACGTGACCTACAAGGTGCGCAACGCCGGCAACGTCCTGTTGAAGGCCCACCAGTCGCTCGCCGCATCCGGTCCGCTCGGGTGGCCGCTGTCCGAACGGACCCCGCCGGACGTGTCGGAGCTGCTGCCTGGCGCCGAGGCCGCGTACACCCAGCACTTCGACGACATCGCGCTCGCGGGTCGCGTGACGACGGAGATCACGATCACGCCGTTCTCGCCGACGGTGTCGGACAAGGGCCTGCCGCCCCTCGAGCCGATGTCTCGGTCGACGAGCACGTGGGCCGTGCCGTGGAAGCTGCTGCTCGCGGCGGCCGTGGTGATCGCGCTCTGGTTCGTACGACGCAGGTTCAAGGCCCGCCGAGGGCGCGACGGCGCGGCCGACGACAGCACCGAGCCGGACGACGGCGATGACGGCCGCGCCACGGATCCAGAGCCTGCGCTCGCCGGGGCGGGCGGCGGTGACGGGGAGGCGCGCCCTGCGGCCTCGAGCCCATGAGGTGGAGGTTCCAGCTCGCGATAGCAGCGCTCGCCGTGCTGGCCGCGTTTGCTTCGTCGACGCGTGCGGACGCCCAGCCGGCTGGCACCCCGGGCACCAGCACCCCGACGGGCACGCTGGTGACCACAGGCCGCCTCGTGCTCGACTCGATGGCCACCAGCACCGGACCGGTCCGCGTGGTCAAGCTGGAAGGGTGGCCAGCCGGACCGGTGACGATCAGCATCTGCGGCAACGAGGCGCGGCGGGCGACGGAGGACTGCGACCTATCGAGCGCGTTCGCGGCCGTGGTGCCCGAGACGGGCAACGTCACCGCGATCCTCCCCACCGCGCACCCGCCGATCGGGTGCCCCTGCATCGTGCAGGTCGCGACCGAGGAGAGCGCCCTCGTGCGTTCGGTGCCCATCGAGCTGCCCGGCGTGCCCGTGCTGCGCCCGGAGGAGCGACCGAAGCCGATCGGCGCGATCCCCGCGGCGCAGCTCGACGTCGTCGCCGCCCTGGAACCCGACGAGGACGCGACGCTCGGCGACCGGGCCCTTGCTCTGTTCGGTGGGCCGGTGCACCACACGCTGGTCCTCACCCTGCACAACACCGGTACCACTCCGATGCGCAACCTCACCGTCACCGCGGCCGCGGGTTCGTCGCCGACGAGTGGTGCATCACTGGCGCTCCCGGCGGTCGGCGCGCTGGCGCCCGGGGAGCAGCGCGCCCTTCGCACTGCGGTCACCGTGCCAGCGCCGGCCGTCGGCACGTGGTTCGCCCACGGGACGATCTACGGGACCGATGCTCCCGTGCCTTTCAGCTCCCACACCGAGTCACGCCCCTGGGGGCTGTTCGCGCTCGCGGTGCTGGCTGCGGGACTGCTCGTGCGTCGGGTGGTTCGGCGACGTCGGCGTCGGCGGCGTCGGCCCGGATCGACGGCGCCCCTGACGACCCAGCCGAAGCCGGCACCGGCAACCGGGGCGCGGCCGCCACGCGAACTCCAGTCGACGTCAGCGAACACCCGGAGGACATCGGGGGAAACTGTGGGTGAACAACGGGGTTGAGCGGTTGTAGGGCGCGCGGGCAACCGTCACGATTGCCGCCATGTCTACTCGCAGTCGCAACGGCGCCATCGCGCTCGGCGCTCTCGCCCTCGTCCTCGTGCTCGTCGCCGTCGTGATGCGCGGCCGTGACACGGGCACCA
Source organism: uncultured Iamiaceae bacterium (assembly GCA_964446345.1). Lineage (GTDB taxonomy): Bacteria > Actinomycetota > Acidimicrobiia > Acidimicrobiales > Acidimicrobilacustridaceae > CAYUOL01. Next base: position 5,958 of record CAYUOL010000055.1, on the reverse strand, counting down.
CCACCGCCGCCTCCGGCGCCGGCAACGGCACGACATCGTCGGTGCCGGTCTCCACCACGACGGCGGTCGGCGACGGCGCGCCGACGGCCACTTCGGTCGTCGGCCCGGCACCGGAGACAGCCAGCGCGGTGCCGGTCGATCCCGCCGTGCCGCCGTCGAGCTCGGCCCCGCCGACCACGACCCCGCCGACCACCGGCCCGAAGGTGAAGGCCCCGCCGACCACCGCCGCGATGCCCCTGAACGTGCAGGTGTCACCCGCGTCGGGCCTGGGCAACGGTTCGGACGTGACGATCCGCGTCGCTCCGACCAGCGGTTCGAAGATCTTCGGGTTCGAGGCCCGGTTGTGCAAAGCCGGGGTGGACTACGTGAACGAAGCGGACTTCGATCCGACGATCACGGGCAAGTGCGCGTCGAAACCGCTCTCCCCGTCGTCGGAGGAGTACAAGGAGGTGCCGGCGAAGCCCCCGTTCTCGGCGCTGGACGCCACGTTCAAGGTCGGTGTCGGCAGCGACACGTTCAAGACCGAGCAAGGCGCACCCGCCACGGTCACGTGCGGGCCGGGGAGCCCCTGTGTCCTCGTGCTCAAGCTGCAGTTCCCCGACGGGTTCGCCTTCCGCTCGTACCCGGTGAACTTCGGCTGATCCCTGGCCCCGCGCTTTTCAGCGCTTCTTCACCGTGCGTTTGCCTGGCATTGGTCTGCCATTCCGAGTCGATCTTTAGGGTCGGTCCCGAGCCGCGGCGGATCCCGCGTGCCTCTCGTTGCCGAAGGGATCCACCGCGCCGGTTGTTCCGTGACTGCTGCTTTGGGAGGTCGTTGACCGATGGTTGTCTGGCGTCGTAGAGACGTTCGTGCGTTCCTGGCCGTTGCGCTGGTGGTGGTCGGGATCTTGGCCTTCGCCAGCCGCTCCGACGCCGACTCTCCCAACATCCCGGTCACCGTCACGGCGACCAACAACACCGAGCTGGTGAACGGTTCGGTCGTGAACCTCACGATCGATGCGCAGAGCCCCCCGAACGCGTCGCCGAGCAACATCTTCGGAACCGAGATCCGACTCTGCAAGCCGAACGTCAACATCACGAACGACTTCGGCTTCGATCCATCGCAGACGAGCAACTGCGTCGCCCCCCCGATCTCGGCTGGCTCCGACGACTACAAGGCGGTGCCGGGCGCTCCACCGAACCTCGTGCTCAGCACGACGTTCCGCGCCGGCGTCGGTAGCCAGGTGTCGGCGGTCGACGGCAGCACGATCGAGTGCGGCCCGAACCACCCGTGCTCGCTCGTGCTGCGCCTCTCGGTGCCGGTCACGGCCACGAGCAACGGGACGAAGTTCAAGTCGATCCCGTTGACCTACGCCAGCGGGAGCACGACGACGAGCTCGTCCACGACGACCTCGTCCTCCACGACGACGTCCACCACCAGCACGTCGACCTCGACCACCTCGACCTCGACCACCTCGACCACGACCCCGCAGGGCGGTGGCACCTACTTCCACCCGGTCAACCCCGTGCGGATCCTGGACTCGCGCATCGGCCCCGGCTTCACGGGCAAGGTGGCTGCCGGCGCTCCCAAGTCGCTCCAGGTGACAGGCGCCAACGGTGTGCCGGCCGGTGCGGATGCGGCGGTCATGAACGTGACCGTGACCGGCGGCAACAGCAACAGCTTCCTGACCGTGTACCCCGCCGGTGGAAGCGTGCCGAACTCCTCGAACCTCAACTTCGCCGTCGGCCAGACCGTGCCGAACCTCGTGACGGTCAAGATCGGCTCCGGGGGCCAGGTGTCCTTCAGCAACGCGGTCGGCACGGTCGACGTCATCGCCGACCTCGTCGGCTTCTACTCGACCGGCGTCGCCGACAAGTACACGTCGATCGCGCCAGTGCGGATCCTCGACTCCCGGGTCGGCCCGGGCTTCACCGGGAAGGTGACGGCGGGCGCTGCGAAGGAGCTGCAGGTGACCGGTGCCGCGGGGATCCCGGGCGGCGCTGATGCCGTGGTCATGAACGTGACGGTCACCGGCGGCACGCTCAACAGCTTCCTGACCGTCTCGCCGACCGGTACCCCGGCGGCGGTCTCGAACCTCAACTTCGCCGTCGGCCAGACGGTACCGAACCTGGTCACGGTGAAGCTCGGCACGGGCGGCAAGGTGTCGTTCACCAACAACCAGGGCTCGGTCGACGTGATCGCCGACGTGGTCGGCTACTTCTCGACGAGCACGGGCGACCTGTTCCACTCCATGCCGCCGGCTCGCATCCTCGACTCGCGCATCGGCCCCGGTTTCACCGGCAAGGTGGCCGCCGGGTCCCCGAAGAACCTCGCCGTCGTCGGCGCGGCCTCGATCCCGGCGGGGGCGAACGCGGTCCTCGGCAACACGACGGTCACCGGTGGCACACAGAACAGCTTCCTGACGGTGTACCCGTCCGGCGGCAGCGTGCCGGGCTCGTCCAACCTGAACTTCGCGGTCGGTGAGACCGTGCCGAACCTGGTGGCCGTGAAGATCGGTGCTGGTGGCCAGGTCGCCTTCGCCAACAACCAGGGCAGCACCGACGTGCTGTTCGACGCCGTCGGCTACTACGCCGCGACGTGATCCCCGTCTCGCGCCTTCGGCCTCCCGAGGAGCTTCTCGTGCCGCGAAACCCCGGTGAAGTGGAGCGCAGCCGCCTCCGGCCCCGGTGGTCTCCGAGGTCCCTGAGGGCCCTGAGGTCCCTGCCGTCCCTGAGGTCCCTGCCGTCCCTGGGGCCGTCGATGCGCTGGGCCCTCGGCGCGATCGCCGTGCTTGCGGTGGTGGTCCCGTTCGCATCGGGGTCGGGCACGGCGAGCGCGGCGGGGGAACCCATCGTCGTCACCGTGACGCCCGCATCGGGACTGGTCGACGGCCAGAACGTGGCGATCAACGTCAAGAGCACACCGTCGTCGCTCGTCTTCTACGCCGAGGCGCGGGTGTGCCGGTTCGGCGTCGAGTACAAGCCCAGCACCGGCAACCGACCCGCGCCCGACTTCGACAGCGGCAACGCGAACTGCCCGGACAAGCCGATCTCGAGCTCCGCCGACGCGGCTGCGGCCGACAACCAGATGGCAACGGGCTCCGTGCGTCCCGAAGGGCAGACGTTCGCACTGCGTCTCGGGACGGGCACGGTGGGGTGGAAGGACCGCTCGGACGTGGCGCAGACGCTCACCTGCGACGACACGCACCCGTGTGCGCTCGTCGTCGAGCTCCAGTACTTCAGCAACAACAAGGTGGCCTGGGTCCCGTTCGTCCAGAAGCTCGAGTACCTGAACGAGGATCCGATCGCGGGGTGTGGTGGCAAGGCGCCTGGTGCCCTCGCGACCGGCGGATCGGGGCGGATGACCGAGGCGTGGATCAACTGGACGGTCGAGGAGTGCAAGCGCCCCGGCCAGGCGGGTGCCCTCAGCCAGGGCATCTTCAGCGGTGAGGGCGACGCGCTGACCGCCTATTCCACCGGCAACCTGGATCTCACGTACACGGCGGCCGGCTACGACCCGAACGTGGGTCTGGTGTCGGACGGCATCCCGAAGCGCGCATCGGTCGCGGTGCCGGTGGCCATCAACGCGAGCGTCATGGGCGTCGGCGGGGGCACGGTCGACACGAACAGCAAGACCGTTCCCTACAAGAGCATCAAGCTGACGACGGCCGAGGTGACTCGCCTGCTCACCGGCCAGGGTGAATCGGCGTTCACCGACCACACCGCCGAGCTCTACGAGCGGAACCCCGAGATGCGCGACGGCGCGCTGTTCGCCGATCCGGAGTTCCAGGTCGCCAGCGCCGCCTCCGCCGAGATGACCTCGTGGCTCATGTCGAGCCTCGCCGATCGCTTCGCCCCCGGGCTGTGGGTGGTGCCGAGCTCGTCGGCCTTCGGTAGCGATGCCGGCAAGGAGCGGGGGGTCACCGCGAACTTCGGCCTGGCCACACCGAGCTTCAACAAGGCGCTGTCGTTGCTCAGCGCCCGGTCGTCGCTGCGGCAGAAGACCTTCGTGCTGCGGGGCCCTGGTGGCGCGTTCGTGCTCACCGACAACGAGACGGCCACCGCGTTCGGGATGACGCCGGCGGCGATCCAGAACGCTTCAGGTGCCTTCGTCCTGCCGACCGAGGCCAACATGCGGGCGGCGGTGCCGACGATGAAGGCCAACGCCGAGGGCATGCTCATCCCCGACATCGCCACGACGGCGACGGCTGGTGACGCGACTGCCTACCCGCTCACCTTCGTCGAGTACGCGCTCGTTCCCACCGAACCGCTCCTGGACGCCACCTGTGCGCCGCGCTCGGAGTCGCAGGCAGCCCTGAAGGAGTGGCTCACCTACATCACCACCGACGGCCAGCAGCACCTGCCGGCCGGCATGGTGAGGCTCACCGACGAGCTGCAGGCACAGGCTGCAGACGCCATCGCCAAGGTCGGTACGGCGCCGGTCTCCGGCGCGTGCAAGGAGGACGACCCGGAGCCGACCACCACGACGACCTCGACGACGACGACGCCGTTCGTGGCGACCCCACCGCCGCCGGAGGGATCGTTCGACCTGGGGAGCGGCGGCGGAGAGGGCTCTTTCGACGGCGGCGGCGACGTCGCGTCCGCCGACGGGGGCTCGTCGTCGGGATCGGGCAGCAGCGACTTCAGCGCTTCCGCGTCCGGCCTCGGGGAGACCCCGCCGCCACCCGATGCCGCGGCGGCGGGAGGAGCGACGACGCCCCAAGAGATCGCGCTCGCCGTGGCCGAACCTCGCCCTCCCGACTTCGCCGGCAGCCGCCTGCCCAACACGCTCGTCACCGTCATGGCGCTCGTGGGGATCGTGCTGCTCGTCTCGCTGGCGACGCGCGTCACCTCCGGCGGAGGGCTTCGGCGAGGAGCCGCCCCGCTCGATCCCGCGCCGGAACCGACCGAGGAGTCGATGTGATCGCGACGAGACCGGGAACCGACCGTGACCGGCCGGAGATCGACGACGGGCAGCCGTCGGTCGTCCCCGACCACGGACCCACCCAGCCTGTCGGTCCCGTTGTGGACGAGGCCCCGTCGCCCGGGCGCGTCGCGCAGATCGCGGCCCTGTGGTCCGGGGTCGTGCTCGTCGTGCTCGCCCTCGTCGTCTACGGCCTCGGACCGTCGTTCCAGGCGCGGGAGCAGCGTCGGTTGCTGAGCGAGCACCGCACGGAGATCGAGCAGAAGGCCAATGAGGCGACCGGCCTGGCAGGGATCGAGGTGCCGACGAAGGCGCCGGCCGCGGGTGCGCCGGTGGGGATCCTCGAGATCGGTGGCATCGCGCTGCAACAAGTCGCCGTCCAAGGGGCGCAGCCGGCGCAGACGGCGCTCGGCCCCGGCCACGTCCCGGGCACCGCCGGGCTGGGCCAGCCGGGAAACAGCGTGGTGGTCGGGCGCAACAAGGCCCTCGGCGGCCCGTTCGGCGATCTCGGGGCGCTGCACCGCGGCGATGCCGTCCTCGTGACCACCACCCAGGGCCAGTCGATCTACCGCGTCGACTGGGTCGGCGACAAGGAGATCCGCACGATCGATCCGGTGGAGGTCGACCAAGCGAATTCGGACACGGCCCTCTCGGCGATCCCCGAGGAGACGGGGGCCGTCGATCCTGCCGCCGCCAACGTGCTGACCGCCGACGCCCTCTACGGCAAGACCTCGGACAACCGCCTCACCCTCGTCACGTCGGCCAACGCCGTGCCGTGGAACGGATCCAAGGCCACGGTCGTCGTGGCCAAGCTGGAGGGCAAGCCGTTCACGCCGACGCCGCAGGGCAGCCGGACCGATGCCGAGACCGGGTTGAACGGCAGCTCCTCGGCGTTGGCCCCGCTCTTCCTCGCGCTCATAGCGTTCGGCGTGGCTGCGGCGGCGGGCGTCTTCTTGTACCGGCGCACGAGTGCGCGCTCGGCCTACCTGGTGGTGGCGCCGCCGATGATCGCCTTCACGGTGCTCGCGGCGGAGTCGGCCATCCTCCTGTTGCCC
>CAYUOL010000054.1:0-27608 GCA_964446345.1 uncultured Iamiaceae bacterium | reverse complement strand
CCGCCGCGCCCGCAGCGGCGGCGCCCGCATTCGCGGCGCCCGCACCCGCGGCACCTGCGGCGTCGGCACTGGCCGCGATCTCGGGGCCGAGCGTCGTCGCGTCCACCGCGGGCGCGCGGGCCTCGACCGCCGGCGTCGAGCCCGACGTCGCCGAGCGCCAGGGCACGGGACCGGCGTGGCCGACCGAGGGCGGCGGCTCGGCTTCCACGACTCCGACACCACCCTTCCCGACCCCCGACCCGACGGCCGTCGCGACGGTGGTCTCCACGCCGGTTCCCCCCGCGCCCGGCTCCGGGTCCGGCGGCGGTGCATCGGCGCTGCCGTTCAGGATCGGCGCGGCATCGGTGGTCGCCGGCTCGTCGGCGACGGGCAGCAGCGAGTGCTCGGCGGTGCCGGGGATCACGACGCGATCGTGTTCGAGCGTGAGCTGGCTGTCGTTCTTGGCCCACGGGATGCGGTCGCCGGCTTCGGCGCGCCGGGCGATCGTCGCAGCCACCGCGGCGTCCTCCCGGCGCCGCCGCCGGCGCCGCAGGACCAGGACGAGCGCGAGCACGAGGAGCACCGCCGCGACCGCCGCCGCCCCGGCGATGATCTTGGGCCGGTCGGCATCCGCCGTGCTGGTGGCGGCGCTCGACGGCGTGGTGCCACCGGTGGTCGCGCTGAGCGGCGGCGGGGCGAGGTCGAGCCACGCCGCGGTGGCCAGCACGCCGTCGGCCGTGACGATGCGCCCGTCGGCCAGCACGAACGAGCGCGTGAGGCCCACCGCGGTGCGGTCGCGGTCGAGGGTGAGGCCGAGCTGCTTCGCCGCCGCGTCGAGGTCGAAGACGAGCGTCGTCGCCCCTGGGGGCCCGTCGGGACCGCGCACGATCCAGCTGCGGTCGCCGCTCTTGTCGACCGGGGTGGCGCCGAACCCGTCGAAGAGCGCGGCCGTGCCCGCTGTGCGGTTGATGCGGATGGAGTCGCCGACGACGCCGCCCGTGTCGAAGTTCGGGACGATGCGCACCACGTCGACCGCTTCCTGCACGGGCTGGCCGAGCAGCGCGGTGGGCGGTGCCTCGTCGTACTTCACGTAGATCTTCTGTTGGTTGACGGACACGACGGGGCCGACGTCGAGCGCGGCGACATCCGGAGCCGCCTTGCCGTCCGGGGTGTTCACCCGGCCGAACCGGCTGGCGGGCAGCGTGCCCGCATCCGCCGAGCCGAAGAACGCGGCCCGGTCGAAGAACGGCGTGCGCACGGTCGCGCCCGTGGAGGCCCCCTCCGTGATCTCGGCCCACACGGCACCGCCCGCCGGGGTGGCCGCCAACGGCACGCGGATCACGACGAAGCCGCTCGGGTCGTGCTGCACCTGGGTGGGGCCCGACGCGGTCCACGTCTTGCCGTCGCCGATCTCGACCGTGCCGGTCGGCTTCGCGCCGGCGCCGGTGGACACCAGCGAGACGCGCGCCCGCTGGCCGTTCGGGTCGCCGACGAGCACCGCCACTTGGTACTTGGACGCCGGCAGCGCGAACGGCGCCCGGAAGTGCACGACGACGTCGGGCGCCTGGGCGTCCTCGCTCGCGGCGAGGTACATCGCGTTGACGACGAGCTCGGGGCCACCCTCGACCGGCGGCACCGGCGCGACGAGCCGGGCCGGGAAGCGCGCGTTCTCGACGGGTGGGGGCGGCGGCAAGGTGCTCGTGGTCGCGACGGTCGTGGTCGTCGATGCGGTGGTCGTGGTCTCGATCGTCGTCGTGGGGGCCGCCGTCGTGGGCGCCGCCGTGGTGGCGGCGGTCGTCGGCGCCGCGGACGTCGCCACCGACGTGGAGGCCTTCGCCGAGGACGAGGTGGACGCCGGTCGCGTCGTGGTGGTCGACGACGCCCCCTGGGCGCCCGCTCCGTCGACGCCCACCCCGGCGCCGAGCGCCGCCAGCGTGACGAGCGCGAGCGCGGCGGCGACGAGGCCAGCGCGACGCGCGCGGACGCCCGGCGCGGAACGGACGCGGCTCGACGGCCGCGGGGACGACATACCAGCAGCGTGCCGCGTCCACGCCGCCCTCACAAGGACCCCCCGGGGCGGCGGAGCGAGTTGGGGCCGGGCGGCGCCGGCGTCGTAGCGTGCCCGGCGTGAACCTGCGACGCATCGCAACAGTGGGAGCCCTCGGGGCGACGGTGGCCGCGGTCGTGGTGTGGCGCCGCAAGGCCACCCGGCTCACCCACGCTGCCGGGGCGGCCGGTGCTCCCGCGGCGACCGAGGCGGCCCGGCCCGGGTCCGGGCATCGGCCCGTCAGCCAGTTCAGCACCTTCGAGCGCAACTCCCGCCTCGCCTGCGTGGGGGCCCGAGCCGGTCGGGACTTCGCCGTGCACCGCGCCCGTCGCGCCTTCGCGTCCGCCGAGCGCAAGGACGCGCTCGATGTCGAGTTCGAGATCAAGACAGCTGAGCAGGTGACCGAGGCGCTCGGGCAGATGAAGGGTGCGTTGATGAAGCTGGGCCAGATGGTCAGCTACCTCGACCAGGGCCTGCCCGAGCACGTGCGCGAGGCCCTGAGCCAACTGCAGCAGGACGCCCCGCCGATGTCGGGCGAGCTCGCCGCCGGCGTGATCGCCAACGAGCTGGGCGCGCCGCCCGACGAGCTCTTCGCCGAGTGGGATCCGGTCCCGATCGCGTCGGCCTCGATCGGCCAGGTGCACCGCGCGTTCACGCACGACGGCCGGGCCGTGGCGGTGAAGGTGCAGTACCCCGGGGTCGACAAGGCCGTGGCCGCCGACCTCGACAGCGTGGGGCTCCTCTTCGCGGGGATGGGTCAGCTCTTCCCCGGCCTCGACCACAAGCCGATCGTCGCCGAGCTGCGCGAGCGGCTCGTCGAGGAGCTCGACTACGAGCGCGAGGCGACGAACCAGCAGATGTTCGCCGACTTCTACCGCGACCACCCCTACATCCACGTCCCGGACGTGATCAGCGCGTACTCGTCCCGTCGTGTCCTCACCTCCGACCTCGTCGAGGGCGTCGGGTGGAACGAGCTGCTGACGTGGAACCAGGACGAGAAGAACCTGGCCGCCGAGACGCTCTATCGCTACGCGTTCGGGTCGCTGTACCGGCTCAAGGCGTTCAACGGCGATCCGCATCCGGGCAACTACCTCTTCCGGCCCGGCGGCCACGTGACCTTCCTCGACTACGGCCTCGTGAAGCGGTTCACCGACGAGGAGCTCGAGCCGTTCCAGCGGATGATCCACTGGATGGTGATCGAACCGGATGCCGCGCGCTTCCGCGAGGCGATCGAGGACATCGGGTTGCTGCCGAAGGACGCGCCGTTCAGCAACGACGAGATCATCGACTACTTCGGGCACTTCTACGAGTTCGTCGCCCAGGACGGCGAGTACACGATCACCGCCGACTACGCGTCCGAGACCGTCCGTCGCTTCTTCGACCAGCGCGGACCGTACGGCGAGATCATGAAGGCCGCCAACCTCCCGCCGTCGTTCGTCATCATCAACCGCATCAACCTGGGCCTGTACGCGCTGTTCGGCGAGCTCAACGCAACCGGCAACTTCCGGCGCCTCGCCGAGGAGATCTGGCCGTGGGTCAACGGACCGTCCTCGACGCCGATGGGCGACACCTGCGCGGCGTGGCAGGAGAGCGCCGAGGCGCGCACGGCTACCCTCCAGCCGTGACCGAACCCCCTCGCTCCCCGTCCGGAACCACACCCGCCGGCCACGACGCCGCGAGTTGGGCGGCGCGCGACGCCGCGGTCGTGTGGCACGGCTTCACGCAGATGTCGACCTACCTCGAGAACCGGCCCGTCATCGTCGACCGCGCCGAAGGCCGTGAGCTGATCGATGCCGACGGCCAGCGCTACCTCGACGCGATCTCGTCGCTGTGGGTCACGACCCTCGGCCACCACCTGCCCGAGCTCGACGACGCCGTCCGCGACCAGCTCGAGCGCGTCGCGCACTCCACGTTGCTGGGCAACGGCAACCAGGTGGTGATCGAGCTGGCCGAGGCCCTGGCCCCGCGCCTGCCCGTCGACGATCCGCACCTGCTCTTCGCCTCCGACGGCGCCGCCGGCGTCGAGCAGGCCCTCAAGATCGCGTTCCAGTACTGGGCCAACCTGGCCGTCGCCGCCGGCACCGATCCGCGCGCGACCGGGCGCACGCAGTACCTCGCGCTGGGCGGTGCCTACCACGGCGACACGATGGGATCGATCTCGCTCGGCAGCGGCGGGTTCGGCACCGACGTCTTCGATCCGCTGCGCTTCCCGGTGGTGCGCACGCCGGGCTACGACGACCCCGACTGGGCGTCCGCGGCGGTGGCGGCTCTCGACGCGCACGCGCCCACGCTCGCGGCGCTGGTCATCGAGCCGCTCGTGCAGGGGGCCGCCGGCATGCAGGTCACCGAGGCCGCCGCCGTGCGACGGGTGGTGGCCCACGCCCAGCAGCTCGGGGTGCTCGTGGTGGCCGACGAGGTGGCGACGGGGTTCGGGCGCACGGGCACGCTGTTCGCCAGCGAGCAGTGCGGCATCCGCCCCGACCTGCTGGTGATCGGCAAGGGCATCACCGGTGGCTACCTGCCGCTGTCGGCCACGGTCGCGTCGCGCCGCGTGTACGAGGCGTTCCTCGGGCCCGACCTCAGCGAGCTGACCTTCTACCACGGGCACTCCTACAGCGGGAACGCCCTGGCGTGCGCCGTCGCGCTGCGCCACCTCGAGCTCATCGACCAGTGGGACGTGCTCGCCAACGTCCGGGCGCGGGCCGACGAGCTGGGCAAGGAGCTCGACGCCAAGATCGCCGATCGGGCCGAGGTGCGCGCCATCCGCCGACGCGGCCTCATGACCGGGATCGAGCTCGCGCCCCCCGCCGACGGCCTGCGCTGGGGCCGCCGGGTCTGCGCCGCCGCGGTGGCTCGGGGCGTGCTGCTGCGCCCGCTCGGCGACGTCGTCGTGCTGATGCCGATGCTGACGACCACGAGCGACGAGGTCACCCGTATCGTGGACGTGCTGGCCGACGCGATCACCGAGGTCGCCACGCTCGATGCGACCAGCAGGAGCGATTGACATGGCGCCCTGGATCTTCGGTGTCGTCATCATCCCCGTCGCCGTCGCCATGTTCGTGCTGCGCATGCGCATGCTGCGCAGCACCCGGAACAAGGTGAAGGAAGGCCGCGCGGACTGGAACGACGAGTGGGACCCGTTCCAGTGAGCGGCCGCCCAGCGGACCGCCCGACCAGCCGCCCGACCGCCCACCCGCCCACGGCGTGGGCGGAGTGGATCGACGACCAGTGCCAGCTGATCGACGCGGCCGGGCAGTGGCGCTCGCCCCGTCCCTTCGACGCCGCCGGGCCGGAAGGTGAGCTCACGCCGTCGCCGGGCGCGCCGGCCCGGCCCGTCGTCTCGTTCGCGTCGAACGACTACCTCGGACTGACCCAGCACCCCGCCGTCGTCGCCGCGGCGCACGAGGCCCTCGACCGGTGGGGCGCCGGTTCCGGCGCGGCGCGCCTCGTGGTCGGTGACCGTCCCTCGCACCACGAGCTCGAGCGCGAGCTCGCCGCGTGGCGCGGCACCGAAGCGGCGCTGCTGTTCCCCACCGGGTTCGCCGCCAACCTCGGCGTGCTCACCACCTTCGGCGCGCCCGGCGTGCGCATCATCTCCGACGAGCTCAACCACGCCTCGATCGTCGATGGCAGCCGCCTGGCGCGCGCCGACGTCGCGATCTACGCGCATCGCGACACCGACGAGCTGGCCGCGCTGCTGCGCGCCAGCGACGGCGGACGCAGCATCGTGGTGACCGACACCGTCTTCTCCATGGACGGCGACATCGCCCCGCTCGACGACATCGTCGCCCTGTGCATCGAGCACGGCGCGCTGCTCATCGTCGACGAGGCCCACGCGGTGCTCGGGCCGGGACCCGACCTGCTGCAGGTCGACGGCCTCGACTGCCTGCAGGTCGGCACGCTGTCGAAGACCCTCGGGTCGCTGGGCGGCTTCGTGGCGGGCTCGCTTCGCGCCGTCGAGCTGCTCGTGAACCGGGCTCGCTCGTTCATCTTCACGACCGCGTCGACCCCGGCCGACACCGCCGCCGCCCTGGCGGCAGTGGCGATCGTGTGCTCGCCCGAAGGGGACGAGCTGCGCGCCCGCTTGCGCGGCCACGTCGAGGCCCTGGCGCCGGGCCACCCCTCGCCGATCCTGCCCGTCGTTGTCGGCGACGAGGGCGACGCGGTGGCCGCCGCCGCCGCACTGCTCGAGCGGGGGCTGCTCGTGCCCGCGATCCGACCGCCGACCGTTCCGCCCGGCACCTCGCGCCTGCGCATCGCACTGTCGGCCGCGCACACCGACGCGCAGGTGGCGATGCTGCGCGACGTGTTGGCCTCGCTCTCGCTCACCCCCGCGACCAGCGGCCGGCCGGCGGCCGGCGCGGCGCCTCGCTCCCGATGAGCGCAGGTCCGGCGAGCGGGCGACCGGCGCGCTTGGTGGTGGTGACCGGCACGGCGACCGAGATCGGCAAGACCTGGGTCGGTGCCCGGCTGTGCGAGCTCGTCCGCGAGGCCGGCGGCTCCGTCGCCCCCCGCAAGCCCGCGCAGTCCTTCGAGCCGGGCGACGACGAGGCGGGCATCACCGACGCGCAGGTCCTGGCCGCCGCCGCGGGCACCGTGGCCACCGACGTCTGCCCGGCCCATCGCTGGTTCCCCGTCGCGATGGCACCCCCGATGGCCGCCGACGTGCTCGGTCTGCCGCCCTTCACGCTCGACGACCTCATCGCCGAGCTCTCGTGGCCCGCCGCCGCCCCGGGCGCGGGCCCCGACGTGGGGCTGCTCGAGACCGCGGGCGGCGTGCGCTCACCCCTCGCCGCGGACGGGGACACGATCGACGTGGTCGACCGGCTCGCCCCCGACCACGTGGTGCTCGTGGCCGACGCCGGGCTCGGCACGGTCAACGCCGTCCTGCTGTCGCTCGCCGCCCTCGAGCCCGTGATCGCCCTCGACGCCGTCACGGTGCTCCTCAATCGGTACGACGACGATGACGACCTGCACCGGCGCAACCTCGCCTGGCTCACGGCGCGGTCCTCGGCGACGGTGACGACCGACGTTCGACGCCTCGCACATGCCCTGACCAGCACTTCTGGAGCGTGAGAGGCCGATCGTGGGGGCCGGCGACCCGAGGGGAACCACATTCGGCGCCGCTGACAGTTCCCACTGGCGAGGAACTCGCGCTTTGCGCTTAATGATCCGGGCGCAGCGGCCGATCAGTACAGGACGGAGGGAGCCACGCGCGTTTGGAGCCCCCTGGCGCGGCGAAGCACAGGTTCCTGGGAGACAAGCAAGGTGAACACCTCGACGGCGAACCAGACCCCGGTCACCGGGTGGCAACCTGGTCCCGTCGCGCCTTCCCGCTCCACCCCCGACCACCGCCCGATTCGCCCCTCCCTCGCCGTGCGTGGTTCCATGAACAGGAACCTCTCAGGCGGCCTGAACGGGTTAGGAGCGAGCCGTTGAGCGACGTTTCGCAGGGCGCTGGCTGGTGGCAGGCCTCCGACGGCAAGTGGTACCCGCCGAAGGACGCCGACAAGGCCCCCGCGCCCGGTTGGTGGCTCGCGTCCGACGGCAAGTGGTACCCCCCGGTCGAGTCCGAGCAGCCCCCGGAGCCCGGCTGGTGGCTCGCCGCCGACGGCAAGTGGTACCCGCCCGAGACCCGCACGACGCCCGCCGAGGCCCCGGCCGCGGCGAAGCCCACGCCGGCGAAGCCAGCCGCCAAGCCGGTCCCCGCGAAGCCGGTTCCGGCGAAGCCCGTCGCCGCCAAGCCGGTTCCGGCGAAGCCCGTCGCCGCCAAGCCGGTCGCGGCGAAGCCCGTCGCCGCGAAGGCAGCTCCGGCGAACACGGCGCCCGCCAAGACGGCGCCGGTCAAGGCGACGCCGGCCAAGGCAACCCCCGCCAAGGCGACGCCCGCGAGGGCCACACCGGCCAAGGCGACGACCGCCAAGAGCGCGGCCCCACCGGCGGCGCCGGCGAAGCCGGCCGCCGCGACGGCCAAGACCGCACCCGTTGCCGCCACGCCGAAGCCGGCGGCGAGCGACGACACGGTGCGCCGGGCCGGGTACGGGTTGAGCCCCGAAGAGCAGATCCGGGTGCGCAACGAGCAATCCCGCCGCGACGCCGCCGCCCTCGCCGGCAAGCGAGCGCTGGCGGCGACCCGGGCGCTGTCGTCCCTCCAGGGCATGATCGAGGACGAGAAGGCGAGCCAGGGCCGCGACTTCTCGAGCTCGCGGGGCCTGCGCACCGACACGCCGGCGGGCCGGGCGACCGCGACGGCGCCGACCCAGCCCGTCACCCCGAAGCCGACTCCGGCCGCGACCACGCCCCCGCCGCCGGCGGCCAAGGCGCCCGCTGCGCCGGCGGCCCCGGCCGCACCCAAGGAGCCGGTGGCCGACCTCACCAAGGGCGCCGCGACGACGCGCACGCCGTCGAGCGAGCCCCCGATCCTCGAGGTCAAGCAGTCGCCGCTGCACTCCGACATCGATCACCTGGGCGAGCGGCTGGTCATCTTCAACGATCGCGTCGAGCTGCACGACCGCAACGACCGCGTCCGCGAGACGATCTTCGGTCCCGACATCGCCGACGTCGTGGTGCACAAGAAGTTCACCGGCTCGACCGTCACCGTCGAGAGCGGCACCGGCGTGACCATCGTGGCCAAGGGCCTCAAGCCCGACCAGGCCGACGAGATCCGCGCCCTCATCCTGAAGCGCACCCGCCAGGGCACCCCGAGCGACCCTGCGGCCCGCCCGGCGGCGGCTGCGGCGCCCGCGGCCCGTCCGGCGCCGGCCAAACCTGCCGCCGCGCCCAAGCCGACCCAACCGACCCCGCCCGCTCCTGCGGCTCCGGCCGCCACCACCTCTGGGCGGACGGGCCGCGGCCGGGTCAACGAAGCCGATCTCGTCGCCAAGCTCAACGACCTGCACCGCGCGGGCGTGCTGACGGCCGACGAGCTCGAGGAGAAGAAGGCGCTCGTCGCCCGCCTCGCCCGCGGCGAGACCCTCGCCGCCACCTCCGGCACCCCTGCCTGAGGGCCCGACCTCAGCAGACCGACCTCAGAAGACCGGCGTCAGAAGACCGACCTCAGAGCCGGCCTGAGAAACCGTTCTGCAAGAGCGGCCTGAGCAATCCCTCCGGGGACCGCGCCTCGTTCGCGCCGGTCCGGTGCCCGACGCCGGCACGACGACGCCCCCCGGACGCTGAGCGCGCGAGCTACTTGAGCGTGGCGGCGATCACGATCAGCACGCCGAGCATCATGATGAAGACGGTGACGAGCCAGATCCAGCGGCGGCCCGTCTCGGTCTCGACGGGATCGATCTTGTCGATCGCCATCCGGGCGTCGTCGAGCTGGTGGCGCAGCAGGTCGGACTCACGCCGCAGGCCAACCAACGCCATCTCGGCCGCCGCGAGCTGGTCGCGCACCGCCGTGGTGTCCTCGGAGACCTTCTCCCGACTGCGCCGCTCCTCCTCGAGCTGGCGCTGGAGCGTCTCGTACTGGTCGCGCAGCCCGGCGACGGCGGCGTACTGGCTCTGCAGCTCGGCGAGCTGGCGGGACACCGCTCGGGTGCGCCCCGTGGCCGACTGGGCCTGGTCGCGCGCCTCCTCCAGCTGCGCCGACAGCTCGTCGTACTCCTTCTGCACCTGCTGCATCTGCTGCATGATGGCGTCGGACTCGCTCATGCCCTTGTCGCGCGCCATGTCGCGGATGCCGGCCCAGCGCAACTGCTCGGCGAGCTCGGCGATCTGATCGGCCTTCGGCGAGTCGATCGCGCGGAGGAGGTCCTCGGCGTTCTGGTGCAGCCGGGTGGCGTACTCGATGTCGAAGGGATGGTCTTCGTCGGGGTGGGCCCAGTGGTTGCGCGCCGTGCGCAGCTCGGTGATCGTCGCCCGCTCGTCCTGCGGGAGGGCCTGCGAGAACGCCGGCCCCCACCAGCGGTTGAGCACCTCGAGCTGGAAGTGCGGGTCGGACAGCGACACCAGCACGTCGCGGCGCTTGCCGAGCTTCGCGGCGGCCATGAGGATCCAGTCTTCATCGGGGAACGCGCGGTTCATGCGCTCGTCGACGAACGGGGCGAGTCCCTCGGCGAGCACCTCGAACGCCGTCGCGACCTGCCCCCGGTAACTGGCCGGCATGTCCCTCCCAAGTTCACGAAGTCAGGCGGCGAGCCTATCCGTCCCGTGCCACGCGGGCGTCGCCACGGCGATCGGCCCTCGGCGCCGCCCCACCCGCTCGGAACGGACTACAAACTCCGGATGGCCGACCCGCTGTCCGCACGAACTGCCGCGCCCACCAGCGCCGTCGACGAGCTCCCGCACTGGGACGTGACGGCCTTCTTCCCCGGGCTCGATTCGCGCGAGCTGACGGACGCCCGCGAGGGCGTGACGGCGGACCTGCAGCGACTGCTCGCGCTGTACGACCGGCACGACGTGCGGGGCGGAGACCCGATCGGCGAGGTCGATGCGGCGTTGTGCGCCGCCGTCGACGAGGTGCTGGACGCGACGAACGACCTGATGGCCCGCGTCCGTCTGGTGGCGGCCTACCTGTACGCCTTCGTCAGCACCGATGCCCGCGACGACCGGGCTTCGAGCCGTCAAGCGCAGCTGCAGCAGGAGCTCGCCGAGATGACGCGCCTGACGAAGCGCTTCGAGGCGTGGATGGCCCGGGTCCCCTTGGACGACGTGCTCGCGACCTCGGAACGCGCCGCGGCGCACACCTTCGCCCTCACGAAGGGGGCGTCCGCGGCGGCGCACCAGATGTCCGAGGCCGAGGAGGGGCTGGCCGCGGACCTCCGGTTGACCGGCAGCGTGGCGTGGGCGCGCCTGCACCGCGACGTGACGGCGCGGCTCACCGGCACGATCGAACACGGCGACGGCCGTCGGGAGCAGCTGCCCATGAGCGTGCTGCGCGGCCTCGCCCACGACGACGACCCGGCGACGCGCCGCGCGGCGTACGAGGCGGAGCGCGCTGCGTGGGACACCGTCACCGTGCCGCTCGCCGCCGCCCTCAACGGCGCGATCGGTGAGCGCGTGCTCCTCGACCGCCGTCGCGGTTGGACGGACTCGCTCGAGGCGGCGCTGTTCACCAACAACGTCGATCGCACGACCTTGGACGCGATGACCGCGGCGGTCGTCGACTCGTTGCCGGCGTTCCGTCGGTACCTGCGGGCGAAGGCGACGCTGCTCGACGTCGGGGCGCTGGACGCTCCTGGGTCCGCCGACCGCACCGCACCGGCATCCGTCCGAGCCAGTGCGGCCGACGGCCCGCCGTTGCCCTGGTGGGACCTGTTCGCCCCCGTCGCAGCGCCGGGCGAGTCGGCGCCGGGGTTCGCATGGCCGGCCGCGACCGCCCACGTGCACGAGGCCTTCGGCTCGTTCTCGCCGACGCTGGCCGGCCTCGTCGATCGCGCCACGCGCGAGCAGTGGATCGATGCCGAGCCGCGCGACGGCAAGGTCGGCGGCGCGTTCTGCCTGCCGGTGCGCGACGGTGAGTCGCGCGTGCTGCTCAACTTCGACGGGTCCTTCGACAGCGTCCAGACCCTGGCCCACGAGCTCGGCCACGCGTACCACAACACGAACCTGGGTGAGCGCACACCGCTGCAACGGCAGACGCCGATGGCGTTGGCCGAGACGGCATCCATCTTCTGCGAGACCATCGTCGTGGCCTCCGGGCTGGCCGGGGCCGACGACGGGCAGCGCCTCGTGCTCTTGAACACGGACCTGCAGGGGGCCACCCAGGTGGTCGTCGACATCCACAGCCGGTTCCTCTTCGAGGGTGAGCTGTGCCGCCGACGCGCCACGAGCACCCTGTCCGTCGACGACCTCAACGCGATGATGCTCGACGCCCAGCAGGCCGCCTACGGCGACGGGCTCGACCAGTCGACGGCACATCCGACGATGTGGGCCGTCAAGGGCCACTACTTCACGCCCTTCTACAACTGGCCCTACACGTTCGGGCTCCTCTTCGGCCTCGGCCTCCACGCCCGCTACCTCGAGGACGCCGACGCGTTCCGGGCGGGCTACGACGACCTGTTGTCGTCCACCGGGATGGGCGATGCCGCGACGCTCGCCGCCCGCTTCGGCATCGACGTGCGGTCGCCGGCCTTCTGGGCGTCCAGCCTCGCCGTGCTCGAGGCCCGCATCGAGGACTTCGTCGCGCTCGTCGACGCCATCGTCGCCGCGCCAGGAGCCTGAGCCCCACACCACCCGCCCCGCACCCCCGACCCCCCGTACCTGCGACCCGCCTTCCTCGACCCGAACCCCTTCACCCGGAGCTGACCCGTGGACGAAACGATCGTCTCGATCGACATCGCCGTCGTGGCGCTGGACCTGCTGTTCAGCGTCGATCACCTCAACTCGCTCAGCCGACGGCGGCGCGACGCCAACGTGCGCGAGTTCTCGACCGTGCTCGAAGCGGTCGCCCACCTGACGCCCGGGCACCCCGCGGTCATCCTTGTGGGCCCGTCCGGCGAGCGCGACCCCGACCTGCTCGCGCACGTGCAGCAGGCCAACCTCGGACCCGAGGTCGGCATCGTGTTCGCGCTCGACGACCCCGACAGCGACCTGGGCCGCGCGATCGAGGACGCCTTCGGCACCAAGCCGTTCGGTTCGTTCGACGCGGACGCCATCGACGCCGCGGTCGACGCCGCGCTGCTCGTGCGCCGCCAGACCGTGCGCAAGGGGCCCCGCACGAGTGCACCGACCGACTTCGCTCTGACGACCGGACCGCGCGACGACCTGCGCCTGATCGTGGTGAGCGGCGCCGCCGGGGGCACCGGCAAGACGACGGTCGCCCTCAACCTCGCGGCTGCGCTCGCCCGCATCGAAGGCGACCGCGTGGCGCTGATCGACGCGCACAAGACGGTCGGCGACATCGAGCTGCTGCTGGGGCTCGATCGCCGCGACCTGCCCGAGGGCACCGACATCGACGCCTTCGAGATCGATGCGGCGTCGGTGGCCCGCTTGCTGCGCACGCACGAGCCGACGCGCCTCCAGGTGTTCAGCCCCCCGTCGGCGGCCACGTCGTTGACGCCGCTCTCGGTCGAGCAGGTGCTGCGGCTGCTGGTGGCGCTCGAGGAGCAGGTCGACACGGCGGTGATCGACGCGCCGCTCGAGCTCGTCGACCAGGCGTCGCTGCAGCAGTTCTGCGACGCCCTGCTGCTCGTCACCACGAACCGGCTGCCGAGCATCAAGAACACGCTCATCGCACGCGACCTGCTCGACCGCCACCCCAGCCTCGCCCTCGTCACGAACGAGCCCGCGCCCGGCAACGAGGGCGCCGACGCCGGCGCGATCGAGGAAGCGGTGCAGCTCCGCGTGCTCGAGGCGCTCCCCTGGGACGAGACGATCCACGAAGGGGCGGCCGCCCGCCCGGCGAACGGGCTGTCGAAGGCCAAGAGCGGCTTCACCAAGCGGATCGACCAGCTCGCCGAGCACCTCCACGAGCACTCGCTCGTCCGCTGACCCACCGCCCGCTCTCTCGGCCCTGCTGACGGCCGCCGGCGACCAGCGCCCGCCGCGCTCACGCGCGGCGGATCGTGCCGCGCTCCACGGGGCGATAGGCATGCCCCGGCCAGGGCTCGCGGAGCAGCTCGTCGATCACGTCGCGTGCCTGCGCGTGGCGCTCGTCCCACGAGCCTCGGAGGACCTCGAAGCGAGCACCCCGCTCGCGGAGCGCCGCGACGAAGCACTCGTGCATCCACCCGCGGTCGTCCTCGCCATCGCGAAGGCCGTCGTCGACCCACGGCACATCGGGCGCCGTCACCAGGTAGCGATCGAAGGGCCGGATCAGCGCCGCGACCTCGGCCGTGGAGGTGCCCGGCGCGTACTTCTGCTGCCACACGGTGGTGGCGAGCGCGTCCGTGTCGCAGAGCAGCACCCGGTTCGCGGCGAGCGCGGACGCGTCCTCCCAGAGGCGCTGGACGCGGGCGATGTGCACGAACTCGTCGGGGCGCCAGGCCCCGCCGAGGCCCCGCGCCTCGCTGTAGGCGCGGCCGTACTCCGGCACCCACACGGTGTCGAGCTCGCGCGCCAGTGCCGCGCACAGCGTCGACTTGCCCGTCGACTCGGCGCCGATCACCGCGACGCGCCGGACGAAGTGCGCCCGGATCCGCGGTCGCAGGTGCTCCCAGGCGGCGAAGGGGTCCTCGCGCACCGCGGTGCCCGACACGGCGTGGGTCGCCCGCGCGACGTCCACCGCCACGTGCACCGCACCGAGGCGGTGGGCGAGCTCGTCGCCATAGGGCTCCGACGAGAAGACCGCGTCCGGCGACGCGGTGCCGCCGGCGGTCGCCAGCAGCGCGCGGGTGGCGTCGACCCAGTGCTGCCACGTGGCGTCGTCGTGGTAGTCGACCGGGTGGTCGTCGATCGCCGCGACGACCCGCACGGCGGGGTGCTCGGCGGCCAGCCAGTCGCGGCGCAGGTCGAGCGCGATGGGTTCGTCGGACTTGCCGAACAGCACCACCGTCACGTGATCGCACGCCGCCTCGGCGGCCTCGATGAGCGCGTGGTGCCCGGCGTGCGGCGGCAAGAACTTGCCGACGACGACACCCGCGCCGTACCGCCGCCGCGTGCTCACGACGCGACCTGCGCCTCGAGGGCACCCGGATCCGCGGCGACCAGCGCGACGCGCCACGCCCGCCACCCGGCGACCGACAGCACCACGTACACGGGCTGCAGGAGCGCCAGCAAGGGCAGGCCCTTGTACAGGTAGAGCGCGGCGAACGGGATGTTGACGGCGAAGATCCACACCGCCCAGTTCGCCAGGTACTTCCGCGTGAGCAGGTACTGCGCCAGCAGGCTGGCCGTCGTGGGCAACGCGTCGAGCCAGGGCACGTCGCTGTCGGTGAACGTGCGCAGGGCGCCGGCGATCGCGAGGTACGTGACGACCGAGACGGTCGCGAGCGGCAGCACCGCTCGCGGGGGCGTGCGCACGACCGGCAGCGCGTCGTGGCGGGCCGGGTTGCCGTAGTACCAGTGCCACCAGCCGTAGAAGCCGAGCACCACGTAGACGATCTGCAGGCCTCCGTCGGCGTAGAGCCGGTGCTGCACCGCGACCACGAGGACGGCCAGGCTGTTGGCGATGCCGATCGGCCAGTTGAGCAGGTGCTGACGCACCGTCAACCACACCGCAGCGACACCGGTCACGAACACGAGCCAGTCGAACCAGGTCATCCCCCTACCTCCTAACACACCGGGATCCCGCCGGATCCTTGCGGGGGGCTGACTTCGTTTCGCGAAAGGCGGCGAGTACCATCGGCTGGCCTGGATGCGAGGTGCGGAGGCATCGAGGGAGAACCGCTGCACGACGTGGGCGGATCGCGCACGTACGACGAACACGATTCGGAGCGAGGGATTGGATCCCACAACTGACCCCGGCGCGGATGCCCGGACACCCGGCGACGATCACGGCGACGACAGCACCCCGCAGGGCGACGATCGGGCGTACCGGTCCGAGCCGTACCTCAACACCAGCGAGGTCCCTTCGATCGACATGGCCGAGCTGCGGGCCGCCGCGGGCATGGACCCCGAAGACGACGGCGTCGCGGCCGACGGCGACGGCGACGACGACGAGGGCGGATCGAGGCCCGGGTTCACGAAGCGCCACCCGAAGCTCACGATCGCCGCCATCGTCCTGCTCGTCCTCATGATCTACCCGGCGGTCACCTACGCCCAGGCGCTGCGCAAGGAGGGCAACGAGTCCCTCGAAGCCCGCACCGCGGAGTGGGCCCGCGACATGAAGCTCGGGTTCCTCGTCGACCGGGCCGAGCAGGTGTACTACTCGAAGGACCAGTACGCGGACGGCGGCGCGCCCGACGCGAACGCCATCGGGCCCGTGACGACCAGCGAGGGCAGCTCCTCGACCACCGCCGGCGGCGGCGGCAAGAACAGCACCACCGCGCCGAAGCCGACGATCCCGCACACGCCGGCGCCCGGCAAGCTCGCCTCCCCCGTCGCCACGCCGATCGAGGGCGAGGGCGACTGGGCGCCTCTCGGTCCCCTCACCGACGGGGTCGCCGGCGTGTACACCACGAAGGTGCGACCGAACGACCAGAAGACCTCCTTGCTGGTGTTCGTCGCGTGGGTCGATCCGAAGCTGACGAACATCAAGCTCTTCCCCGGCACCGACCTGCCGGGCGGCACCTGGAACACGCCGCACTTCCTGACCCCCGAGCTGTGCTCCACCGCCATCATCGCCATGAACGGCGGCTTCCGCATGGACCAGGCCCGCGGCGGCTACTACGCCGAGGGCCGGGAGCCGTTCGCGTTGCGCAACGGCGCGGCGTCGCTGGTGTTCTTCAAGGACGGCCACGTCGACGTGGGCCAGTGGGGGCGTGACTTCACCAAGGACGACCTGCCCAAGATCGAGTCCGTGCGCCAGAACCTCGAGCTCATGGTCGACAACGGGCAACCCGTCCCCGGCATCAGCTCCGACAAGGACTGGGGCGCCCTGCTGCCCAACAGCTACTTCGTGTGGCGCTCGGGCTACGGCGTCACCAAGGACGGCGCCCTGGTGTACGCAGGCGGCCCGGCGCTGCAGCCGGGCGACCTCGCCCGCACCCTGATCAACGCCGGGGCGGTGCGCGTGATGGAGGGCGACATCAACCCCGAGTGGGTGTCGGCGCACATCTACTCGACCGATGCGTCCGGCAAGTGCAAGGGCACGAAGGCGCTCACGCAGACCCAGGACAAGGGCGGGATGCGCCAGCCCGACGACCGCTACCTGACCACCGACACCCGCGACTTCGTGGCGGTCTTCTCGAAGCCGGCGGCGGCGCCGAGTAGTTGACCCGTCGACGCTCCCGTCGTTCATGCCCCTCCCACCACGCGACGCGCCTGTTGATCGCGCTGCTGCTCCTCTCCGCCGCCGCCTGCTCGGCGGCCTCGCCGGCGTCGTCTCCCGTCGGCGAGGGCACCAGCCAGAGCACGTCGAGGAGAGCGACGACCGTGGCCACCGACCCACCGGCGACGGCGGCACCTCGCCCGAAGCCGGTCGGCACCGAGCCCCCGGGCACCGAGCCCCCCGGCATCACCGTCGACACGGCGCCGCCGGCCACGACCGTGCCGCCGGCCGGGACGCCCATCCCCGGCGGTCCGCGACGCACCCGCTACGTGTCGCCGCCTCCCGACCCGGGCCCGTGCACCGAGACCACCGGTCGCGTCGAGCGGCTGACGTTCCACAGCAACGTGCTGCTGGTGAACGACCCCGAGCAGCGCTTCCGCCTCTACCTGCCGCCCTGCTACCGGTGGAACACCAGCACCCGCTACCCGACGCTGTACCTGCTGCACGGCGCCCAGGTCGACGAGAGCCAGTGGGAGGACGTCGGCATCTTCCGCACCGCCGACCGGCTCATCGCCTCGGGAGCCATCCCGCCCATGATCATCGTGCTGCCCGACGCGATCTGGACCATGGGGTCGTACCAGTACGAGCCGCCGTTGATGGACCGACTCATGCTCGGTGAGATGCTGCCGGCGATCGATCAGGACCTGCGCACGATCCCCAACGCCGCGAACCGCGCGATCGGCGGCATCTCCCGGGGCGGCGAGTGGGCCCTGATCGTGGGGGCGCGGCACCCCGAGCTGTTCGGTGCGATCGGGGGCCACAGCCCGGCGGTGGGGCTGCCGAGCACGCCCAACAGCGTGCTCGTCCCGTTGTTCGCGACGCATCCCCAGTCCCAGAAGGTGCGCCTCGACGTCGGCACCTCCGACTCGTTGCTCGGCAACGTCACGGCGTTCGATCAGGGGCTGACGGCGGCCGGGGTGGCGCACGAGCTCTTCGTGGGCCCCGGCGGTCACGACCGCGCGTACTGGGGTGCGCAATCCGAGGCGTACCTGCGCTTCTACGCGTCGCTGTGGGCGCCCGCCACGCGCCAGGCCGCGACCCCGCCGACGGGGGCCAACCGATGAGCGCGCGCCGGCCGGCCCCTCATGCCGCGCGGCGAGCGGTCGTGCTCCTCGCGACCGTGCTGGCCGGCGCGGCGCCGATCGCGTGCGCGTCCTCGGCCGAGACCTCGACCAACGGCAGCATCCCGGCGACGAGCCCGGCCACCGCGGCGCCGGGTTCGTCCAGCACGACCGGGACCTCCGGCGTCGAGACGACCACGACCTCGACCTCCACGTCGACGACGTCGACCTCGACCACGACGACCACCGGGCCGACCACGAGCGCACCGCCGCTCACGGCGCCGGCCACCACCGCGACCACGGCGGCGCCGCCGCCGAAGCGCCCCGCCCGACCCGCCGCGCCCCGGGCCGGACGCCCGGCGCCGCCCGGTCCGATCCCGCTCCCCTCGCCCGCCGTCGTCGAGTACGAGGGGGATTGGATGCCGGCGGGCCCGGATGTGAACGGCGCCCCCGCGATGTACACGACCGTGCTGCGCACCAACGCCTCCGGGTCGAGCACCGCCGGCATCGTGTGGATCGACACGACCGCGGTGAAGGGCCAGCTCTTCCCCGGCACCACGCAGCCCGGCGGGCAGTGGAGCGTGCCGTTCAACATCCCGTTGGACCAGAAGCCGAGCCTGCTCGCGGCGTTCAACAGCGGGTTCCTCCTCAACGAGGCGCAAGGCGGCTTCTACCTCGAGGGCCGCGAGGCGGTCCCGTTGCGCAACGGCACCGCGGCGCTGGCCATCGACACCAACGGCACGATGACTGTCGGCATGATGGGTCGCGACGTCAACGTCGGCCCCGACACCGCGGCCATCCGCCAGAACCTCCCCCTCCTCATCGACGGCGGCGTGATCAACGGATCGGCGACCGACCGTGACAACCACGCGTGGGGCGCGACCCTCGGCGGCGGTGCCTACGTGTGGCGCTCGGGCATCGGCATGCGCGACGACGGCACGCTGGTCTACGTCGGCGGGCCTGCGATGAGCGCCCGCATGCTCGCCACCACGCTGGTCGCCGCCGGCGCCGTGCGCGCGATGGAGCTCGACATCAACCCGAACTGGGTGACGTTCAACATCTTCTCGTGCACCGGCGACGGCCAGTGCAGCGGCCGCAAGCTCATCCCCGGCATGCTGCGCGACCCCAACCGCTACCTCACCCCCGAGAACCGCGACTTCTTCGCGATCTTCGCCCGCTGACGGGGTCGAGCCTCAACGGACGGCGCCCGAACCCGCGACGGGTGCAGCCGTCTGGGAAACCCAGCTGTCGCGCACCGACAGTAGAGCTCCCAAGGCGCGAGCACGGCGACGAGCACCATCCCGACCCACACCCCACCCCGCCGCGCAGCAGAGCAACGCGGACCTGTGGAGAGTTTCTGTCGCACAGCAACAGAAACTCTCCGCAGAAGCGCTCGCCGACGCCCCGCCGCGCGGTTCATCGCCGACGCCCGACGGTTCACCGCCGACGCCCGCCGCCCCGCCGCGCGGTTCATCGCCGACGCCCAGCGGTTCACCGCCGACGCCCTCCGCCCGCCGCCCTCAAGAGCCTGCAGTTCACTCCCCCGCGACGCCGACACACGTGCGCGCACGGCAGCCCGCACCCCTCGCGCCCTGCACCGTCGACCGCCAACACACGCGTGGAACTGCCGCGAAGACAGCGTCGGCAGGTACGCCCTCGAGCACGAAAGCGACGCCGTCAACGTTCGAACTCGACGACGCCCCCTCCTCCCCACCCGACCCCGCGACACCCGCGCTCTGGGGAACCCAGCTGTCGCTCACCGACAGTCAAGCTCCCCAGAAGGCGAACACGGCGGCGAGCGCATCCCGACCCACACCCCCAAGCGCCAGGACCCGCCCCCACAGCAAGAAGCGCCGACTTGTGGAGAGTTTCTGTCGCAGAGCAACAGAAACTCTCCGCAGAAGCGCCCCGCCGGCGCCGCCGCGCGGTTCACCGCCGACGCCCGCCGCCCCGCCACCCTCAAGAGCCCGCAGTTCACTCCCCCGCGACGCCGACACCCGTGCGCGCACCGAACGCCACCCCGCGCTGCTCCCCGCACCGTCGACCGCCAACACGGGAGGAACCGCCGCGAAGACAGCGACGGCAGGTACGCCCTCGAGCACGAGAACGACGCCGTCAACATTCCTTCACCGCGACGCCCCTCGTCCCACCCGACCCCGCGGCACCCGCTCCCTGGGGAACCCGGCTGCCGCTCACCGACAGTCAAGCTCCCCAACGCGCGAACACGGCGGCGAGCGCCAACCCGACGCGCCCCACCCCGCCGGATCCCCGCCCCGCAGAAAGAGACGCGGACTTGTGGAGAGTTTCTGTCGCAGAGCAACAGAAACTCTCCGCAGAAGCGATCCGCCGCCCCGCCGACGCCCAGCGGTTCACCGCCGACGCCCCCCGCCCCGCCACCCTCAAAAGCCCGCAGTTCACTCCCCCACGACGCCGTCACCCGTGCGCGCACCGAACGCCACGACGCCGCGCACCCCGCACCGTCGACCACCAACACGCGAGGAACCGCCGCGAAGACAGCGTCGGCAGGTACGCCCTCGAGCACGAAAGCGACGCCGTCAACGTTCGAACTCGACGACGCCCCCTCCTCCCCACCCGACCCCGCGACACCCGCGCTCTGGGGAACCCAGCTGTCGCTCACCGACATCCAGACTCCCCAACGCGCGGGCACGGCGGCGGCCACCATCCCGACCCACACCCCAAGCGCCGGAACCCCGCCCCCACAGCAAGGAAACGCCGACTTGTGGAGAGTTTCTGTCGCAGAGCAACAGAAGCTCTCCGCAGAAGCGCCTCGCCGGCGCCGCCGCGCAGTTCACCGCCGCCCCGCCCGCGTCAGCGGTCGAGCAGCTCGGGGTTGAGGGGCGTCGGGGGGCGCCGGCCCTCGAGCACGGCGAGGATGTTGTCGCAGCACAGCTGCGCCATCGCCGCACGTGCCTCGGTCGTCGCCGAGCCGAGGTGCGGGAGGAGCACGACGTTGTCGAGCTCGGTCAGACCCGGCGTCAGCGCCGGCTCGGCCTCGAACACATCCAGGCCCGCGGCGGCGATCGTGCCGTCGCGGAGCGCCGTGACGAGGGCCGCCTCATCGACCAGGGGGCCGCGAGCGGTGTTGACGAGGATCGCCGTCGGCTTCATCTTCGCCAACGCCGCCGTGTCGATGACGTGCCGGCTCGCGTCGTTGAGCGGGGCATGGAGCGAGAGGAAGTCGGACTCGGCGAGGAGCTCGTCGAACGGCACGAACGTCGCCCCGACCTCGGCTTCGGCCTCCTCGTTGCGCGACCGGTTGGTGTAGAGCACGCGCATCCCGAAGCCGGACGCCCGCCGCGCGACGGCGCACCCGATCTTGCCCATGCCGAACACACCGAGCGTGCGCCCGGCGACCGGCGCTCCGAGCAGCTGCGTCGGCGTCCACCCCGTCCAGCGCCCCTGCCGCACGAGGCCGTCACCCTCGACGACGCGCCGCGCGGCGGCGAGGAGCAGGGTCCACGCGACGTCGGCGGTCGCATCGGTCAGCACGTCCGGGGTGTTCGTGACGAGCACCCCGCGAGCGGTCGCCGCCGACACGTCGATGTTGTCGAAGCCGACCGCGAAGTTGGCCACGACCCGCAGCGCCGGGCCGGCGGCGTCGAGCAGCACGTCGTCGATGCGATCGGCGAGCGTGCAGAGCAGCGCGTGCTTCCCCGCCACGCGAGCCGCGAGCTCGTCGGCGGGAAGCGGCGCGTCGATCTCGTGCTGCTCGACCTCACATCCGGCCGCGACGAGCGGCGCCGCGCCGGGATCGGGGAGCGGACGGGTGACGAGGACCTGTGGCGGTCCCACCGTCACCGCGCCACGTCGGGCTGACGTCGCCGCGCGAAGGCCACGAACCCGATGCCGCCCAGGCACAGCAGCGACCCGACCGCGATGACGCCGGCGATGTTGGAGCCGGTCGTGGGCAGCGATCCGCTCGTCACCACCGGCGGCGCCGCGGCCGCCGCGGCCGCCGCCTCCACCGTGATGTTCGCGGAGAGCGTCTTCTCGGTGCCGTCGCTCATCGTCCCCGACAGCGACACGGCGTGCGCGCCGGCCCGGATGCTGAGCGGCAAGGTGAAGGGAGCCTTGATGGTCCCGTCGACGTTCACCGTCGCCGTGCCCAGCGAGGTCGAGCCGTCGATGCTCACCGTCACGGTCGAACCGGGCTTCCAGCCCTCCGAGGCGACCGTGATCGTGCCGCCCTGCGGGACCGTCGACGGCGTCACGGACATCGACACCTGCGCGGCCGTCGTCGACGAGGACGACGACGACGTCGAGGAGCTGGTGGACGAGCTCGTCGAGGACGAGGTGGACGTGGTCGGCGTCGGCGTCGGCGTCGGCGTCGGCGTCGGCGATTGCCACGACAGCTCGACCCGACCCCAGAACGGGCTCTGCACGGAGTCGTCGGTGGTCACGTGCTGGCCCGTCAGGTTGTTGGCCGGCGCCGGCCCCTGGACCGGGTCGTAGCACCCCATGATCGGATCGGCTTCGAGCTTCGACGCGTTCTTCTCGCCCACGAACGACACGAACTGCGCCTTGAGGTCGAGACCCGGCACGCCCGCCTCCTCGGCCGCGACCTGGTCGAGGAAGGACCACGGGGTCGTGCACACGCGGAACGTCGGGTTCGGCGTCACGCTCGAGCCGAGCACGGTGTGCATCGTGGCGCAGCCGGTCTTGTCGTCCGGGGTCGCCTTGATCTGCACCCCGCTGCGGGCCACGAAGTCGTAGTTCACGCGCAGCGTCGCCCCCGCGGCGGACGACGGCGGCGCGCAGATGTGCCAGTCGGCGGGCGACGTGCGGTTCGCCTCGACCAGCGCCCAGTTCTCGAGGTGATCGATCGTGTCGTAGGGCGGGTAGCCGACGCCGCGCAGGTTGAGCACCGCGCTGATGAGCGCCCGCGGGAACGACGACGTCATGATCTGCAGGGGGTGGAAGCGGCCACCGTTGTTGACCTGGTTCGCGAGCGTCTTGTCGGGGTGGTACAGCTGCGTCGGCCGGTACGGGTTGTAGAAGGTCTGCACGATGGTCTTGTTGCCTTCGGTGTGCGACCAGGCGAGGAACGAGATCTCGTGGAGCTCGGTCTGGAAGGGCGGGTGCCCGCAGTCGTTCACCCACTCCCCTTGCACGATGACGCGGTCGCCGGCCACGGGCACGAAGCCGGGGAGGATGTCGTTGCGCGCCCGGGCTCCGTTCGAAGCCCAGGTCTCACCGGTGGCCGGACCGGCTGCGGAGGTCGCGTGCGGGAGCAGCCCCGCGGACAACTCGGTGTGGATCGGGTGGTTGACGACCTTCCCGCCCTCCTGCGAGACGAACGCGTACGGCGAGTCGATCTCGATGTTCATGTTGAAGTCGGAGCCGAAGGGGTGGTCGAAGGGGAAGTCGCCCGACCCGATCACCGAGTCGCCCACGACACCCGACACCATGACCTGCTTGTGTGCCATCGACGTCGGCGCCGTGTTGCCGTCGACGACGTCGCCGAGGCGGTAGGGGATCTTGAAGTCGAGCGGGCTCCCCTCGAGGATCTCGGCGAGGAAGCGCTTGCCCCCGGTCGCGCCGCAGATCCGGGTCTCGTCGGCGTCGATGGGCGGTCCGTTGGCGGCGGTCGCCTGGGCCTGGTCGAACTCGAGCTGGGGCGGCGCCGGTGCGGCGGCGGCCACGGCCTCGGTCGCGCGCGCCGGGCTCGGCGCCGACCAGGCCCAGGGCGTCGCCAACGCCAAGACCCCGATCGCGACGCCAGCGCTCGCGATGGCACGGATGCTCGTTCTCATGTGCACCATCCCCCGTGGAGCTGGCCCGGCCCCGGTCCGCCGCGGGTGCCCGCGGGCCGGAAGAGCCTACCGTGTGGGCAGGTCCGTGGCCGAGCGGCGGCCGCGGGCACCACGAGGGGATGCGATGAGCGAAGCGGACATCGACGCAACGGACGGCGCGCCCGCGGGCGATCCCGAACCCGCCGTCCGCCGCCGGTCGCCCGGGCTCGTCGTCGCCGCCGTCGTCTGCGCCGTGGTGTTCGTCCTGTCGACGGGCGCCTTCGTGGCCCTGCGGGCGTCGGCATCGGGGGACAGCACTCCTACGGACGCGGTGGCCCACCTCTTCGCGGCGGTGGACGATGCCGACGTGGTGGGGGCGATCGACGCCCTCGCGCCGAGCGAGCGCGACCTGTTGCAGGGAACGGTGCCCGACGCCGTGTTGCAGCTGCAGCGGGTGGGGTTGCTCCGCGTGGCGCCGATCCACCCGATCGACGGCCTCTCGATCAGCACCGAGAGCCTGCACTACCGGGCGTCCACCTTGAGCCCGACGCTGGTGGCGGTGGACGTCGACGCCGGCCGGCTCAGCATGAAGACCGAACGCGACCGCCTTCCGCTCGCCGACACCGCCCGCGAGATCCTGGCGAACGACTTCGCGCTCGACGTGCAGACCGGAACCGCGACGCGAGACTTCGCGCAGCACCCGCTTCGCCTCGTGACCGTGAACGAAGGCGGCCAGTGGTACGTCAGCGCGGCTTACTCCATCGCCGAGAGCCTGCGGGCGGCGCGGCCCGACGACGCCCCGGCCTACGGACGGGGCTCGACCCCGGTCGGCGCCGAGACGGCCGAGGCCGCCGCACGGGGCCTCGTCGAGCGCTACGTCGCCGCGGACGCCACGGGGGTGGTCGCGCTGATCGATCCCAAGGAGGCCGGTGTCTACGCCGACTACCTGGCGCTGCTGACCCCCCTCGATCCCAAGGTGATCGCGCAGCGCAACCAGGGCAAGGATCCGCGCACGGTGCCGATCGAGGATCGCATGGGCATCGTCAAGAAGGCGACCTTGCACAAGCTGCAGCTGGCCAGCGACGGCTCGGCTCCGACCGTGCGCGTGCGGGTCACGGAGCTCGAGGTCGACATCGACGACGAGGTCCAGCACGAGACGATCGAGTACGACGGCAGGTGCCTGTCCGTGACGTACCGGTTCGGCGCGGACGGCCCGGTGTACAAGCGCGCCTCGTCCTGCGCCAGCGCCGGCGCGGCGGCGGAGGCCGAGGAAGAGGCGGAGAAGGAAGCCGAAAGGGAAGCAGAGAAGGAAGCGGAGAAGGAAGCCGAGCGCGAGGCCGAGTCCACGACGAAGACCGAGAGCAAGACCGAGAGCAAGACCACCGAGCGCGACGCCAGGTCCAAGACCGAGACCACCACCAAGACCGAGACCACCGAGAACGAGACCGAGCGGGAAGCCGAGCGCGACGCCGAGTCCACGACCGAGCGCGGGACGCGGACGGAGGGAGGATCGGGGAAGCCCAGCGAGGCCGACGCCGGCAAGAGCGAGGCCGAGCGGGAGCGCGAGCGTCAGCAGGCCTCCGGCGCGCCGTCGCCGGACAACGCCTTCTCCGCACTCGCGCTCTTCGGCCACGGCGGCGAGCTCCCGACGTTGACGGTGGTCCAGCGCGACGGGCGCTGGTACGTCAGCCCCGTCCGGTCGCTCGTCGCGTCGACCATGCAGACGATGCGCGCGGTCGAGCCCGACCGGGTCGACGCGCTCATCGGTCGCGTGCATCGGCTGCTCGACCGGACGCCGAACGACCTGGCGGACGAAGCCCGCGATCCCGACAACGCCATCTTCGGGCCGTCGGCCGTCGCCAACAACCGCCTCGTCGCGTCCTGCTTCGTCGAGATCGCGATGACCGCCGGCGAGGAAGCCGCGGCCGAGCACACCACCGAGTGCGTGAAGGAGCTCGTCGACCAGGGCAAGGTGGCGCCCGAGGCCGCGGCGGCCAACCTCGTGCGCGAGTGCTACGCCGTCAAGCCGACCGCGCCACCCGCCCTCGACAACACCTACCGCCAGCTCTACCTGGCGAGCCGCGCTGCGAGTGCGTGCTTCAAGCGGGTCGCCCAGGAGAGCGGGCTCCCCGCCGGTGCGCTCGACAAGCTCGACAAGCCGCTCGACCAGCCGTGCGTCGAGCCGTACCGCGGGCTGGCCCCCGAGGCGCCCGAGTCGGTGTGGGCGGCCGCCGACGCCCAGGTGCAGGCCTGCTTCGACGCCCTCAACGGGGCGCCGGGTCAGGCTCGCTGACCCGCACGCCCGGCGCCGCCGGCGAGAACTCGACCGCCACGCCGAACGCCGCGCGACGCGAGACGCGCCGAAGCGCGTTGATG
Source organism: uncultured Iamiaceae bacterium (assembly GCA_964446345.1). Lineage (GTDB taxonomy): Bacteria > Actinomycetota > Acidimicrobiia > Acidimicrobiales > Acidimicrobilacustridaceae > CAYUOL01. The sequence continues at coordinate 1,580 of CAYUOL010000054.1, read as the reverse complement.
ACGGGACGGCCCGCGACGAGGACGAGGACGAAGTTGCCGACCGCGCGCGGGATGTCCCACCCGAGGGAGGTCGCCAGGTAGAAGCCCCAGTACCGCCGGATGTTCTCGACCAGGGGTGCCCCCTCGACGAAGGCCACCTGGCTGCCCGCCTCCGAGCCGAATGGCCAGAACCAGAGGTTCAAGAGGAACCCGTAGGCCAGGCCGGCGAGGGCGCCGTACGTCGCGAGCATCAGCAGCTCGCGTCGACCCGTGGCCCGGGGCAGGCAGCCCGCGAGGAACCCGACCCAGCCGGCGCCGAACATCTGGAAGGGCAACCACGGCCCGACGCCACCGGTGATGAGCGCGGACGCGAACAAGGTCAGGGCCCCGAGCACGAACCCGAACCCCTTGCCCAGCACCCGGCCGGCGGGGAGCAGCAGGAAGAACACGGGCTCGAAGCCGGTGACGCCGCCCGGCAGGCGCAGCGCGGTGCCGCACGCCGCGAGCACGCCGAGCAGCGCCACCGCCTTGGTGTCGAGCGCGCCCTCGGCGACCTCGGACAGCACGATGGCGAGCAGCAAGGGCAGCAGCATCACGAAGATCCACGGCGCGTCGGAGGCGTGCGCGGCGTTCATCGTCCCCTCCGCATGCAGGAGGAAGGGCCAGAAGAACGCGATCAGCCCGAGGACGGAGGCGATGGCGAGCAGCAACGACGACCGGCCGCCGAAGCTGATGACGTTGCGCAGCTCGCGCGCGGGTGCGGGGGCGGCCGCGGTCACGCTTCGCTCCCGCCCACGCCGGCCAGGGCCCGCTCGACCTCGCCGACGGTGAGCCACGCGTCAGGGGCGAGGATCTTCGCGACCTGCGGCGCGAACACGGGTGAGTGGCTGACGACCTCCCGCGCCGGCCCGTCGGCCACCACCTCGCCGTCGGCCAGCACGATCACGCGGTCGGCGAGCTGCGCCACGACCTCCACGTCGTGGGTGGCGAGCGCGACCCCGTGCCCCTCGTCCGCGAGCTGCTCGAGGATCTCGACGAGCCGGTGCTTGGCCGCGTAGTCGAGGCCACGCGTCGGTTCGTCGAGCAAGAGCATGGGTGGCGCGGGGGCCAGCACGATGGCGAGCACCAGCCCGAGTCGCTGGCCCTCGCTGAGATCGCTCGGGTGCACGTCGTCGCGCACCCCGGGCACGATCCGCTCGAGCATCTGCCGCGTCGTGCCTGCGGGCAGATCCGCATCACGATCCGCGGCGGCGCACTCCTCGTCGACGCGGTCGTGGTACAGCAGCAACGACGCGTCCTGCGGCACGAGACCGACGGTGCGGATGCCGTCGCGCGCGCTGAGCCGGTGCGGCTCCTTGCCGTCGACGAGCACCCGCCCCGCCCGCGGCGTGCGCAGTCCGACCAGGTGGCTCAGCAGCGTGGACTTGCCGGCACCGTTGCGACCCATGAGCGCGACGACCTCGCCACAGGCGAACGATGCCGACACCGAACGCAGCGCGCTGATCGGGCCGTAGGTCGCGGTGAGCTTGTCGACCGATGCGATGGTCTCGCCGGCGACGCGCCCCGACGAGGGCGCCGGCGCGACGGCGGCGAGCTGCGCC
>CAYUOL010000053.1:0-27746 GCA_964446345.1 uncultured Iamiaceae bacterium | reverse complement strand
ACTCACAGGGTGACCGGCACGTTTATGCATCGCGAACCCGCTTCATTCCCGAGAAACTGCTCGCCCTGTTCGAGCGCACGAATTGGCCGGTTGCATCCCCGGGCGCGGCCGCCCGTGGCCCAACCCAAGGCCCACGAATTGATATCGGCGCTCGCATGCGCGGGATGTGGCGCTAGCCTGTGGCTAAGACCGCGATTGGATGCGGGGTCTTTTCCTTGGACCGTTCGACTCAAAACTCCATGTTATACTGGCGCCATGAGCAAACGGCATGTTGGCAAGATCTGCGTCTACTGCGGCACCGCGCCTGCCGAGACGATGGATCACGTGTTCGCGCGGGAATTTTTCCTGGTGAGCCGCCGCGCGAACCTGCCCAAGGTGCCCACCTGCAGCGCGTGCAACGGCGTCAAGAGCGGCCACGAGCACTATTTGACCACGGTGCTGCCGTTCGCCAGCAACCATCAAGACGCGCCCCTGGTGCTGTCCCAGATGGTGGAGCGGCGCCTGGATAAGAACGCCAAGCTGAAGCGCCAACTGGCAGCCGGTCATCAGCAGGAGCTGACTCTCCAGAATGGCCTTTTCTTGCCGGCCATGACGTTGCCCTTTGACGGCGACCGTGTCGGGGAACTGTTCAAGTTCATCACCCAAGGGCTGCTCTATCACCACTTCAAGGTCATTCTCGATCGGCAAAAGACGGGATCTGGGCGGGCTTCCTCAACCGCCCCGGCGAGGAGATGCACCGGAAGCTCCTCGCGGCGCAGAATGCCCGCGCTCGGGTAAAGGGCGACATCGGCGGCGGCGCCTTCGTCTACGAGGGGGCGCAAGGCGTGGATTCCCCGGAGATGTCGATCTGGATCTTTCACCTGTTCGGCGGCATTCGCGTCAGCGGCGATGCCGCCGAGCCCGACGCCATGACGCGGGTAGTCGGCGGGGTGACCGCCTCGCAACGAGTTCTCCGGCTGCTTGATGATGGCCAAGGCTCCGACTCTCCAACAGCGGCTTAACTGCCATAAGAGAGACGAGCGAGAGCCGCAAAATGCCAATACGCAAGAAGTGGAAGCCAAAATGGAGCGAGCCATGCCCATGCGCCTCCGGGAAGAAGTACAAGGATTGCTGCTGGCGGCGCCTGCCAGACTTTGACATAGGTAAGGCATACACGGCGGCCCTACGGGAAAAGAATTTGGACCGGGCGCTTCTTGCAACACGCGCCGACGTCACGCAGTACACGATATGGCACAAGACAAACACCGCACCAGCGCTGGCGGCAGGCGGCGTCGGACTGCAGCTGCTTCGCATCGACGTGAACGCACTGGGGGCTTACGTTGGCCGCTTGTCCTCACTGTATTTTCACCTTGGGCTTTGGAAAGACTGGCCCGCCGTGCTGGATCGGCTTCGCACCAACATCCAGCATCCTGCCTGGTACAGGAAGATCGCGTATTACCTTTCGTTCTACTACCTCAGTCCCGGCGGTGATCGCGCAAAAGCCCGGCAAGAGCTGGCGAAGGCAGGCCCGATTACGAAAAAGGAAGAGGACCTTGAGCTTCTGCAGCTGTATGTCGATCTTGAATTCGATGATCTGCCATTCGCAGCTCGAATGGAAATATTAGACCGCATCCTCGAACTGGATAACGATCGCGAAAACCAGCTGCAGTATCGGGGAGCCAAAGCCGTTCAATACTTCATGATCGGTGACGCGCAAACCGCCGCGCAACAGTTGGCCGAAGTCATTGGCTTTGTGCGGCAGACCGAAGCGGATGAGCCGCTGGAGGGGTACGAGAAGCACCTATATGGCAGGCTCCTTCAACTGCTCGGCAGCTTGAAGCGTTACAAGTCGACGCTCAAGGAGTCGGCATTGCAATTTCATGCGCTGCTGCTTGAGGATCGCTGGACACAAAGCGGCAGGGCCGCCATCCAACGCGAGTTAGGCGACAGCTACCGATATGCCGATGAGTGGGATCAGGCAGAAATGGCTTATCGTCAGGCAATTGCGCTTGGCGGGTCTCACCTCGATAAGGTCCACGTCGCGGAATGCTTGCTCTATCGCAAGCAAATCGATGCTGCCGCTACCGAGATCGACACCGTAAAGCGAGAGACCCTGCCGCGACATGAGTTCGAGGATTTTGTTTTCGCTTATGCTGCAATCGCGATTTGGTCGGCAAAAACTGACCGCCTGACCGAGGCCAAAACGCTTCTTCGAGCTCTAGGTCCGGCCGAGCCAATCTTCAATGATCGCCGCCTGAACCTGCTGCTCCGGGTGACGGAAACTCTTGCCAGCGGCACCCCGTCTGCTGTGGCGAAAGCAGACAGCACGCCCAAAGGCGGGCTGGCGACAGTTGCCAGTTTCTTTGAGCTAAAGCCGAACATCGCCGGGATTGGGTTCAACTTCAACGCGATGATCGACTATTTCGCCCGAAAGAAAACCAAGGGCGAACCTAATAAGTCCGACTGATGCTGGCCCATCGCGAAAACCGCGATTCCACGACTATCGCCAGCCCATGTATGCTGCAAGACGGCTGAGACTGTCGATCGCCAGCTTGTAATAATCAGCGGACTTGTTCGCAAAACCGGCCTTGAGGATGGCGGCATTGATTTCCGGGACAGCCCAACCCTCGAGTATCTGCCGCCTGGTTTGTCCGTCCCAACCCGCGCGCCCCATGGGGCTCCAGGCGAAATCGCGACCGCCTGTTTTGCTGAGGGTCGCTTGTAAATCCTCCAGCGAGGTCGATAGCGTCAGGTGCGCCAGCGCCGCCAACATCTCAAACTCCTCAAATAACCTGGTGAACTCGCCATTCATGAAAATGAAATCGGTGCACCAGGCGGGCAGAACATCGTGGAGGTGATCGCTGAGCGGCGTCTTCCGCTTCTCTAGGCCTTCCAGGGTCTTCCAGGCGTCAGTGCCACCTCCTTCCCAAGAGCCGAGCAGTAAACGCTTTACAAGGGGTTGAGGCTCGCGTTCATGTGGCACAGTCGTCGCGAACAGCTTAAACAGGTCTCCATATCGGCGGGCCTTCAGCAACCCGATACCATAGGCATAGAAGAGCAACACGGCAGGATAGGTGCGCAGATTGATCAACACCGTCAGCCCGCCAACCACTTCGGCCTGCGAAAACCGCGCAATGTACTCGACGGCTTGCGCAAATTCGGTGCCGGTGCCCCAACGGCCGAGCACTCCAAAGATCCTGGCGAGCGGTTCGGTCAACGCCTCGTAACGGGCGACGGTTTGCGCGTAGCGCTCCGGCGACCATGCGCCGCTCGGTTCAAATTCCTTTTCCTTTATCGCCTTGGCGAGCCGCGCGGCCTCGTTACCGATCAGCTCGTCTAGCTGGATGCGAAATTCAGGCTTGCCGAGGTATTTCTTCGCGCTCGTGACCATCAGCTCAATGCTGAGCGGGTTTTCGCGCTGTAGCTCTGCCTGGGCGGAAAGCTTGCCTTCGAGGTCTTCAAAGAAGCTGTCAGCATTGTCGATCGTGATGATTCTGCCGGCCCGATGCTGCACCAGGTCGGCCGCAATCTGAGACGGCTTGCCGCGAGCAGCAAAGAATAGCGGATAGCGGCGGTTGGGCGCCCGGGTGATGCCGCCCCGGAGTGCCGCATCCCAATCGCCCGACCAGCCCGCAATGATGAGGCCGTGCTCGTCAATGATCCGGTCAAGCAAGGCGTTCGTTTCCGGCGAATAAGCGCTTAACTCCTGGTCGGTATTGCGAATCCGCGTGTCGAGATAGTCTCCATGAACCTTGACCAGGTAGCACCTGCTGTGGGTCAGCGGGACTGCGCCTTTGAGATCGTCATCTGACTTGATGACGGTGGGCTCAATGCCGGCCTCTCGCAAGGCGTTTTCCATCAGCCGGTCGAAATTGGTCGTGATGATGACGCGAATAAAGCCAGCGCGCACGAGCCTGGCGATGGCATGGTGGGCGCGCGTGGGTACCTTGCGGCCCTCCGCAATCTCTTCTTCTGTCGGCTCGATATACGAGTGCAGGATCGATCGCCGTTCATCTGGCGTGCTAGCGAGCTGATCGAGAAGCGCCGAATAGTTCGCCTCCGCGCCGTATTTGTCGCCGTACCACTTGGCCCAGTCGGGTTGGCCGGTGACGCCTTCGAGGGCCGCAACCCTCTTGATCAAGTCCAGCGTCACTTCCCAGCCGGTCGGGATATACGCTGCACGCGATACACCAGATCCCAAGAGGAGGGCATAGACCCCTTTGTTTTCGTAGACCGAGAAAGCCAGCGCTGTGATGGGATCAATCATTGAAAATCTTTCCCCAAATGATGCCAAGCGCCTTCATCGCTGCCTCAAGTCCCGGCGGTATCTGTATTCCTTGTGCTCTGCCATGCCTGTGCCCACCCCTGTTTGGTACAGCTCACTTACTTCTTGGTGAGATTCCGCAGTCTCGCGTGCAGTAGATTCGCCGGAAGCCGCACCAGCGGGTCGTCCTGCCAAGCGGTAAGGCATTGGATCAGCTTGTGAGCCGTAACGAGGCCCCGGCTGTGGATCTCATCGGTGACCCAGAGCACGCCACGAACTTCGCAGCCCTTGGCGACAGCAACAGTGCGCAATTTGCCGTCACCGGTCAGCAGGATCGATTCCTTGAGGTCCTCGGCAAGGACCAAAGAGAAGCAGTCCTCCGCACTGAGCTTGGCGTTGACGGACTGGATCGCAATGGCTCGGCCAACTTGTCCGGGATCGAGATCAATCTGTTCCAGACCAGCCCCCGTAAGACGCTGCCAGTCCTTCTCAGTGAAATCGAGAAGCTCATTGTGCGCGACAGGCAAGGCGACCACAAAACGGTAGGGCAGCTGAAGCATGACTTCAACCAGACCTACCTTATTCAGGTCGATCAGGCAGCTCGCATCATTGATGACGATGCGGCGCGGTTCACTGCTGGCCTTTGACCGCGCGCTCGACATCTGCAATGGGCCGTCTCAACAAGCCGGCAGCCTTGGTTGAGGGGATAATGCCTTCCGCCAACGCGCGATAAACATGAGTCTCGAACCGCTGAGGCTTTTCCAACCTCGCCGTTTCGCCGTCCGTACTTAGCTCTTCCGGCTCTGACTTAAGCCACGCCCGGGCCGGGGTTCGGAATAGGTTCTTCAAATTGGCCTCTGAAATGATTCCGACGTCCTTCAGTCGATATAGCAAGGCCCACATCGATACACCATAAAGGTGTTTGAGCCGAACAAGCTCTTTATAGGCGAATGCGGTTCGGCCGGTCCCGACTTCCTCCTTCAGGTGCTCTGCTGGCACCAAGAACGCGCCTGCGAACCGGTCCATCGCCTTTTCAGGTTTGGCTTTCTTGCATTCGCCGATCAGGGCGTGCGCAAGTTCGTGCGCCAGGGTAAACCTGTTGCGTTCAACGTTGACGTTGCGGCGTACCACGACGCGTATGGGTGGCTTCTTCGCTGGTCGCTTCACATGGCAGGTCAGCCCATAAAATCCGTCGTGACCGTCGATCTCAATAACCCGCACGTTCCGTTCCTCCAGCAGCGAGGTCATGCTGGGGATCGGGTCTCCGCCTAGATTCCACTTCTCGCGGAGCCAGGTGGCGCGTTTCTCCGCGTCGTCGAGATCATCGACGTCGACCGGCTTAATTTCATCCAAATCGCTGGGCTTTTCCGGCAGATCAAGGATGTCCTCGATTGCGAGGTAGCGCTCGATATGGTCGATCACTTCGGCCTCGACCAGCGCGCGCTCTTTTTCAGACGTGCCAGAGCGCTTGCGAAACTCGACGCCGTCGAGCGCAGTCACCTGATTGCTCATCAGGAAATCCAACGAGACCCCAAGCGCCTGGGCGAGCCCCACGAGGACGCTCGAACTCGGTAGCATTTCACCCAGCTCGTACTTGTTGATCGCCTGCGGCGTCACCTTCGGGGTCGCCTTCTCCGCCAAGGCCGCCAACGACAGTCCGGCCCGCAACCGCGCGAGCCGAAGCCTTTCTCCAAATGCCATGATTCCGTGTCTCCCTTCGCGTAGTTGACATTTGTCTTTTTATGTGCAATTTATCAACCAACGGTTAATATATAGGTCAAAACCTCTAGCATATCAACCGGAGTGTACCACATCTGGGCACCTTTGAGGCCGGTTAGCCACAAGAAGTGGTTCCGGCCCGGCCCGCAGATCATGAAGGAGAATCGGCATGTCCGAGACTGCAGAAAAGGTGAAGACGATCACCATCATCGTGGACGGCACCCCGCACGAGGTGCCGAAAAAGGAGAAGATCACCTACGCCGAGGTCGTGACGCTGGCGTATCCGGACTATCCGCAGCACCCCGAGATCACCTACTCGGTGACCTACACCAAGGGTCACCACGAGGGCATTCTGCCGCCGGGCGGCAGCGTCGAGGTCAAGGACGGGATGGAGTTCCGTGTTAATCGAACTGGCCAATCATAACGACGACATCCGCCGACTCCTCGAAAAGGGCTATGCCCTGAGGTTCGACAGCGGCTATCTGGTCGTGCGCTACATTCCCTACCTGGACGCCAACAAGGCGCTCCAGGTAGGGGCGATCGTCACCAAGCTCGTGTTCATCGACAAGATGCGCGTCCAGCAACAGGACCACCAAGTATTTTTCGCCGGGTCGGCGCCACACGGCCTCGATGGCCAACCCGTCCCCAATCTGGGCGGCGGTGCCGCGTCACTCGCACTGACCAAGACCGATGTCGTGGTCGAGCGAAGCTTCTCGAACAAGCCGCCGCCGGGCCACTTCCCCGACTTCTTCGCCAAGATCGAGCACTACCTGAACCTCGTCGGCGGGCCGGCGATGAGCCTCCACGGCTTCAATCCCTTCACGTTCCGGGTTGACCACGACGTGGTCGCCGATTCGGTGTTCAAGTTTCAGGACACCATGACCAGCCGCGCCGAGATCGGCGATCTCGCTGCCGTTTTCAAGAACGAGGTCATTGCGATCATCGGCCTCGGTGGCACCGGCTGCTTCGTCCTGGACTTCACGGTCAAGACGCCGGTCCAGGAGATTCGCGGCTTCGACGGCGACTTCTACTACGTCCATAACGCCTACCGCTCGCCGGGCCATCTCGACGAGCAGGATCTCGGCAAGGCCAAGGCTGAGGTTTAACAGCGGCGGTACGAAAACTTCCGCAAGAATCTCAAGCTGGAGAAGAAGTATATCGACCGCTCGTCGGCCGCCGACCTTCAAGGTGTGACCTTTGCGTTCGTCTGCGTCGACAAAGGCTCGGCGCGGGCAGAGATCTTCGAGCTGCTGATCAGCCTTGGGATTCCCTTCATCGATGTCGGTATGGGTCTGAACCGGAAGGAAGGGCCACTCGCCGGAACGTTGCGCGCGACCTACTACCCGCCGGACAAGGCGGCGCAAGTCCGCGACATGCAGCTCGCCGAGCTGGCGGACCATCCTGATGATGAATACCGCGCCCAGGTCCAGATTTCCGAGCTGAATGCCATGAACGCCTTCCTGGCGGTCATGCGCTACAAGCAGCTGCGGGGATTCTATCTCGACAAGCAGGCGCCCTTTCACATGCTTTTCGACACCGCCGAGATCAAGCTGTTCCGCCAGGAGGGGCCGTGAACACCATCAAGCTTGAGCGGGTCCAGTACATCCCTAAGCAGCTCTCCCCCGGCATTCTCTATGTGACGGAGCGATATTCCGTGGCCGCGCATCTGTGCGCCTGTGGCTGCGGCAACAAGGTGGTAACCCCTCTTGGTCCCGTGGAATGGTCGCTCTCGGAAAACGGCGACCTGCCGTCGCTCTGGCCGTCGATCGGGAATTGGCAGCTCCCCTGCCGATCCCACTACATCATCAGCCACGGCCAGATTAACTGGGCGGGCGCCTGGGCGGACGCGCAGATCCTAGCTGGCCGTCGCGCTGAGGAGCAGCAGCGGCAAGCTTATTATGCCGAGAAGTCTCAGTTGGGTACTTTTGCGAAGATCTGGGATTGGATATTGCGCGCGATACGGAAATTGTTCGGAGGTTGAACTCCTCAGGCTCAAGACATCAACCGCAGCTCCGGTCTTCGTTGGCGAAACTCCAACGACCATCTATCGCGGTCAGGCGCACAACGGAGCCGCTCTATCTCGAACGGAAACGCAGCAAAATCAATGGAACTAGTCGATATCCTGTAGCTCAAAACGGTCTGGTTGCAGATCCGGATCGGGCTCCGTCGGCCTGGTGGCATCGACGGTTCAACGTTCCGTTCTGAATGAGAGTGGACAAAACGGACCGCGCAAGCTTTTCCAGCAACAAAGGCGAGCGTCAGCATAGCGCCATCTTGGTGCCGTCCGCTATTTCACAATGCGCTACGCTTCAAAGAGCTCTTAACTCGATCGCGATCTCAAGGTATCTGCAGAACGCATTGGCGAGCTGCATCTGCCTTGGCGTGCGACACTCCGCTTCGAAAAGTCGAGGGGACGCGACGATGAAGCAAATGCACTTTGCTCGAGAAGTGGCGACGTTCAGGCGGTTCGCGCTGTAAAGGAATTCCATGCCACGCGGGGCGTCGGAATGGCTTGAGGTCGTCATTGAGTAGATGACGATAGGCGCCTCTTGCCCCTGGAATTTATCCACGGTCCCAATGCGTGCACCAGGAATGCGCTCCTGGAGCTCGAATACCTGAGCGTTGTAGGGGGCGACGATCAGAATATCCTCAAGTCCAATCGATTTCTCTACGCCCTGCCGATCGATCCAAGTGCTGCCGGCATCTAGAATGCTTGAAACGAGGTGTCGAATCGCCTCGGCTTCCTCCTTTGCGGAGTTCTGATTACCGGTGTGCTCGATTGGCAGATATCTGAGCCCGGCTCCGCCAAGCCTACCCGTCGACCTGATTTCTTGCTTTTCAAGTCCTGCGTGCGATCGGAGTCGTCCCTCGTAGAACAGCTCAGAGTTGAAGACGCAGATATCCGGATGCAGCCGCCAGGTCTCCGCCAGGAACAGCCCGCGCTCGGGGGGAACGGTCGCGCGTGCTCCGAGGATATGATCGAGCGCCGAGACTGCAACCCCATCAGGGTGGCATCCCTGAATCGGCTGCTCGAGCTGACGCGGGTCTCCAAGAAGCACGACGCTCTTGGCAGCCTGCGACACGGCAAGAACATCCGCCAACGACATCTGGGCCGCCTCGTCGATGAAAAGCACATCTACGCTGAGGTTCGCGTCTGCCCGCGACCAAAAGAACGAGGTCCCACCGCCGACCGCGCATGTCGCGCGAAGAAGATCCAGAGCTTCCTCGTTGCTTTTCGTCAATCGCAGGGAAGGAAGACTGCTGGTTTCCTTTTCGGAAATCTTGTGAACGCATTGGAGGCACAAATCTGCGGCCGCGGCAGCGGAAATGACCTCAGTCAAGAGGTTGCGGATGACCTTGTGACTATTTGCAGTTATTCCGACCCGCTTTCCCTCGCGAACCAGGCTAAGGATCATACGTGCGGCCGTATATGTTTTTCCGGCTCCCGGCGGGCCTTGAATCGGAACGACACTCTCATCCAGGGAGACGCCGATACGCTCGGCAGCGGCCAGAGTCGTCTCCCCCGGCCGCAGCAGCGCCTGTCCTCGCAAGCGAGGGGCCAACCCCAGCAGCAGATCGCGCGCAGCGCGATATTTGCCCGGCCCCTCCATGCCGTTCTCCGCGACGTATTCTCCGAGGCGAAGAAGAGAACCCGCCTGCTCTGGATGGTCGAACGATTTGTGGGCGAAAACGGCTTCGGGGTGCAAATCGGCGGTATCGCCCCGCTTCTTTATGTCGACCGTCCGGTCCTCTTGCGATAGCGTCCACTTCTCCGAAGTGGTCTCCGCCGACGCTCCGCAGCTTGCTTTCCGCACGCACGTCAGTGTCCTGCTGCACAAACTCGTAGCGATGGATGGGCGCTTTGGCGGTCCCTCCGACGTTTCGGACGAATTTCAAACCGCCGATGCCTGCTCGTTCATGAACAAGATCTTCGGCCGAAAGGTCGCGGAGTCTGAAGTATTCCCACCAGACGGCCTTACCCTCGCGGCCGTGCCAATCGAGCATGAACGCGAGCAACCACCTTGAGTGCTGCTCCTTGCTTCGTTGAGTTACGTCGTCGGGTATGCCGTCGAGCAACCGCGAGGCCACGGCTTGCACTCTTGCCAACCAAGCATCACGCTTGGGACTGATCTCGGCCTCTTTGGGTACCGGCCGTTCGATGGTCTCGCCTACCGCGAGGAGCTCGGTCCGCAAGGATTCCAGCCAGTTCCGGAGAGCCTCCGTAGAGGTGCAGTCATCGCGATTGTAGCCTTTGATCGCCTCTTTGTGCTCCGTTGGAACGTGGGCGTCATCGGCCGTTTCCAACCGCGCCTGCGTTCTGGCGAGCACGGCCGCGACCTCCTCCAACGGTACGCTTCGTGCGAACGAATAGAGCGGCTCCAGCTTCTTGATCGAATAACTCTCCACGCTCGCGCGGATGGCGTGGCGTACGACCGAATAGAGGTCAACGAAGACCTCCGAGCGAAGAAGATCGTCCAGTTCCCTTTCCCGCGTCGCGTATCGGCCCATCAATCGCTTCAACGCGGCCGGCTCATAAGGAGCGAAGTGATAGATATGAAGGTCGGGAAAGATTTTGCGTCGCTCTGTGACGAAGTCGATGAAGCGCTCGAACGCGACCCTTTCTTCGTGTCGCGCGGATGCCCAGTCACCGACGTATCGAGGTAAGTCGTCATCGCCATTGAAGAGGTATCCGAACAGAAACTCCAACCCTCCTTCTCCGACGAAAGGATCACCCTCGAAGTCAAAAAAGATATCGCCGGGACAGGGTTCGGGAAGTCTTGAGAGCCCGAAGCCCGGCTTCGGCGGGAGTGCTTCGTAGAGCACTGCGCCCTGGGTCCGGCCTTCGACCTGTATCCTCGCCTGTTCGCGAACGTTTTCGTAACTGCGAGCAGCACCGCGATCCGGCCGCCACTGCAATGGCAACGGCAACTCGGCAAGCGCCGCCATAGTCGTCACGCCGTGCCGCTCGAGCTCTCCGATCTGCAATTTACTTATTCCCGCGACGAGCGACATATGATCGTCAGCTCGTCTCCTTTCGTCGCAGTGCCGGCGCCACCTGCAGATGTCGCAGTGCTCGACGGGTTCGGGATATGCATAGGCCGTGCTCGGAGAAGCGACGGAACGCTCGAGACTATTCCTGACGTGCCGATAATAGGCTGAATAGTCTGCGATCCTGTACTCAACCGGAACGAAGTCGGCTGCCGGCGTGACGACGTAGGCCATGGCCGGTCGCGTGGCTTGCATTTCCGCGAGCAGGTCGGAGTAAAGGCAAATCTGAAGGACCGTATTTCCTTTGGTTTCCCGCGCGAGCTTCGTGTCGGTCACCTCATACGACCAACCGCCGAAGCGGCTCGGCGTATCGACCCGACGCAAGACGTCCGCACGTCCATTCCATCTTCCCGCCTCGAGAGCCCCCTGCACGATGACGGCATCACCGCGCTCCATGGCTGATATGGTCGCGGCCACAGCAACACCGTCTACTCCGACGCCGTCCACGACCGTTACGCTTAAGCCGCCGCCCTTGAGATGGTCAACGTAGCTTCGTTCATGCAGCGCGCCGCGCTCGGCGAGCGTCGCAAGCACCGGGTCCCACACCTTCGGTTTCTGCAGCTGGCCATTGGCCACCTTCAGATCAAGTTCCGTCAGATACCGGCAGTTCAGGTGGCCGACCAGATCGCAGGCGCTCAGCTTGATGCTTCCCCCGATGCTCTGCATGCGCCCACTTGTGTCGGCTAAGCCGCCCTTCTCGTCCTTTCCGAGTCGCCTTAATCCCAATTCCCTAGGAACTCCTAGGAAATGCACTCGAAAAAGGCGAGTAAGATAGCTTATAGTCGCGCGGAACGAGTACAAGGGGGCTTGGTCGGTGCGCGATAGTTCGGTGGAAAGAGCCAGATGGCTCCGCGATTTGCTGCGTTTTCTGCCCCTCCGTAGCCAATTCGTCCTCTCGGGCAATACCCGGGACCTTCAGATGCACGAGATTGCTCCAGGCGAGGTGACGGCAACGCCACTATCCAGGGTCCTGCCGGACCGCTTGAAGGAAGCTGGCTATGCGCGTATCGCAAGCTTCGACCTTCTGAACGGATTTAGAGGGATCGAACCGGCCGACGGAAGCTTCCTGACGCAGTTGGGTCTGACGCCGACCAACGGAGCGGCCGCCGGCGGCATTGACCTCTTATCGGCCACCCTCGAAAGGCATGTCGGCGCGGAAGGGTTGCCGGTGGCGCTCATCGTCGATTTCGCGTCGAGGCTGGTCGCGCGAAACGAGGCGCTGTCGCCGGCCGAACACCAGCTTTTCTCTCGGGCTCTAATCCTCTCGCATTCGGCACGCGCGCGGCCGGCCGGCGAAAGACGCCTCCCCTACTTCAACACGATCGTCTGGATCGTCGACAAGGAGGGGGATCTGCCCGACTGGTTCCTGGTCGGAAACCCGAGGATACGACACATACCCATCGGACGCCCGGATCACGTGGCGAGAAGAAGCATGATCCGCTCCCTGGTGCGCGGCTTACCAGGCGCGCAGAAGGCGGAGCAGTGCGAACTGGACAAGTGCACCCAAGCATTCGTGGACGAGACGGAAGGCCTTCTGCTGTTAGATCTAAGCGCGGTCGCGCAGCTCGCCCGCAGCGAAGGAGTCCAGTTTGATCGGATTGCAGATGCGGTTCGACGGTTCAAGGTCGGTGTGACCGAGGATCCTTGGCGTAAGATCAGTCGCGACAAGATCAGCTCGGGTGAAGAATTTGTGAGAGGGCGCGTCAAGGGACAGTCGCATGCCGTCACCCATATGCTGGACATCGTCAAGCGCGCGGTTACCGGGATCGGTCAATCCCCTAGAGGCGGTCGACCAAGAGGTGTCGTCTTTCTCGCGGGGCCGACTGGGGTCGGCAAGACGGAACTCGCGAAGACAATCACAAGTCTGCTGTTCGGTGACGAGAGCGCCTATATCCGATTCGACATGTCGGAGTTCAGCGCCGAGCATTCGGATCAGCGGCTCATCGGCGCTCCTCCCGGCTACATCGGTTACGACGTCGGCGGCGAGCTCACAAACGCGATCCGCGAGAAGCCGTTCAGCGTCGTCCTATTCGACGAAATCGAGAAGGCTCACCCGAGAATTCTGGACAAATTCCTGCAGGTTCTCGACGACGGCGTTCTCACCTCCGGAAGAGGCGATCGCGTCTATTTCTCGGAAGCCTTCATTGTCTTCACGTCGAACTTGGGCATCTACGTGCCGGGGCCGTCGGGCGAAAGGATCGCCAACGTGACGCCCGAAGAGACGTTCGAAGGGGTAAGGAGAAAAGTCCGAAGCGAGATCGAAAAGCACTTCAAGCAGGTCCTCAATCGGCCTGAGATACTGAACCGCATCGGAGAGAACGTCATCGTCTTCGACTTCATCCGGCCCGACGTCGCCAACGAGATCTTCGATCATATGGTCAACAACCTGCTCAGCGACGTCAAATCGCTAGGCTATGACGTGACACTGACAGAAGGCGCCCGCGAAGGACTTCGAGGATTGTGCTTGGCGGACCTTTCGAACGGCGGCCGAGGCATCCGCAATCAGGTCGAATCTCACCTCATCAACCCGCTATCGCGGGGCCTTTTCGACAGCGGAGCAGAAGCTGGACGCAGATACAGGATCGAAGGGGTCCGCCCCGGTGCATCGACGACGATCGACCTCGTGAGCGAGCACTCTCCATGACCACGACAGTCAATCTGTCCCGCATCCATTTCCCCGTCACGACTTTGGGACCCGGCCGAAGGATCGGGATATGGTTTCAAGGCTGTTCGATCCGCTGCCCGGGATGCATCTCCATGGATACGTGGACACACGGGCGAGGGACGACGACTATAGCTGAGGTCGTCGACGCTATTTCACCTTGGCTTTCGACGGCAGACGGAATCACGGTCTCAGGCGGGGAACCTTTCGACCAGCGCGAGGCTTTGTTCGAGCTTCTGGCGCGGCTCCGAGCTCTAACGGCGGCGGACATCCTCGTCTTTACCGGCTATCCTTGGATCACAATCTCCGAAGCGATCTCTTCCCGGCCGCCTCTGATCGACGCGATCGTCACCGAGCCATTCGATATCGATGAGAGGCAAACTCTGGCGCTTCGCGGCAGCGACAATCAGCAACTGCACATGATGACCCCTTTGGGTCGGGCTCGGTTCGAGAGCTTCGACCGCACTATCGACGAAAGCGATCGCAGCTTCGACGTGATGTTCGACGAAAACGGAGATGTCTGGCTTGCGGGCATTCCCGCTCGCGGCGATTTCCGGCGCCTGCGAAATATCCTCGAAGACGGCGGGTCGACACTTGGAATTTCGGAAGATAAGCGATTCCCATCTCACTAGAATTTTGCTGATGATCAGACTTTGCCCGAACTGCAATACCGAACGGCCTGTCACTGAAATCTTCTGTGAAGGCACGTTGAATGGCCAAAACTGTGGCTGGGACCTGTCGGCGGTCGATATAACGTCGCCTGGAGCACCCGGACCGAGGCCGAATCCTCCAGAGGTTGCTCCGAGCCAGCCGACATGCCGGAACGGTCATCAGGGATCTCCCGGGGATCTCATCTGCAGCGTGTGTGGCGAGCCGATCATCGAACCGGGCGAGACACCCTCACCGATCGACACCGAGCCTGGGCCCGAGCCCGAGCCGGAGGCCGAAACAATAGTAGACGGTTGGCGTCTACAGGACCGGATCGTCTCATCGAGCGTCGTCCGCGAGCGCTTCGTCGCCACGCGCGACTCCGACGGACGGCGTGGAATACTCACACTTTACGCACCCGGCTCGGAGCCGGATCAAGCGATCTACGATCTGCTCTCGAAGCTCCCCCGAGATCACGTTTCCGAGCTCTTCGCCACCGGTCGTTGGCAAGACCGTGCCTACGACGTCGCGGAGGAATTCAGCGGCGGCACGTTGGCGGATTTCGCCATCGATCCTGTCGATCAGGCGGCAATAAGGAAGCTGGTCGGCGAGCTCGCGCAGGCCGTTCATGCACTCGCCGAAGCCGGATTGCGGCACAGGGATCTGCGGCCTTCGGTCATCTTCATGCGCTCGAGGGACCCGCTGGACCTCGTCATCGGAGGGTTTGGATCCGCACGACTTTCCGAGTTCGATCTGGACATCGTGTCCCCTCTCGAGACCACCCGTTACATGGCTCCGGAAGCGATCGCCGGTGGCGTCGCTCCGGCTTCCGACTGGTGGAGCGTGGGAATGATCTTGCTGGAAAAGATCACCCAAGGCGCGTGTTTCGAAGGTGTCAACGAACAGGCCTTTCTGATCCACGTTCTCACCAACGGCGTACACCTTCCTGAAAACCTGGACGAACGGATCGACACCTTGCTGCGCGGCCTTCTGGCACGTGACAGACGCCAGCGGTGGCAGTGGACGGAAGTTCAGGCGTGGCTGCAGGGTGAGACGGTATCCGCTCCCGCAGCCGAAACGCCAGGCGTTACCGAGGGCCGCATTTCGATCTCGCTAGGTGATAAGCAATATCGCTCTGCAAACATGTTCGCTTTGGCGGCGGCGGAAGCGGCGAATTGGGAGCAGGCCAAAGCTCTTGTTCTCAGAGGCGCAGTCGCGAGTTGGGCTTCCGAGGCCGGCTTCGAACCGGCAATGTCGGCGGGCCTGCGGCAAATCCTGCGAGCCGAGGATCTTCAGGAGGACTTGAAGCTCTCCATCTCCCTGAAGACGCTTAATGCTTCGATGCCCCTGATCGTCAGAGGCAATATCGTCACGCCGGGTTGGCTGCTCGATCATCCGACCGACGGTTATAGCCTGATCACCGGTCCGGCACCCGACCTGCTTCGGAAGATCGATCCGGACGACTGGCTCTGGCGTCTCAAGGTCCGGTCGGACACAGTTCGAAAGCGACTCGACCAACTGGAAATCGCGGTCGACGAGGATGCCCTGCGCGTCCACCTTCTGTCGACGTCGATGGCCCGCCTAGTCGCTCTCTGGGAGGAAAAGCGAAGGCTTTTTCCTGACACGGACCATGCCGGCGTAGCTGCGCTGACCGAACGCCGCCTTTCGGCCGAAGAAGACCTGGTCATCCTGCTCAGCGCGATGTCGAACCAGTTCCGCTCCGTCGCCGAGGTTATCGAAGAAGCGACAAAGGAAGCGTCGACCGCGGGACTTGGCGATTTTTCGCCCGAGAAAGCTACAGCTCTTCTCGCCCGTCCGCGTCGCGAAATCTACGAGACGATCGACGAGCGTATTCGGAACTTTGCAAGATGCGGCATCAAGGAAGCCGACGAATGGGCGGATCAGTTTCGCCTCGACAGGCGGATGTCCATAGGGCGCGCTCTCGCCCTCCTCTCCGTGCCGGCTGAAAGGTGGAGACCGCTTCCAAAGCAAGGCTACGTATCCACGATCCTGGATTTCTTCGCCAAGCGCATATCGGGTGGGGTCCTACGGGGACCACTGACGCGGATGCTCATCGGCAAATCGGCCCGGATCGATCTCACCGAACTCGACACCTCCAGGGTACCGGCGGCGCAAATTCTCGATCAACTGCTCGGTCGGACGAACCGCATTGTGAATGTCGATCCCGCAGCCTTCGCCGACGACGACGGCTTGGAGCGAAGGTTGCGGTCGCTGCACTCTCACGCGTTGCTCTACAAACGCGACACCGGCATCGATGGCCTGTATATGGGATTTCCATTTCTCATCATGCGCGATAGCCGGCCGACCGCGAGACCGCGGATCGCGCCGGTGCTGCTGTGGCCGATGCGCGTCAATCCCGAAGTGGGAAACCGCGGTCACATCACTCTGGGATTTGGACGCGAAAGAAATCCCGATACAGAGATCGAACACGTCGTCATCAATCCCGCCCTCGAAGGTATTGTAGGTATCCCAGAAGCAAGACGATGGCAGGAAGCGGCGAACGAGCTTCTTACCCATGCAAGCGTGTCCGTCCAGGCGGTAATGGATGCCTTTAGCCGGTTGGCCCAGCCAGCCGGCAATGAACTGGTAGCTCTTCCTGGCAAGGACGTCACAGTGGGCTCGCAAGAGCGCCAGCTCGTGCCGGCGGCCGTGCTCTTCCATCTGGCGTTCATGGGGCAAGCGGTAATGAAAGACCTCGAGACGCTCCGAGGGTCACCGCCGACGGCGACGGCGCTCGAGGCCGCACTGCGTCTGAACGAACAGCAGGTGACGCCTTCATCGCCGCAAGTGAAGGAGGTCGACCGATACTTCACTGCCGACAGCGATCCTTCACAGGAGGCGGCCGTGATCGAAGCGCGTCAGGCTCCGGGGTTGGTGATCGAAGGACCGCCCGGCACGGGCAAGAGCCAGACGATTGTCAATATGGTGGCGGACGCCATCGGCACAGGAAAATCACTCCTCGTCGTTTGCCAGAAGCAAGCCGCGCTCGAAGTCGTGCGGAAGCGTTTAGAGAAGGAACGTCTGGCGGATCGCTTCGTCATGATCACCGACGTCAATCGCGATCGCGAGCCGACCGTCAGTGCGGTCCGTTCGCAGGTGCAAGCATTGCACAACCTGCCTCCCGGAAGGACCCCGGCCTGGAAGCGAGAACGCGAGCGACTGGCGGTGCGCATCGAGACGCTGGAGGCAGAGCTGGATCGCCGCCAAACTGCGCTTCACTCCGTGGACGATCGGACGGGATTGTCATATCGGGCGCTACTGGGCGAGCTATTGGAACTCGAAGAAGGCAGTCCGAAGCCCATCGATGTTCCTGAACTCCGACCTTTACTTTCGGATCTGCATCCCACAGACGTCGTGAGCATCGAAGAGAATTGCGGCCCATTGGCGAAATTCTGGCTGCCGGCCAAATTCGAGGACAATCCCCTTTCCGCTCTCAAGCCGTTCAACCCCGATCGCGGAACGGCAGCCGCCCTCGCCTTGCATCTGCAAGGGTTTTTGGAGGTGGACGCACGGCGCGAAGCGACCGATGTGGAGACATCGGATTGCCTGAAAATATCGGATTCGATGGCCTTGCAGACGTGGCTCATCGAAGCGGACGATCTGCGCTTTATTAGCGCTTCTGTATGCTCGAATCTCGCTCGATTGCGTCCGCTGTTCCGGAGCGCGGATGGCGGGGCTTCGCAAGCTATGCACGTGCTCGACGGGTTACTACAGATCAAAGAGATATTCTCGTCGCTCGACGGTCCATCCTACAAACCGAACTTTTCCTCAAAGCTCGTCGGTTTGAACGGGGAAGAGTTGCGGTCCATCGCGGAACTCGCGGACCGAGTTCGTTCGCCGGGAAGCGGCCTACGATGGATGAACCCGCTACATTGGATGCGAAAGCGCCGTGTGCAAGGCTTCCTTTCATCATTGCAGCTCCCGCAAGATATCCATGGAGTCAGCTCGCTTTATTACGCGGCCGAGCTTGAGCTGGCCGTGCGCGGACCGAGACGCGAACTGGCGGAATACTTTATGATCCTTTTCGGCCGAGCCCCCAATCTTGATGTGTCGCCTGGAAAGCTCGCCGATTTCGCCGAAAGCATTCATTCGTTTCTCGCCGGACTAAGCGGTCACAATTCGCTCATCGATCGGTGTCCGAGCCTGGCCGATCTCGAAAGAGCCGTCGCGACCGGAAGAATCGAAGAACTCGCCTCATTCTTTGAACGAGGCGATCGAGCGCTCCGAAGGCATGAGGCGAGAGAGGAAAGCCGCGCCTCGCTGAACCGGCTCAGGACCTACTTCGACGAACTCTGGCTCGGATCGAGACGCTCGGCGATAGAGAATGGACGCTCGAACGCGAGCGCCGTTGCCCAGATCGTGCAGGCCTTACCGATGCTCACCAACTACCAGGAATTCCGGCTTCGATCCGCGCGCCTCGACGACAAGGAGCGTGCCATCTTCACCATTCTCAGGTCCAGGGAATCCGAGTTGTCGAAATTACCGTCTGACGACCTAGATTCCTGTATTCGCGCCACTATAGGGCGCGAGGCTCGTCTGGAATGGAAAGCTTCCATGGAATCCCAAAATCCAGACGTACTGTTCGACGGCAATGAGGTCGAGACGAAGGTAAAGTCACTGGCGGAAGCCGACACGCAGATCCGGCACTACAACAGAGAGCTTCTCGTCCAAGGTATAGATGCCGGAAAAGTGCGTCCGACATCCGAATGGGATGCGATCACAAGACTGCGCGGCCCGAGAGCACTGCGATTGCGCGAATTCATCGATCGCTCCGTTCCGCTCGGTCTCCTCGCTCTCCGCCCGGTCTGGCTGATGACGCCGGACGTCGCCAGCCGCGTGCTGCAACCTCGAGCCGGGCTCTTCGATACCGTCATTTTCGACGAGGCTTCACAGATGCCGGTGGAATATGCCCTGCCATCCCTGTTCCGGAGCAAGCTTGTCGTCGTCAGCGGCGACGAAAAGCAGATGCCACCAACCTCCTTCTTCGCGAGCAAGGTCGAAAACGACGAAGCGGCGATCTTCGACGGTGAAGAACCCGAAGAAGGGGCGACAGAAGAGGAGCGCGAGGCGTTCGCCGAGACCTGGAATCGACGTGAGATTAAGGATTGTCCCGACCTTCTTCAGCTTGCCCGTTCGGTGCTCCGGACCCGTACTCTGCAGGTTCATTACCGATCGAAGTATCGGGAGCTCATTTCCTTCTCGAACGCATCGTTCTACGCCAATGGCCTCAGCGTCCCCGTACGCCATCCCGAAGAAACCATTCGAAAGCTCAAGCCCATCGAAGTGGTCCGTTCGGAGGGCACGTACAAGAGCCAGACGAACCAGAAGGAAGCGGCCGATGTCGTGGAATACCTCTCCGAGCTTTGGGATGATCCTTCACCTCCATCGATCGGGGTCGTTACGTTCAACCGCAAGCAGGCCGATGCCATCGAAGATGCTTTGGAAGATCGTGCCGAGAACGATGAGGCATTTCGCGACGCATTGATGCGCGAGCGCGAGCGTACCGAGAATGGCGAGGATATGGGCTTCTTCGTCAAGAACGTGGAGAACGTGCAAGGCGACGAGCGTGACGTCATCGTCTTCTCGACGACATTCGGTCGCAACGAGCATGGCACTTTCCGCAAGAGCTTCGGCGCGCTGGGGCACGCAGGCGGCGAACGGCGCCTAAACGTCGCTGTAACGCGTGCCCGAGAGAAGGTGGTCATCGTCACGTCCATGCCGATATCAGAGATATCGGATTTATTGACGAGACGGAGCGGTCCCAGGGTTCCACGCGACTATCTGCAAGGCTACCTCGAATATGCCAGGACCGTCTCCGATGGCTTAGGACAGTCGGGCAAGACTCTCTTGGAGAGGATGGTGACTGAACAGCATGCCCATCACGAAGAGGGCAATCACGAGGACGACGGTTTCACCAAATCCGTCGAAGCCTTCCTGGAGGCGAATGGCTGGAAGCCCAGCAGGGCCCGCGACGGCGGCGCATTCAGCATCGATTTTGCGGTGACCGATCCCCGGACCGGTCTCTACGCGATAGGCGTGGAATGCGATGCACCACGCCATCGATTGCTGGAGAGGGCTCGCGCCCGCGAGATCTGGCGTCCCAAGGTGTTGGGAAGAGCCGTCCCTTACGTGCACCGGGTTTCGTCGTATGCTTGGACTCACGCCGGAGACGCTGAACGACTGCGGCTCAAGAATGCCGTAGAAAACGCGCTCCGTGGGGGAGAATTGCAATGAGCGGACCCAAAGCATTCAGGATCGTTACCCGCGCCGAAATCATCGCCATCTGTCGTCGCAGTCTCGCCCGGCTCGACGCCGCGATAGAAACCTGGGCTTCCGCCGGTAGACGCAATGGGACGATCGAGCAGCAGGACATCGAAAAGGTCACAGCGCGACGGGACGAGCTTCGTCGCTTGCTCGACGCCGACCGCTTCGTCGAATTACAGAAACAAGTCGCGGGCGAGATCGCCTTCCTCCAAGCGGACTCCGAACGCCGGGTCGAAAGGGCCGCCGAAATCGTGGCCCGCTCGAAGCGCGATTTAAGACGTTCCAAAACCGCAGCCGAGGCGTTGCTGCATAGATTGCATGTTCTGAAAGTCGATATACCCGCCGATATCCGAAGCGAGCTCAGTGGATCGACCGCATCTTCAGAGCGCCTGGAAGCGGCCATGGCCAAGGCGCTGATGTTGCTTCCTTCTCAGGAGGCACCAGATGCCACGACAGATCGGCAACGGCAGCTTGCCGCCAAGCTCAGCGCTGGGGAGCGCCGCGAAACGTTGCAAGAGTGGCTCTTCCGACAACCGCGGGAGATGGAGGATCCGGCCTTGGCGCGCGTCGATGCCCTTCTCGGCGAGCTGCGCGGGCTTGGGATCGATTCCGGCCCATTTTCGGCCCACGTTGCGGCTCTGGAAGCAGAGCCACCGGCGAGAAGATCGCTAATCGCGGATAGTCTTCTGTTGGACCTGGCTACGGCCGTCAAGGATGGCCGAGCCCGTACACGACTGGTGAACCAGCTTCGCGAGCGACGCGCTGAACTCTCGGAGATGAAGTCACCGGAGGCGGCATCGCTGCTGGCCGAAATCGATAGTGCGCTTGCGATACCTTCGGCCAGTGACGAGCAAGAACTCGTCAAGCGAGCCGACTTTCTCATTGAGGAAGAATTCAAGGCGATGGCGGCCGAAGAGCGCAGGCGTGCTGTGCTCGAGGGACTCGCCAGCCTAGGGTACGAGGTGTCCGAGGGAATGGCGACCGCTTGGGTACAGAACGGTAAGATCGTTCTGCGTAAAGCAGCCAATCCTGGCTATGGAGTGGAGCTTTCGGGCGGATCGAAATCGGATCTTCTCCAGGTTAGGGCCGTGGGCATTGGCAGTTCGGCCGAACCTCGTGATGCCAACCGTGACCGGGACATGGAAACGATTTGGTGCGGCGAGTTCGATCGGCTGAAGGGATTGGTCGCAAAAGCAGGTGGAAATGTTTCGATCGAGTCCGCTCGACCTGTTGGCCAGTTCCCTCTAAAGATCGTGTCAGATCCGGGTGCAAGCCATGAGGCGGTGGTGGTCGAAAGATCACATCGATCACTACCTTACTAGCCAGCTTTGACTAGGCCGCTGGGTCGATGGATCGCGATTCGCACAAAACTTGTGCGGGCCCGGCCACACTGACAGCGAGGGGCTTGTCGTCGGCCGCACCAGTTTCGCACCAGAAACGACCTCATCAAAGCGTAACGAACGCGATCGAACTCAAACGAAAATGCAGCAAAATCAACGAAGGCGATCGATAGTCTGCCGCTCATAACGGTCTGGTTGCAGGTTCAAGCCCCGCGCAGCGCTCCATCCAAACCCTGATACTCCTTTACTGTGCTATTTCAGGCGGCATTTCTCCTTCGCCTCCTCATCATCCCGATCTATGGGGAGCTGGCAATCCAATCTGTTTGCAAGTGAGCGAAGTTTCTTATTCAGTTCGGGTAAGGACCCGGTCTTTCGTCCTGCATGGGCAGCAATGAACGCCGGATACAACGGAGCGTCAGGAACTTGGAAACCGCCGCGAGCAGGCAACAAATACCGCGATGGATAAGGCCATTCAGGGGTGAGAATGGACAAGTACACGTCCTGTGAAACAAGACGCCGAATAAACTTCAGTGCCAACTCTTTCTTCAATCCAGACAATCTTGCGTCGATTGCCAAGGCATCGACCCAACCAACACCGGCCTCCGGGGCAGAAACGCGAAAGCTCGGCAACGCGCGCACGGCAATTTCATCTTCTGGGACACACCCTGAGGAAGAGAGGCAATCGTCCACGAACTCACGCAATCCATAGTGAATAGACTCAGAATAGCCAACGAATGCAGAGGCCTGCCCCCGTACGAATGCCCGCGCGTAGAATCCTACCTTGTCATGCAGCTTGTCGCTTCGGCAGTAGCCAATGGGACACATGGCGAGCATATCCTGTAGACGATCAACCGCATCAGCGTTGATAGGTTCACCTTCCACGATATGCCTTTGGGCACCATCCACTCCGACAATCGAGACAAGCGAGGTGAAATACCATTCACCAATTGTCGATTTGCCTTTTAGATCCACAAAAAGAGATTGACCGCGGCGGTGCAATAACGTCCTGAGTTCGCCCCATGTCTTGACCTCTGCTAGTTCAGTATCCGTTTTGCGGTAGAACAGAAAGTTGCCGCACATCCAATGAGGCACGGCAAAGGTCTGACCGTTACGTGTGACCGCCTCTATACTTTCACGCAGGAAATCGTTGAACGGCAACTCTATGGCCGCGATCTTGCCTCGGGCAATAAAATCCGAAAGCAGAATGGTATCTATTTCATAGATATCTGCATCGACGTAGAGAAATCCTTCCTGCTTGGTGGGGTCATCATTGTAATATTTGTCAGTCGCGTTACTCGACGAAACGAGCACAACGTTTACACCAGGGTTTTCACACTCGAAGAGCGATTCAATCTTGTGAAAAAGAGCAAGCCGATCAGGTGTATAAGGATAAAGAGCAACGCGCAGGGTCTGCGGGACGGCAGGCTCTTCAGCATTAGGGAGCGTGCAATCGCGGGGGCTTTCGGCCCGCGTTAACGAAGGAAGCATGAAAAAAAGTAAGCCAACAAATAAAACGCAGTTGGCAAGAGCGCTCGCTACAATCCTCATAATATACCTGCCACCGCAGTGGACGTCACAGTGTTGCAACTTTCGGTTTATTCTGTCAAGCTGAGCGCGTGGCCGGCACATCGGAATTGTTTACACGTCGAGAGGGGAGCCCTCGAAAATCGATGAAACAACTCCTGTTGATCTGCCTGTCTGCGCTCTGGACATCGTCAGCATTTGCCGACGGCTCGGCCGAAATAATCTACAAGGACTGCCGAAGTCGCGACAAGGTAGCGCAGTGTTTTGTAGAGAGAGTTCTAGAAGTTTGCTCCCCGCGAGATTTGTCATGCTCAACCGCAATTGGCGAGCAGGTTTCGAAGCTTATTCATCAATGTGTATCTGAGGAGCTGAGGAAACCGCTTCCCGGAGCGACCGGCGCTTGGCACATTCAGGGGACGACTGTCAGCGGCGGAAATTTTGCAGCTCTGCTCAGGCTGTCTTTCATCATCGGAAATCCCTATGTGCCATTCCATAGCTTGATAATTTCGGTCTTTGCCGATCGAGGCCATGTGCTGGTTGATGGCAAGCGCGTTGAGCTGCACTCCGGACCGACACATCTGCTAGACCAGCCTCGAACTCCGAAGCGGCCGAGCCTCATTGCGCAGATCGAACCGGCTAAGATAGTTTCAATACAAGCGCATGATAGCGATAAGTACATTGATGTCGCGTCCGCGGGATTCGTGACCGCGTATCTCGCGCTAGAAAGAGCTCACGAAAGTTGCGGCTTTGCTATCGAAGGAAAATAATTTTTGAAGCGTTCGACGGATACTTCTCGACGGCTCGGCGACCTAGCTTGTATTACTCGGCGCAGCTGATAAATCATCTCCCTTTCTTTACCTTCTGCTCTTGGTTGCCGCGTTTGGACGCGTAGACGACATATTCGGCCTGCGTCGCCCTAAGCAGAAAGAACGTGCGGTAGATCGTCCCCGCACTGTGCAGTCTGCCGCTACGTGGCGCACGAAGCGGACAGGAGGTAATCCACGTTGCCAGCCACAATCGCTGAAAAATCTACATCCATGGAGCCGCCGCCAAGCATAGGTGCGGTTCCCGACATGTTGTAATTCACGCCCGGAATTTTCCGGCCGGCCTCATTGATCGCGTCAATCGAGCGTTTCATGCCATGGAGAGCCTTGCAGAGCATGGCCGCTTCAAAGCCGGGACGACATTGCGCTAGCCGAAAGCAAGCAGCGACCTTGCCGTAGGCATCGTCGGCCCGTGCGGCAGCGCTGGCAAGAACGCTATTGGCGCGCTTAAGACGGCCCGTTCCGGCGAGATCTGCGAGCTGCTGGCTGATCTGCTCGCCGTTCAAGCGCTGCCGCGCGAGCCTGCTAACAAGGTCATCAAGTTCGGCCTTGCTCATTGGCGGTCGTAGCTCGGCCGCCGCTTCGGCCACTATTTGCGCGCCATTAGACAAGGTATTGATTGCGCTCATGTAGTCGGAGTTGGGAGGAGCGAGAATCTCCCGTGTCAGGTTATCGGCGCGGATCATCTGCTGGTAGACATCGTAAGCCGCCTTAATGCCGACCATCGCAACGGTACCGCAGAGGGCAAGGAAACCGACAAAGATGAAGGTGTGGATTCGCATCCGTAGGTATTGTTCGCCGGTAAGCCCCCGCGGAACATCTACGCGTCCTATTTCGGCTTTGATCGCGGCGAGCCGGTCACCTTCAGGGAGTAGCTCGATGCGCTTCATCAGTTCGCGAAAGCGGTTCACGCGATACGCAATGATGGCCCAAGCGACGAGGGTTGCGAGGTAGGCGATTAGCGCCAGAGGACTTGCGGCTGCGCTAGGGATCGCCCTTATAAACGCTAAAATGACGTCCATTTTGAAGACCTCGTGGCCAAAGCCCACTAACGCGGTCGCACGGCCTCCTGCGCCGTCCAGTAACAGCTAGCGCGTTCTGATTCCTTTATGCATATCCATCGACCCCGCGTCTCGCCGACCGACAAAATTTCATTGCTCCGAAGAAAGATGCATTCGCGGGTAGCACCCGTCTCGAAATAGAGGCGCTTATAGCCTTGGTCGTTATCATTGCGCTCGAATTCCTCAAACTTTTCGACGGTCGCGGGGTCTTTGCACGCTGCATAGGCTTTAGTTACGATCACTTCGGCGGCGCGAGCTGGGCCATGGCAGACCAGCGCGGACGTCAAAACAGCTATGGAAGCTGTAAGCCGGTGCATGACGCTTCTCCGTTTGGCTGGCGCTACACTAGCACACGGTCAGGTGGTAGTGCATCGATTTCCACAACGACCCGGGCTGAAGGTTGTATGCGGCGCGCGCCCTTCTTAGGTCATTGCGACTAGTTTTGAACCGTTCATCCCGCACTGACAGCGCGCTGGGCAGGCGAAAATCAGGTCACTATCTGCCCATTGACGATTCCCGCTCATCGGCGACATCCAAGGCGTCAGCACTCGCCGAGATCGTAACCACATCGCTTCCCAACAACGAGCAGCTCCGGCTGCACATGGGAAAGCTCGGTTCGACAAACTCCTGCTGCGGCTAGCCAAGCAGCCCCTGCCATGGAAAGCTCTTGATTCCTGACGATCGCCCGCTCGCGTCAGCTTAGGCCTAGTCTTGATTTTTATGGTGGGCGCACCAGGGTGCGAACCTGGCCCCCAAAGCGGAACGATGCGGAAGCGCGGGCCGAGCTTATGAGCTTCTCCCCTCCCAGCGGCGCTCCGCCCAACGCATCCCTTTTGTACGATCTACTACCTTCTTGCGCGATCTCGCTACTGTCGCGGTTTCAGGCGTCGGCGGCGATCTGCATGATGCTTCAGCAGCATACGACTGGAAGCCGATTTCTTAGACGGGTTGCGATGCCACGTTTTGCCGTAATTCCTGCTGGTTCTTGGCCACGTCGTATGCCAGCTGCAGTCGCAGCAGGCTATTGCGGAGAGCCGACTGTCGAAGCCTTTCTCAAACGAGTCGGGACGGAGTATCCTCGACCACGTGTGAAGGAAGGGAGGCGTCAGCTGTGGTTGAGAGACGATCTGGACCGAGCTATTGCCCCGGACATCGTGCCGGGCGACCTCGCCGAGGATTTGTGACGTTGGAGCGCCCGCTTCCACGCTTCGTGGAGGTGCGTCGGCTTGCCGGCGGTTCGGTCGCGTTCTACTTCCGGATCCCGACCCATTACCGCAAGCTCGGCTGCGAGATGGCGAATGAGCCACTTGGGACGAGCTACGGAGTCGCATGCGGCGATGACGGAAAAGGCGGACGCGCCGCCACACTCAATGCCTTGTTCGATCAGTGGAACGATCAGCGCAGAGGAGAGCCGGGCGAGCAGGGAAAGATTGCGCGCTATGGCACAATCGATTGGCTGTTCCGGCAATACAAGACGGAGAAGGCCTATACCGAGAAAGTCTCTCCAAGGTCACGCCCTGACTACGAGCGGATCATGCAGATGATCTGCGATACCGTCGGTAAGAGCGGACGGCGGATCGGCGAACGGCAGATCATGGAAGTCACGCCACGGGCCGCTGACAAGATCTACGACAAGATCATCAACGGGCCGAACGGACTCAGGCTGCGGCAGGGCGAGAAAGTGGTCGGCCTCTGTCGCAAGGTCTGGCGGATCATGCGTCGGCTGCACCCGGAGCTGTTCGATAAGAAACACCCGAACCCCTGGGACGACTTCACCCTCAAGAGCCGCACCAAGACCAAGAAGCACGCGGTCACCCGCGAGGAGGTCTATAAATTTGCGTGGGGCTGCATTAAGGAAGGCCGGCCTGAACCCGCGGCCGTCGCAGTGATCTGCTTTGAGTGGCTGCAACGGCCCGAGAATGTGGTGGCCGGTTTTCTGACTTGGCCCGACTATCGCAGCAAGAATTGGCCACACGCCGTGCGCATCGAGCACCATAAGAACAAGGCGTTGGTCTGGCATCCGCTAGAAGAGACTCTCGACGGCGAGACCGTCAAGTTTTATGCCGAAGCAGAGGACGTCTTGAGCCATCTGCCCAAGCTTGGCGTCCCGATGATCATGCGTCGGATCGAAAGGGGTGAGCGCAAGGGCCACGCCAAAGTGTGGTCCTACCCCGGCATGGAAAAAGTGGTGCAGCAGATGCGCAAGAAGATCGACGGCGTGTCAAAGCTGTTCACGCTTGATGCCTGTCGACACGGCGGCATGACCGAGCTTGAGGAAGCCGAACTGACGGACGGCCAGGGTCGTGCGCTCTCCGGACACAAGACCGCACAGGCCTATCGCGGCTATGCCAAGGAAACGATGATGCGAGCGTTGGCTGCGACCCGTAAGCG
>CAYUOL010000052.1:0-27764 GCA_964446345.1 uncultured Iamiaceae bacterium | reverse complement strand
CGATCTGGAGGTTCGGATGTTCATCGCGCTGCGCGACCTGTGGTTCGCGAAGGGCCGGTTCGCGCTCATGGGTTCTGTCGTGTGCCTGCTGGCGCTCCTCATGGTGCTGCTCACCGGGCTGTCGACGGGTCTGGTCGACGACAACATCGGCGGCGTCCGCTCGTTGCCGGTCAACAACATCTCGTTCGGGGCCGAGTCCGGTGTGAAGTGGAACAACAGCACCGTCGACCAGGCGCAGTGGGACGCCTTCGCCAAGGTTCCCGGCGTCAACGCCTCGGCGCCGCTCGGCAACAAGCTGTTCAACGGGCAGGCGTACAGCGACGAGGCCACGGCCCGCCGAGCCCGCGACGAGATCGTCGCCGACGGGAAGCCGGCGACCAAGGGCATCGCCGTCGACCTCTCGCTGTTCGGGGTCGAGCCCGGTTCGTTCATCGCACCGACGCCCAGCGAGGGGGTGCCTCTGGGTTCGCGCCCGGACGGGGTCGTCATCTCGAGCACCCTCGCGAAGAAGGGCGTGAAGCTGGGGGACACGATCGTGCTCGACCGCGTCGGCACCGTGATGACCGTGGTCGGCATCACCGACAAGGCGAACTACGGCCACGTCGCGATCGTCTACGCGCCGTTGCGGCTGTGGCAGGAGGCCACCTACGGCCCGCCGGGCGGCCCGACCAGCGCCGCGCCGCTGCCGGACTCGGTCTACCGCCTGGCCTCGGTCATCGCGTCCGACGTGGCGCCGGGGACGGACCTCACGGCGAGCGACCAGGCCCTCGGCCTCCGCACGGTGTCGAAGACGGCGTCGTTCAACGGATCGCCCGGCTACGCCGAGGAGACGGGGACGCTCACGATGATCAAGTGCTTCCTCTACCTCATCGGCGCGGTGCTCGTCGGTGCCTTCTTCACCGTCTGGACCATCCAGCGCAAGGGTGAGATCGCCTTGATCAAGGCGCTCGGCGCCACCAACGCCTACGTGTTGAAGGACGCGCTCGGGCAAGCCGCGATCGTGCTGGTGCTCGCGACGACCCTCGGCGTGATCCTCGGGCGGCTGTTCGGGTTCGCGATCCCGAACGGCGCCCCCTTCTCGTTCGACCCGCTCGCCGTCGGCCTCGCCGGGATGTTCGTCATCCTGCTCGGCCTGGCCGGAGCGGCCCTGTCCACCCGACGGATCACCAAGGTCGATCCGCTGATCGCACTGGGGAGTGCCCGATGAGCATCCATCTGCAGGACGTCTGCCTGACCCTCGGCGACGGCGACGAAGAGGTCGTCGCGCTCGATCATGTCGCGCTGACCGTCGAGGACGGCGAGCTCGCGGCGGTGGTCGGACCCTCCGGGTCGGGCAAGTCCAGCCTGCTCGCCGTGACGGGCGCGCTGCTGCAGCCGACGAGCGGTCGGATCGATGTGGGCGGGGTCGACCTCGCCGCGATCTCCGCCAAGGAGCGCACTGCGGTCCGCCGCGAGAAGATCGGCTTCGTCTTCCAGTCCTCGAACCTCGTCCCCTCACTGACGGCGCTCGAGCAGCTGCAGCTGATCACCCACATCGACGGCACCCGGCCCAAGCGCTCTCGGGACCGGGCCCTCGAGCTGCTCGAGGCGGTCGGCATGGCCCATCGCGCCGACCGCCGCCCGCACCAGCTCTCGGGCGGCGAGCGCCAGCGCGTCGGCATCGCCCGCGCGCTGATGGCCCGTCCGGCCGTGCTGCTCGTCGACGAGCCCACGTCGGCGCTCGATCACGAGCGGGGCACGGAGATCGTCCAGCTGCTCGCTCGTGAGTCCCACGAGAACGCCGTCGCGACCGTGATGGTCACCCACGACAACGCCATGCTCGAGTGGGTCGACTCGACGTACCGGATGGACGACGGTCGCCTCACCCGGCAGTCGGCGGCCGTCGGCGCGGCGGTCGGGTGACGGTGTGAGCCGCGCCGGGTGGAACTGAGCGAGACTGGATCGTGCCTCGAATCAACGCCGCCAACATCGCGGAGCACGTCCAGCAGCAGGAGGACGCGATCCTCAAGGCCGCCGCGCGCCTCTTCGCCGAGAAGGGCGTCGCCGGCACCGAGATCGGTGACATCGCCAAGGCCGTCGGCCTCGCCCGCCCCTCGCTCTACCGGTACTTCCCCGACAAGGACCACATCCTGCTGCGCTGGTTCGAGCGCGAGCTCGCCCCGGTCATCGAGCGGAGCGACGCCATCATCGATGGCCCCGGGACACCGGAGGAGCGGTTGATCGAGTGGATGGACTTCCAGCTCGACTTCGTCGACAACCCCGAGCACGATCTCGCTCCGACCCTCACCCGCGAGATCGGCGCAGTGTCCGCGGAGGTGCAGGCGGCGATCGGGGAGGGGCACGCCCGCCTCTACGGCACGTTGCGGCGGCTGGTCGACGAGGCGCTCGCCGCGGCGCATCGGCCCCGGGCCCCGCGTCGCGACGCCGCCGTGGTCACGGGGCTCCTCGGCGGGTTGTTGCAGGCGGCGGCCCAGAGCGCGATCGCCGGAGCCAACCCCCGGCACGTGCGCATCGAGCTGCACCGGGCGGCCAAGGCGGTCCTGGCCGGCCGGTGAGCCGGTGATGGTGCGCTTCCCGATCGGGTACGGACCAGGGAGCGCTCATGCACCGGGCGACCGAAGGAGCCGAACCCGATGGACATCATCCGCAACGCCGATGGCACGCTCGTCGTCCCAGTGGAACCCGAACGAGCTCACGGCGACGAGAACGATCCCGAAGCGACCGCGGCATCGATGGGTCCGACCACGCGTGTGCTGCATCCCGGTGAGGGCGGCTACGACGAAGCGCTGGCGCAGTGGGACCTCGAGCAGAACCCCGACCGTGAAGCGGCGGTGTCGACCGCCACCGGCCGGGAGGAGGCGATGGTGATCGTGCATGCGGTGGCCGAGTCGCCGAACCACGACGTCGCCCCCGCGCTCGAGAAGATCGACGACCCCGAGGCGTCGGCCGAGGCGCTGCGCCACGTGCTCGTCGGTGGTGTGCACGCGGTGGAGGACTTCGCCTCCGAGGTGGCCGAGGCCGAGGGCGGTGAGCCGCTGCCGGCCCACCAGGCCACCAAGATCATCGGCGAGGTGCTCGCCGAGATCGACGGCTGATCGCAGTCGCCGACAGTGGCGCGCAGACCGGCCGCCGCCCAAGGGCGCGGCGATGACGGGCGGTACCCTGCCGTGATGGGTCGTCCCGCCGAGCTTCTGTCGCGCAGGCGCGGATCCGCTGAAGGCGGACTCGAGGAAGAGCGGACGTCGAGGCCGGGCGACGGTGGCTGACGTCGTTCGCGTCGCGCACGACGGCGGGATCGTCTGCTCGGTCGATGGTCGAGCGTCAGAGGCCGGCGTCGATGCGCTGCGCGCCGGGGGCACCGCGGCCGACGCCGCGGTTGCCGCCAACGCCGTGCTCGCCGTCACCAGCCCGCACCTGTGCGGCATGGGTGGGGACCTCTGGGCGATCGTCCACGAACCTGGACGCGAGCCGGTGGTGCTCAACGCTTCGGGCCGCGCCGGATCCGGCGTGGACGCCGCCGGGTTGCGGGCGGCGGGGCACGAGCTGGTGCCGTTCCGTGGCGATCTCGCCGCCGTGCCGGTGCCGGGGTGCGTCGACGGCTGGATGGCGCTGCTCGATCGCTACGGGCGCCTGCCACGCGCCGAGGTGCTGGCGCCTGCGATCGGCGCCGCCGAGGACGGGTTCGCCGCATCCTGGCTGCTCGCTCTGGGCGCGTTCCTGGTGGACCACCTGGAGGTCGCCGGGATCCACGCCGGCCTGCAGGAAGGCGACGTCGTGCGCCGTCCTGGCGTCGCCGACGCGCTGCGGGCCATCGTGGCGGATGGTCGCGACGGGTTCTACGGCGGCACCTTCGGCGCCGGTCTGCTCGCCCTCGGCGCCGGCACCTTCACCGGAGAGGACCTGCAGCGCGTGCAGGCCGATTGGCACGAAGCGCTCGGGCTCGAGGTCTTCGGGCACGAGGTGTGGACGGCACCCCCGGGCTCGCAGGGGTACCTCGCGCTGGCGATCCTGCACGTGGTGGAGCAGCTCGGCATCCCGCGCGACGACGCCGACCCGGCGTGG
Source organism: uncultured Iamiaceae bacterium (assembly GCA_964446345.1). GTDB lineage: Bacteria > Actinomycetota > Acidimicrobiia > Acidimicrobiales > Acidimicrobilacustridaceae > CAYUOL01. The sequence goes on along the minus strand of CAYUOL010000052.1, from coordinate 23,702 downwards.
TTGCGCGCCCTCGTGGCGGCGGCGGTCGTCACCGGCGAGGAGCGTCCGACGTTGCTCCACGAGGGAGCCAGCGGCGCGTCGCTGCTGGATCCCGGCCGGCTGGCAGGCTGGGTCGCGGCGGCGCAGAGGTGGCCGGCGCGTGCTGGCCGCGTCAACGTGCGCGATGGCGACACGACCTACCTGTGCGCGCGCGACGGTGCGGGCCTGGCGGTGTCGTTGATCCAGTCGCAGGCGTCGGACTTCGGGGCGCACCTCGTCGAGCCGGCGACGGGCATCTTCTTGCACAACCGCGGCGTCGGCTTCTCGCTCGAGCCCGGGCACCCGGCCGAGCTCGTGGCGGGGCGGCGACCGCCGTCGACCTTGATGCCTGTGCTGGTCACCGACCAGCGCCGCGAGCTCGTCGCCGTCACCGGGACGATGGGCGGGGACAGCCAACCGCATCTCATGGCGCAGCACCTGTGCCGTTTGCTGCACAGCGACCTCGCCGTCGACCAGGTCCTCCGCCGACCCCGGTGGGTGTTGAAGCGCAAAGGCGACCGGGGCTTCGACCTGTGGGCTGCGACGGAGACCGCGATGGGGACGGGGCGCATCGAGCCCGGAGACCTCGCCCTGACCACGGACGACGAAGGCGCGGCGCTCTGGCAGACGACCGCGCACGAGCTCGGGCTGACGACCCTTCAGGAGACGGGGAGGAGCCCGGTGTTCGGACACGCCCACCTCATCGCCCGCACGCCGGACGGATGGATCGGGTGCTCCGAGCCGCGCGCCAAGGAAGGCGCAGCGCGGGGCTGCTGATCGAGCGCTCTCGGGCGCGCCCGCCGCTACGACCGGGAACCGGCCGGGGCCTGAGCATGGACACGGCGGGGCAGGAGACGTACCGTCGCCGGCACGCGTCGCAGGAGACCGGGTGTGGAGCCCAGGGCACCGCCATTGACCGCGCTCACGACCCTGTCACCCGACACGAACGGAGACCCCATCGTGGATCTCGCCACCGACCCGTCCCACAACCCCATCGCGGCGTCGAGCGGTGCGGCCGACCCGAGCCCACCTTTCCGCCCCGACCCGAGTCCTTGCGTGAGGCCCACGGCGGAGGCCGCGCATGAGCTGCTCGAGCGTCTCGCCGGCCCGGAGGCGCAGCTGCGCCCCGAGCAGGCCCGGGCGATCGAGGCGATCGTCGACCACCGTCAGCGGGCGCTCGTCGTGCAGCGCACCGGCTTCGGCAAGTCCGCCATCTACTTCATCGCCACGCGATTGCTGCGCGATGCCGGTGCCGGACCGACGCTCGTGGTGTCGCCGCTGCTCGCGCTCATGCGCGATCAGGTGGCGGCGGCCGAGCGCATGGGCGTGCGGTCCGCCACCATCAACTCCACGAACCTCGACGACTGGTCCGAGATCGAGGCTGCGATGAACGCCGGCGAGATCGACCTGCTCTGCATCTCGCCGGAGCGCCTCAACAACGCAGGTTTCGTCCGGCGTGTCCTGCCGCGGCTCGCCGCCGGGCTCGGCCTGCTGGTGATCGACGAGGCGCACTGCATCAGCGACTGGGGCCACGACTTCCGTCCGGACTACCGCCGCATCCGCGATGCGATCGCGAACCTGCCACCCGGCACACCCGTCATCGCCACGACCGCCACGGCGAACGCGCGGGTGTGCACCGATGTGGCGGACCAGCTCGGCGACGACGTGGTCGTGCTGCGGGGCACGCTCGACCGCGAGTCGCTCCACCTCTCCGTGGTGCGTCAGCCCACGTTGGCGCACCGCTTGGCCTGGTTGACGCAGCGCATCCCCATGGTCGAAGGCACCGGCATCGTGTACTGCCTCACGGTCGCGCAGACGGCGCAGGTGGCAGCCTTCCTCCAGAGCCAGGGCATCGATGCCGCGGCCTACTCGTCCGACACCCCGACCGAGCGACGCACCGAGCTCGAGGATCGCTTCAAGGCCAACGACCTGAAGGTGCTCGTGGCCACCAGCGCCCTGGGCATGGGGGTCGACAAGCCCGACGTCACGTTCGTGCACCACCTCGGAGCGCCGCCGTCGCCGATCGCGTACTACCAGCAGGTGGGTCGCGCGGGACGTTCGGTGCCCCGCGCCGAGGCGACGTTGCTCCCCTCGGGCGAGGACCGAGCGATCTGGGACTGGTTCGCGTCGGTGGGGTTGCCGCCCGAGCCACTGATCGACCGCGTGCTCGAGGCGATGGCGAGCGGCCCGGTCTCGATCCTCACGCTCGAGTCACGGGTCGACCTCAAGCGCACGCGCCTCGAGGCGCTGCTGAAGGTGCTCGACGTCGACGGCGCGGTGGAGCGGGTCGACGGCGGTTGGGCCCGCACCGGCACGCCCTGGGCGTACGACCACGAGCGCGTCCAGCGCATCCAGGCCGCCCGCGAGGCCGAGGCCGACGCGATGGTCGCCTACGCCCGCGCCGAGTCCTGCCTGATGCAGTACCTGCGGTCGTCCCTCGACGACCCCGAGGCCGTGCCCTGCGGCCGGTGCATGGTCTGCACGGGCACGCCGGATCCCGTGGCGCTCGATCCGGCGATCGTCGCCGCGGCGATCGCCTTCCTCCGCCAGGTCGACGTGCCCATCGAACCGCGCAAGCAGTGGGCGCGCGGGCTTCCCGAGCCGAAGGGCAACATCAAGCCCGACGCCCGCCCGGAGGAGGGGCGTGCGCTCAGCCGCGTGGGCGACGCGGGGTGGTGGCCCGCGGTCGAGGCCGCCCTGGCGGCGGGCGCCGCGAGCGACGAGCTCGTCTCCGGCATCGCCAAGGCGCTCAAGCGGTGGCCGTGGGCGGCGCGGCCCACCTGGGTCACGTGGATCCCGTCCCGCCACCACGACCCGGCTCTCGAGTCGATCGCCGAGCAGCTGGGGGCGCTCGGCAAGATCGAGGTGGTCCCGGCCCTGCTCTGGGAGCGCGACCGGCCCGAGCAGCGCCAGCAGCAGAACTCCGCCCACAAGCTCGCGAACGTGTGGGGCGCGCTGGGTGTCGACGACGCGATGGCCGCGGCGGTCATCACCACCGGACCCGTGCTCGTGCTCGACGACTTCTACGACACGGGGTGGACCATGACGGTTGCGGCGGCGGCGCTGCGTGAAGCCGGGTCGCCCGCCGTGCTCCCGTTCGCGCTGGCCCGGCGCTGAGCGGTCAGCGGATCGGGCGCAGGATCGCACCCAGGATCGAGCGCCACTCGGTCATGACCACGAGGTGCCCGGCGTCGGGAACGACGTGCAGCTGCGCGGCCGCGAGCCGCTGCGCGTACCAGCGTCCGTGTTCGGCCGAGACGGCCACGTCGTCCGCTCCGTAGAACAGCGTCACCGGCGCACCGATCGCGGCCGGGTCGAAGCCCCACGGCACGATCTGGTCGGCGACGATGTCGGTGGCGACGATCGACGACGCCATGCGTCGCGAGGTCGTGGTGGTGCTCGACTACGTCGACGCAAAGGGCAACGAGACCGAGCGCCGACCGGTGGAGCCGATGCTGTTCGCCCGGCGGGCCGACCACTGGTACCTGCTCGCGTGGTGTCGTCGACGGCGGGCCGGCCGCTGGTTCCGGCTCGATCGCATCGTCGCGGCGCACCTCACCACCGAGCGGGTGGAGGAGCGCGACATCACCGAGGTGTTCGGTCCTCCACCGAGGGACGCGAAGCCCGTGCCCCTGCGGTGATGTGCGCGCGCCCGAGCGCGCGTCGCGGGGCCGCACCGGGGCGGCGGCCGGATCCCGGCCGAGGATGTCGTCGGAGCCCTATGCTGCGCCCGCTGCATGGTGCGGCAGGCGGCTCATCGGGGGAACGAATGCTGGAGAAGTCGGGTCGGTTCTTCGCCAAGCACCACTGGCCGGTGGTGATCTTCTGGATCGTCCTCCTGCTCGTGGTCGGCACGGTCGAGAAGACGCACAACGGCAACACCAAGGACGAGTTCGCCGTCCCGGGTACGCAGTCGCAGCAAGCGCTCGACCTGCTCTCGACGAGCTTCCCCAGTGCCTCGGGTGCGGGAGCGACGGTCGTGTTCAACGCGACCTCGGGCTCGCTGAACGACCCCGGCCCGAAAGCCGCCGTCACCCAGACCGTCGAGAACCTGAAGAAGATCCCGGGCGTCGCGTCCGTCACGAGCCCGTACGACCCGACGCCGACGGCGATCACGTTCGACCAGGGCAACCCGCAGGTGAAGACCGCGAACCTGAACATCACCCCCAGCGGCAACGTCGGGTACTCGGCGGTCACGTTCAACGCCCCCGTGACCAGCCCCGAGCAGGCCAAGACCTGGTTCGACGCGTTGACGACGGCGGCGCAACCCGCGGTGAACGCCGGTCTCGGGGTGACGTTCGGCGGTGGTGTGGCCGACCAGGGCAACCCGCCGCCGGCAGGCATCTCGGCGTACTCCAGCTACATCGGTCTGGTGGCGGCGATCCTCATCTTGTTGGTGGCCATGCGGTCGGCGGTCTCGATGTTGGTGCCGATCGGAGTGGCCGTGTTCTCCGTGTCGATCTCGGGCTCGCTGCTCAAGATCCTCGAGGCGAGCTTCACGATCGGCTCCGTCGGCCCGATCCTCGGCGACATGCTCGGGCTCGCCGTGTGCATCGACTACTCGCTGTTCATCGTCACGCGCTACCGGCAGGGCCTCGCCGACGGCCTCGAACCGCGCGAAGCGGTCGGGCGCGCGATCGCGACATCGGGGTCCGCCGTGCTGTTCGCCGGCATCGCCGTGTGCCTCGCCCTCTGCGGCCTCATCATCGTCGGGATCCCCTACATCACCCAGATCGGGTTCATCGCGGCGTTGTACGTCGTCACCTCGCTGCTCGCGGCGCTCACGTTGGTGCCCGCGCTGCTCGGTGCCCTCGGGACGCGCATCAACAACGGGCGGATCATGCACCGCGAGCCCAAGCCCGTCGACGAGACCGTCTCCGGCCGCTGGGCGAACCTCGTCTCGCGCCGAACCGGTCTGATCGCGGCGATCAGCCTGGCCGTCCTGGTGCTCCTCATCCTGCCGGTGAAGAGCCTCGAGCTCGGCCTGCCCGACGACGGCAACGACGATCCCTCGCTGACGCAGTACAAGTCGTTCCAACTGCTCAACGAGAACTTCGGCCCGGGGCAGAACGGATCGTTGCTGCTCGCCATCGACCTGCCCGAGGTCAACAGCACCAACGTGCTGCCGGTTCTCAACGCGTTCGGCACGTTGCAGACCGCCGTGGCGGGGGCGCCCGACGTCGCCCGGGTCTCGCTGCCGATCCCGAACAGCCTGCCCACCTCGACCGATCCCAAGACGGTGCCCACCGCCGCGATCATGCAGGTGGTGCCGACGGTGGCGCCCAACTCCCAGGCGGCCGCCGACCTGGTGCGCAACCTGCGCCAGAACGTCATCCCCAACGCGCTCAAGGGCACGGCGCTCAACCCGGATCAGGTGTACGTCGGCGGCCAGACCGCGATCAACATCGATCTCACGGACGCGCTCAAGGACAAGCTGCCCGTCTACATCCTGGCGGTCGTCGCCACGGCCTTCCTGCTGCTGATGATGGTGTTCCGATCGATCTTCGTGCCGGCCACCGCGGCGGTCGTGAACCTCCTGTCGATCGGTGCCGCCTACGGCGTGCTGATCGCCGTCTTCCAGTGGGGGTGGGGCAAGCAGCTGATCGGTCTCTCGAGCACGTTGCCCATCGTCCCGTTCGTGCCGGTGATGATGTTCGCAGTGCTCTTCGGCCTCTCGATGGACTACGAGGTCTTCCTCATCTCGCGCATCCGGGAGGACTTCAACCGCAGCGGTGAGGCTCGCGAGAGCGTGCGCACCGGCCTGTCGACCGTGGCGCGGGTCATCGTCGTGGCCGCCGCCATCATGATGTCGGTCTTCGTCTCGTTCGTGCCGAACCCGGATCCTCAGATCAAGATGATCGGCTTCGGGCTCACGATCGCGGTGCTGATCGACGTGTCGATCGTGCGGATGATGCTCGTCCCATCGTCCATGCAGCTCTTCGCCAAGGCGAACTGGTGGTTCCCGCGCTGGCTCGACAAGATCCTGCCGCACATCAACGTCGACTGATCCGCGGCGGCCCGACGCGGGCGGGGCGCGGGTGCCCGGCGGCGTTCGTCTCATAGTCTCCTAACAACTGGGGTGGAAGGTGGTGGGCGGCCCCCGCCCCACCCTGTCTCGCACGTCAAGGAGCAACACCCATGCGCAAGGTGATCGTCGGAGCAGTCGCAACGGCATCGATCGTCGGCGGTGCCATCGGCATCGCGGCCGTGAGCCCCCTCGGGCTCGCGGGGGCCCAGGACACGCCCGGCACCACAGCCCCGCCGGCGGCGCCCGCTCCCGGGCCCTCGACCGGCAACCCGAACGGCAACCCGAACGGCGGGGGCCCGGGCCAGCCCGGTCGCCCCGGGGGCAAGGGCGACCCGCTGCGGGAGTCCCTGAAGGAGCTCGTCGCCGACGGCACGATCACCCAGGCCCAGGCCGACGCGATCATCGCGAAGCTGAAGTCGAAGGGCGGGCCCGGCCGCGGCGATCACGGTGGGTTCGGCTTCGGCAGGATGCAGGACTTCGGCAAGGCTGCGGCCGAGGCGATCGGCATCGACGTGCAGACGTTGATGACCGAGCTGAAGGGCGGCAAGTCCCTCGCCGACGTGGCCCGCGCCCACAACGTGGATCCGCAGAAGGTCATCGACGCGCTCGTGGCGAAGGCCAACGCCGACATCGACAAGGGCGTCGCCGACGGCAAGATCCCGGCGGACAAGGCCGCGGACGCGAAGTCCAAGGTCAACGAGCGGATCACGGCCATGGTCAACGGGCAGTTCAAGGGTGGGCCGGGCGGACCCGGCGGTCCGGGTGGCCCGGGCGGTCCCGGGCACCAGGGGCCGGGGTGGCCGCGCGGCCCCCAGGGCGTGCCCCATGGCAACGACCCGTCTGATCCGGCCGCCCCGCCGGCGCCTCCTTCGACGGACGCGCCCAGCACCACGGCACCCGCACCGACGCCGCCGACGACCAGCGCCCCGACCACCGCGCCGCCCACCAGCGCTCCGGCGACGTCGGCCCCCGCCAGCCCGGGGACGACCCCGAGCTGACCCTCACCCGTCGCGGCGGCCGGGTGATCGCCGCTGCGTGCGACGCCACCCTGGTCGAGACGTCCGACGCCGGAACCGTCGTTCGATCCTCGAGATCGGCGGCGGTTCCGTCGCGCCGGGCCCGGCCGCTTCTCGCATGACCTGCGCGATGATCGGCTAGGTACACCCGACCCGGTGGACCGACCACGGCGGGCACATCGGAACAAGGGAGAGCACCGCATGCGCCAGTTCAGGTTCGAGGCGGTGTGATGGCTTCGCCGGACGACGACGCGGCCGAGGGCGCCACGGTCGACGACGCGGCCGAGGGCGCCACGGGCGACGACGCGCCCGCCGTCCTCGACCTGCCGATCGGCATCGACGCCACCGGCGAGCGCACCGAGACCGACGCGATGGGGGCCATCACCGTGCCGGCGGATCGGTACTGGGGGGCCCAGACGCAGCGATCGCTCGTGCACTTCGACATCGGCGACGAGCGCATGCCGAAGGAGGTGTACCACGCGTACGGCCACGTGAAGAAGGCCGCGGCGATCGTGAACACGCGCATGGGGCTGCTCCCCGCGTGGATGGGCTCGCTGATCGAGCGCGTCTGCGACGAGGTGATCGCCGGCGAGCTCGACGAGCACTTCCCGCTGTACGTGTACCAGACCGGCTCGGGCACGCAGTCGAACATGAACCTCAACGAGGTGATCTCCAACCGGTCCATCCAACTCGTCGGCGGCGAGCTCGGCTCGAAGTCGCCCGTGCACCCGAACGACCACGTGAACGAGTCGCAGTCGTCCAACGACACGTTCCCCGCGGCGATGCACATCGCGACCGTGAAGGCCGTCGAGGAGGAGCTGCTGCCCAGCCTCCGCCGCCTCCGCGACGTGGCCGCGGCGAAGTCGGCCGAGTGGGCGGACGTCGTGAAGATCGGGCGCACCCACCTCCAGGATGCGACGCCGCTCACCGTGGGCCAGGAGTGGTCGGCCTACGTCGCGCAGCTCGACGACGCGATCGACGACGTGCGCTCGGCGCTGCCGTCGCTGCACCGGCTCGCCCTCGGCGGCACGGCGGTCGGCACCGGCCTCAACGCGCCCGAGGGGTTCGCCGAGCAGACCGCCGCCGTCATCGCCGAGCAGACCGGGTACCCGTTCGTCACGGCACCGAACAAGTTCGCGGCGCAGGCCTCCCTGGATCCGATGGTGCGCATGTCGGGGCGCCTGCGCAACGTCACGGTCGTGCTGTTCAAGTTCGCCAACGACCTGCGCTGGCTCGGTTCGGGGCCGCGCACGGGGCTCCACGAGCTGCTGCTCCCGGACAACGAGCCGGGCAGCTCGATGATGCCGGGCAAGGTCAACCCGACCCAGGCCGAGGCGATGCTCATGGTGTCGATCCAGGTGATCGGCCTCGACACGGCGGTGGCGATGGCCGGGCAGGAGGGCAACTTCCAGCTCAACGCCTTCCGCCCGATCATCATCAACAACGTCCTGCACTCGATCCGGATCATCGCGGATGCGGTCGACCGCTTCCGTGCGCACATGGTCGAGGGCACGCAGCTGAACGAGGCGCAGATCGCGACGAACATCGAGCGGTCCGTGATGATGGTGACCGCGCTCAGCCCGCACGTCGGTTACGACGAGGCGTCGCGCATCGCCCACCTCGCCATCGAGGAGGACCTGACGTTGCGCGAGGCGGCGCTGCGCTCGGAGAAGGTGACCGAGGAGCTGTTCGACCGGGTCGTCATCCCCGCCGACCTGACCCGCCCGACCTCGTCCCCCTCGTGATCCGTCCTCCAGAGGTCGCGTCGCCAACGCCGCCGGTCTGGTGAACCTCATCGCCGACGCCGTCGGCTACGACGGGCCCGCCTGATCGGCGGCGCCGATCACTCCTTCTCGTAGAAGACCCGCTCGACGACGCGCCGGGCGCGGCGGGTCACGCGGCGGTAGCGCTCACGCAGCTCGGTCGGGTCCATGTCGAGGGAACGGGCGAGCCACCGGAGCTGCTCGGGCGCGGTCGGCAACGAGTCGCCGGGCTTGCTGTTCACCAGGTACCACCGGTTGCGGGTGCGCTCGCAGAAGCGGTACGACGTCATCAGGGTGTCGGCGTCGTCATCGTCGAGGACGCCGGCCTCGGCCAGCAGCCGCAGCGCGTGCATCGTGCCCGGCGAGCGGATCCCGTGGCGCAGCTGCAGCAGCTGCACCGTGAACTCGACGTCGCTCAGCGATCCGCGGCCGAGCTTGAGGTGGAACTGCGGGTCCTCGTGCACGGGGATGCGCTCGCTCTCGACCCGCGCTTTGCTCCGTCGGATCTCCCGCACGTCGGACGGAGTCAGCGGCGCGTCCCACACCTGCGGCTCGATGGTCGCGAGCAACCGCTGCCCGAGCGCCAAGTCGCCGGCGACCGGCCGCGCCCGGATCATGGCCTGGCGCTCCCACACGAGCGCGTAGTGGTCCCAGTAGTGCTCGAACCCCTCGACCGTGCGCGCCAGGGGGCCGTGCCGCCCCTCGGGCCGCAGATCGGCATCGACGTCGTACAGCTTCAAGGCCGGGGTCTTGCCGCCGAGGAAGCGCCGGAGCCCGCTCGCCAAGCGCAGGGCCTCGGTGGGCGCGCCGACGGGGTCGTCGTCTTCGCTGCGGTCGTACACGAAGAGCACGTCGAGGTCGCTGGCGTACGAGAGCTCGGCGCCGCCCAGCCGCCCCATCGCGATGACGCAGAACGGGATCTTCGGTTCGAGCAGGAGCAGCGCGGTCTCGAGTGACGCCTCGGCCAGGAGCGCGAGGTCCGCGGCGACGGCTTCGACCTCGCCGGCGTCGAGCACGTCGCGGGCGGTGATGCCGAGCAGGTTGCGGTCCTTCCACCGTCGCAGCGCGACCTGCCGGCTGTCCATGGTCTCGCGCCACGTGCAGACGGCCAGGGCGCTCTCGACGAGGTCCTCCTTCGAGCGCGTGCGCAGGCGCTCTTGGTCGGGGAGGCGGGCGACGAGGTCGGGGTTGCGGATGAGGATGTCGCCCACGAGCCGGCTGGTGCCGAGCAACGTGCACACGCGCTGCGCCGCTTCGGGTGAGTCCCGGAACACGTCGATGAGCTGTGCCGTGCGCGGCGACCCTGTCAGCAGGTTGCGCAGCAGGAGCAGGCCCAGGTCCGGGTCGGGCGTGCGCGACAACCAGTCGAGGATGAGCGGCAGGAACTGCTGCATGAGCCGGCTGGAACGGTTGAGCCCGCGCGTCAGCTCGCCGACCGCGACCTTCGTCCGATCCGCATCGGTGAACCCGAAGGCCTGCAGCTGCGTCATCGCGGCCGTGGCGCTGAGGGGTGAGCCGCGGTGGGCGAAGGCTTCGAGCAAGGGGCGGAAGTAGACGCGCTCGTGGATGGAGCGCACGGCGAGCTGGTGGCTGAGCAGGAGCTGCTCGAGCTGGCGGGTGGCGGTGCCGGCGACGGCGTCGCGGAACCCCATCACCCGGGCCAGCCGATCGAGGGCCTCGGGATCGACCGGCACCGTGTGCACCTGCTGCTCCTCCTCCAGCTGCAGGCGGTGCTCGAGGGTGCGCAGGAACCGGTACGCCTCGGCGAGCGCGGTGGCGTCCGCGCGGTCGATGTACCCGGCGTCGGCCAGCTCGCCCAGCACCTCGAGGGTCGTGGGGGAGCGCAGGTCGGGGTCGTTGTGGCCGTGCACCAGCTGCAGCAGCTGCACGGTGAACTCGATGTCGCGGATGCCGCCCCGACCGCGCTTGATCTCCCGCTCGGCGAGCCCGCGGTTCGCGACCTCGGTCTCGGAGCGCTGCTTCATCTGCCGGAGGTCGCGCAGGTCGTCCACCGCGAAGGGGTGGGACCACAGCCAGCGTGCCGCCGTGTCGGTGAACGACCCGCCCAGGCGCCGATCGCCGGCCACCGCTCGCGCCTTCAGCAGGGCCTGGAACTCCCAGGGCTCGGCCCACCGGCCCCAGTACGCCTCGAAGCTGTCGAGGGAGCGCACGAGCGGACCGTCGCGTCCTTGGGGGCGCAGGTTCGTGTCGACGCGGAAGCAGGTGGCGGCGATCTCCACCAGCGCCCGCGCGCGGCGTTCGAGCGGATCGTGCGGCCCGTCGCCGACGAAGATGATGTCGATGTCGCTGGCGTAGTTGAGCTCGCGGCCGCCCAACTTGCCCATGCCGATCACGGCCAGCGCCGTCGGCTCCTCGTGCGGTGTCGCCGTGAGCAGGTAGGCCCCCTCGAGGACGTCCTCGGCCAGGGCGGCGAGCGCCGCCGTCGTGCGCTCGAGCGGATCGAGGCCGATGAGGTCACGCGCCGCGATCCGCAGCAGCTCGAGCTGCTTCCAGCGCACCAGCTCGGCCGGTGTCGTGTCTGCCCGAGGGGCCCGGCGATCGAGGGCGGCGAGCGTGGCGATGCCCTCGGGGCGGATCTCGAGCACCCTCGTCAGTGACCGGCTGGCGGCGATGACCGCCACCAGGGCGCCGGCCAGCTGCGGGTCGGCATCGAGGCGTTCGAACAGCCCGGGGTGGCCCTCGGCCAAGCGGTCGAGGGCCGCCTGCACCAGCGCAGGCGCGGCCGACCGCTCCGCACGCACGGCGAGCGACGGGGGCACGACCAGGTCGGGAGGCACGTCGGGGAGCGTACGAGGTCGGTCCGGCCGGCGACCGCGGCGAACGCCGTCGAGCCGCGCGGCTCAGTCGGGCCGAGCGTGCTCGCCGTCGGGGTGCTCGAGGTCCTCGAGGATGAGGTCCCAGGGAGCCAGCCCGTGGCCGCACGGCTGGCGCACCGGCACCAGGCACTCGTCGGGGCAGCGGCACACCCCGTCGGCGGCCCACTCGGCGAGGGTGTCGGCGTCCGGCGGCGCCCACCCGCTGTTGTGGTGGAACCACCGGTGCGCCGCCCGGACCGCCTCGGCTTGGTGGACGTCCATCCCGGTCACGCGGGGAACCTACCGGTGTCCGCCGGACGCCGCGTGCAGCCGGTCTCCTGACGCCCGCCGCGGGCGAGGCGACGCAGTTGTGGCAGTCGTCGTGCCGGAACTTCGCCGGACGCCAGCACCGCCCGCGCTGCGGCCGGTAAGCTCGGGGTGTCGCTGACGTCACGGTCAGCGACAGCGGCTCCTACATCAGGGGGGACCAGATGGCCGATCCGAAGAAGCCTCGCGCAGCATTCGCTCCGTGGGACCGGCGCGAGCTGCCGGGCGCGTTCGACGTGGAGGAATCCGCCCGGCGCGTCGGCAACTACAAGTGGATCGAGATGAAGCTGTTCGAGGCGCTCGGCGGCTGGGTCGCCACGGTACCCGAGCTCGACATCAAGATGCGCCTGGGCACGCACTGCTACCACCACGCGTGGCACGCGGAGCTCTGGCACAAGCGCCTGCCCGAGCTGCGCGAGATGAACCCCGACCGGTTGACGCTGCCGGCCAACGACGAGCTGGTCGCCTTCGTCGACGCGATGACCGAGCCGGAGGCCCCCGAGCAGACGCTCGAGAAGCTCGTCGGCGTCTACCGCGTGCTCATCCCGCACAAGATCGCGGCGTACACCTACCACCTCAACAACACGTCGACGATCACCGATGCGCCGACGATCCGGTCCTTGAAGTTCGCGCTCAGCGACGAGCTCGAGGACTGGCGCGACGGCGAGATGCTCATCCAGTCGCTCATCCAGACCCCCGAAGACGTGCAGCGGGCCGCTGCGCACCAAGCCGCGCTCGAGACGCTCATGCTCGCCGCGGGTGGCATCGCCGGCCCGGGCTCCATCGGCGACGCCTACGCCATCAACCGAGAAGAGGTCCACTCGTGAAGAAGATGCTGCCGGTCCAGGAGCTGGCCCGTGACGAGCGGTTCAACCGCGTCGACATCTTCAGCCAGGCGATGGACCCCCGTTCTGTCGCGAACCGCGAGGAGGGCAAGGGGCAGCGCGGGCCGCAGAAGCTGACCCCTGATCGTCCCGACGCCCCCGAAGCGGCGCGTGGGCTGATGCACGGCATCTTCATGGGCGAGGTGCAGGCGCTCGAAGGAGCGGGCCGCACGTGTTGGGACTTCCCGACCGGGACGGGCCGCGAAGAGGCTCCTTTCGAGCTCAAGCTCGACATGGCCCGGCAGTGCTGGGACGAGACCCGCCACGTCGAGATCTCCGTCAAGCTCGGCGACTGGATGGGGACCGAGATCGGCGAGTTCGCCGAAGCGACGTTCCTCTACGAGGCCGCCTGCAACCCCGATCCCGTGTTGCGCCTCACCGGGGTGAACCGGGCGCTCGAGGGCCTCGCCATCGACATCTTCAACACCATGCGCGACTTCGGCACGGTCTCGGGCGACCCGATCCTCGAGTTCTGCGAGGACTGGATGCTCGCCGACGAGGTCACGCACGTGAAGATGGGGTCGGACTGGCTGCGACGGATGACCGAGAAGGATCCCGAGCGGCGGGCGAACGCGCTCGAGTTCCAGAAGGTCGTCGACCGCCTGTTCTCGCTCGGCGGCTTCCGCGGCGAGGAGGAGGACAGCCCGATCAAGCTGGCCCGCCGCTTCCGCGAGCTCGCGGGCTTCGACACGAAGGAGATCGACGAGATCGCCGACCTGTCGGCCGAGGCCCGCGCGGTCGCCGAGGCCATGCGCGCCGAGGGGCAGGCGAAGATCGACGCCGCGGCTGGGGCCGCCGCGGCCCCCGGGGCCTGATCATGGGCGTCACCGTCACGCCCGAGGAGTTCACCCTGGTGCTCTTCGAGCACGACGCCATCGTCGACGTGCTCGAGCGCCTGCTCCCCGACATCGGCCTCGACGACGACGTCGACGTCACCCTGAACGTCGACGAGCGCGTGCCCATGGGCCGCGCCGACGTCGTCTCGATCGATCCGGTCGTGCTCGAGGTCGAGGGCGGCGCGCTCGAGGATCCCAAGGTGCCGCGGCAGCTGTCGGTCGACGGGACCGCCGACATCCTCGGCCGGCTGCTCCTGCGGGTGCGCGATCGCCGCGACCCCGGCTTCGGTGAACCGCCGGCGGACGACGAGCTCACCCTGGCGCACAAGAGCGCGTGGGACGTGTACTGCGTCGGCCGTCTCGCCCGCAAGGGCTACCGCCCCCAGCGGCAGCGGCGGGTGTACGCGTTCCGCAACCGGCACGGCTTCACCGATGCGGCCGACGCCGCGTTCGAGAAGCTGTGGACCGCCGACGACCTCACCTGGGCCGAGATCGTCGCGATCAGCGACGAGGCCGCAGCTGCGCGCGACGTCGTCTCCGCCTAGCGCCCGCTCTCGGCGCCGCCCGCCCCGGGCGCCGGCCCTTCCCTCTAGTGCAGGTCGTGGGCGCTGATGGGCTCGAGCAGGTCGATCGACGGCGGGCGGGCGAGCAGGCCCTCGCAGCTGCGCGCCATGGCCACCATCTCGTCGCTGTCGAAGTGGCGCTGCTGATCGCCGGGCGTCTCCCACTTCTGGATGACGACGAAGCGGCCCGGGGTCGTGGCCGACGCGGCGAGGTCGATGTTGCGGCAGCCCGCGTGGCCGCGGCTGACCACGACGTACTTGGACAGCACCCCGAGCAGGCGGTCGACGTCGGCGGCATCGAAGCGCATCGTCACGAGGACGAGGTCGACCTCGTCGTCGCTCGCCGGTGCGCTCACCGGGAGCGCCCGGCGTCCGGATGCGGTCGAGACCGCCGCGAGGTCGGCACGGGCGCCAGGGTACCCGCCCCGTGACGCCGCCTCGCCCAGCAGCGGCGGCGGCGGGGCCACGGGCGGCCCGCGGTGCGCGGACCCGGCCCGGAACCCCGCGCGGAACGTCGTGAACCGCGGCGAACGCCCCCGATCCGGCCACCCTGCGTGAAGCAACGAGCGCCCCGAGACGGGTCGGAGATGCCGACAGGGGACGCGCTCCGGCCCCCTGGGGAAATCTCCGACAAATCCCTCTGTCTCCCTGTTGGACGGGGCATGACCGCCGATAGACAGGGAAGGCAAGGGTCGAACCGGTCGGAGCCTCGGGTTCCGCGTCTCCTCCGCATGTGAGCATCATGACCACTCTGCGTCAACATTCTCGCGAAAGGAACCGGGTGGGGGCCCTTGACCTCACCGGTAAAGTGAGCAGGTACTTCGGGACAGCCGGAGTCACATCCCCCCAGTTCGGTCGCGGCGCTCCCCCCTCTCCGCCTCGACCCCCCGGGCCGCGCGACTGGCTTCGCGTGGCTTCCCGTATGCCATGAGCGAAGAGGTGCACCTTGGCCAAAGAGCGCGTTGAACGAGACGAGGAAGACCTCGTACGCCTCTATCTGACCGACATCGGACAGTACCCGCTTCTCACGAAGGACGACGAGGTGCGGCTCGCCCAGGCCATCGAAGCGGGGACCGCGGCTCGGTCCGAGTTCGATTCGGCGACGAACCTGACCCCCGCCAAGAAGCGGGAGCTGCGTCGCGCCATCAAGGGCGGCGAGGACGCCGAGCGCACGTTCGTCCAGTCGAACCTCCGGCTGGTGGTGTCGATCGCCAAGAAGTACCAGGCGTCGGGTCTGCCGCTGCTCGATCTGATCCAGGAGGGCAACCTCGGCCTGATGCACGCGGTCGAGAAGTTCGACTGGCGCAAGGGCTTCAAGTTCTCCACGTACGCCACGTGGTGGATCCGCCAGGCGATCACGCGCGGCATCGCGAACACCGGCCGCACCATCCGGCTCCCCGTGCACGCCGGCGACACCCTCGCTCGCCTGCAGAAGGCGCGGGCGCGGCTCGAGCTGAAGCTCGGCCGGCCGGCGACGCTCTCCGAGCTGTCGGCCGAGGTCGAGATGCCCGAGGACAAGGTGACCGAAGCGCTGCGCTTCGCGGCCGAGCCCCTCTCGCTCAGCGAGCCGCTGCGCGAGGACGGCGATGCCGAGCTGGGCGACGTGGTCGAGGACCGCTCGGCCGAGTCCCCCTTCGAGGTCGCCGCCACGGCGTTGCTGCCCGAGGAGATCTCCCGGTTGCTCAGCCCGCTCGACGAGCGCGAGCGCGAGATCCTCAAGCTGCGCTTCGGCCTCGACCGCGGTGAGCCCCGCACGCTCGAAGAGGTGGGCGAGCACTTCAACCTCACGCGCGAGCGCATCCGCCAGATCGAGGCGCGTGCGATGTCGAAGCTCCGCCACCCCTCGAGCGAAACCGGCGCGCGCGACCTGCTGGCGGTCTGAGCTGCCCGCGGACGGCGCGCCTGGCGCGCAACCCGAAGACGAGAACGACACCGGCCCTGCTCGACGAGCAGGGCCGGTGTCGTTGTGTCGGACGACGTCGATCTCGAGGACGTACCGCCGCCACCAGTGGGCCAACCGGTGGCGGACGGTACGCCTTCGATCGGGGGGCGCTCCCGAAGGGAGCACCGCGAGCGAAGCGGGGCCGGCGGCGACGTGAGGCGGGTCCAAACGGGTACCACCGGCCCGGGAGGGCGCCCCGGAGGAGGCACGATCCCGCAACCGTTCCGCTCAGGGAGCGAGCTCCCAGGGGCGTGAGCGGCGGCTGCAAGGCAGACCATCGCAGATCGGTCGTGAGAGAGCGATGAGAGCGCGAACGGGCGACGGCGCCGCGCGCATTGCGGCGGGTGCGTCTCACGGGACTCTCATCTTCGGGTCGGTACCCTCGCTCCCATGCGCGTGCTGGTGGTCGAGGACGAGATCAAGATGTCGGCGCTCATCAAGCGCGGCCTCGAGCGCGAGGGGTACGCCGTCGACGTCGCCCTCGACGGCGAGGAGGCGCTGTGGGCGGCGCGCGAGCAGGACTACGACGCCATCGTGCTCGACGCCATGATCCCGGGCCCGGATGGCTTCACCGTCTGCCACACGCTGCGCAGCGAGGGGCGGTGGTCGCCGGTGCTCATGCTCACCGCCCGCGACTCGGTCGAGGACCGCGTGCGCGGGCTCGACGCAGGTGCCGACGACTACCTGACGAAGCCGTTCGCGTTCACGGAGCTGTTCGCCCGGCTGCGCGCGCTGACCCGGCGGCGCGTGGTCGAGCGGCCGGTGCAGCTCACGGCAGGCGACCTGGTGCTCGACCCGGCCACGCGCTCGGTCACCCGGGCCGGAACGCCGATCAGCCTGTCGGCGAAGGAGTTCGCCCTGCTCGAGCTGCTCATGCGCCACCCCGACGAGGTGCTCACGCGCCAAGTGATCCTCGAGCACGTGTGGGACTTCGCCTACGACGGGGTGTCCAACGTGGTCGACGTCTACATCCGCTACGTGCGCGAGAAGGTGGATCGGCCCTTCGGGCGCTCGTCCATCGAGACCGTGCGCGGCGTGGGCTACCGGCTGCACGACGATGCCGGCGTGCCCGCGGCGGCCACGGCCGACTGACACCGACCGGCGGTGCCCGGTCGAAGTGGTGGCTTACATTGCTCCTCGTGCGTGCCGGGCCGTCCTCTCTGCGAACGCGACTGGTCCTGATCTTCACCGCGGGCTCGGCGGCCGTGCTGGTCGGCGCCGCGGTGTTCCTGTTCGTGGTCGTCGATCGGGCGCTGTTGACGGAGGTGGACGAAGGCCTGCGCGCGCGGGGGGCCGACCTCGAGGTCGCCCTCGCCTCCGCCGACAGCCCCGTCCCTGACCAAGATCCGTTCACCCAGGTGATCGATGCCGACGGCAAGCTCGTCGTCTCGTCGACCTCCACGCCGGGCCGCACCCCGATCTTGTCCAGTGGGGAGCTCGCGAAGATCGCCGAGTCCAGGTCGGCCACGTACACGAACGTGGACATCCCCGAGCTCGGCGGGGGCGCCCGCGTGTGGGCCAAGCCGGTCCGTGTCCACGATCGGCCCGTCACCCTCGTGGTCGGTGCGTCGCTCGACCAGTACCTGCGCACGCGCGAGCGCCTGCTCTACGCGCTCGTGCTCGGTGGCCCCGTGCTGCTCGCCGTCAGCGCGCTGGCCGGGTGGTTGCTCGCCGGTGCGGCGCTGCGCCCGGTGCGGCGCATGGCGAGCGAGGCCGACACGATCGCGATCAGCGACCTGGACCGTCGCCTGGAGGTGCCGCGCGGTCACGACGAGATCGCCGAGCTCGGCCGGACCTTGAACGCCATGCTCGATCGCGTGGAGCAGGCGATCATGCACGAACGTCGGTTCATCGACGACGCGAGCCACGAGCTGCGCACACCGCTGACGATCCTCCGCGGTGAGCTCGAGCTGGCCCTCGCGGACACGAGCGACCCCGAGGAGATGGCCCTCTCGCTGCGCAGTGCGCTCGACGAGGCCGAGCGGTTGAGCCGGCTCGCGAACGATCTGCTCGTGCTCGCCCGGGCGCGGGCCGGCACGCACGCGGGGCCGGCGGAGGAGCGCGTCGACGTGGTGGCCGCCGTCGAGCGCATCATCGAGCTGACGGCCCCGACCGAGGGCGCCGCCGTGGTGCTGACCGGAGGAGCGGGAACGGTGATCGGCGACCGCGACCGCCTGGACCAGGTCCTGTTGAACCTCATCGTGAACGCGCGCAACGCCGCGGCGACGACGGTCAAGGTCGAGGTGTCGACGGGTCCGTCCGAGGAGGGCATCGGTGCGGGTCCCGCGGGCCGGGCGGTCACGATCCTCATCAGCGACGACGGTCCGGGCTTCGCGGCGGCGATGCTGCCGGTGACCTTCGAGCGGTTCAAGCGGGGCGATCCCGCCCGCGGGCGCTCCACCGGGGGCGTCGGGTTGGGCCTCGCCATCACCGCCGACATCGTGCGCGGGTGGGGAGGCACCATCGCGGCGGGCAACGGCGAGCCCCACGGGGCGGGGGGCGAGCCCGACGATGGCGACCGCGCGCAGGGACCGCCCCGAGCCGCCGGCGGCGCCTGGGTGCGGGTCGTCCTCCCGTCGGCGGATGCGGCCGACGCTCATGCCTCTCTCATTGATTGAGGTCCATGCTGCCCCCATGGATCTGGGCCCCGGCGAGCTCGCCATCATCCTCGTGATCATCCTGGTCTTGTTCGGCGGCAAGAAGCTGCCCGAGCTCGCGCGGTCGCTCGGTCAGGCGAAGAAGGAGTTCGACGAGGGCGGGCGGCACGACGCCGCGCCCGCTGGTGCTCCTGCGGAGGCGCCGCCGGGGGAGCCGGAGGCGAGTCCGAAGACCCGGCCTCCCGTCGGCTGACGCCACGGGGCCGACGGGCCAAGGCGCCCGCACCTCCTGGCAGCAGCGCGCGTCCGCGCGCTCTATGCTGCCCGCCATGAAGAAGATCATCGTCGTCGTCGTCCTGCTCGCCCTGGCCGCCCTTGCGGTGAAGAAACTGCAAGACGCCTGAGCTCAGACGAACCCAGTCCACCTACGGCGGGCCCCCGAGGGCCCGCTGTGCTTTTGTCGTGCCAGGGGGAAGCGGTGATCGCCGCGGGCCGTGCGGCGGTCCGCAGGCCGCCGTCGCGCGCGCCCGGGTCCGGGCCGCTGCACGCGCGCGGGTGACGGGGCTCGATGCGCGGTCGATCGGAGCGCGTCGGTCATGCGGCTCGGGACCGAGCGTCGAGGGGGGACTGCCCGCGTCGCGCGGCGGTACCACCAGTACCCGATCGCCCCGGCGGTGAAGACCGCGGTGGCGGTGGCGGCGATCGCGAAGGTCTTCCCGGGTGGCGGCATCGTGACGCGCTCGCGCAGGGGCACGCCGTGGCGGAAGTGGCGCACCTCCCACTCGCGTGCCGCGGCGATGCGCGCCAGGTCGCGGTCGGGGTTCACCGCGACGGGGTGGCCGACGGCCTCGAGCATCGGCACATCGGTGGCCGAGTCGGAGTAGGCGTACGACTCGGCGAGGTCGATGCCCTGCCGCTCGGCGGCGTCGCGCATGGCCTCGGCCTTGTACGGGCCGTACGACCAGAACTCGACCTCGCCGGTGTAGCGCCCCTCTTCGTCGAGCTGCGCCCGGCTGGCGATCGCCTCGTCGACGCCCAGGTACTGGGCGAGAGGAGCGACGATCTCCTCGGGTGACGCCGAGATGATGAAGACCCGTCGGCCGGCCGCCTGGTGCTCGCGGATGAGCTCGAGCGCCTCGACGTAGACGATGGGCTCGATCACGTCGGTGAGCGTGTCGCGCACGATGGCGCTGACCAGCGCTTGGTCCCAACCCCGGGTGATGCGCAGCGCCGACGAGCGGAACTTGCGCATGCGCTCCTCGTCGGCCCCGAGGTAGTGGAAGAGCAGGTTGCTCCACATCGCCCGCACGACCAGCCAGCGCGAGATCATCCCGGCGTCGTAGAGCGGGCGGCCGAAGGCCACCATGGATGCCTTCGCGATGACCGTCTCATCGAGGTCGAAGAAGGCAGCCTGCACGCGGCCAGCATACGGGCCGGCCCCGGGGGCGAGCGGACCTCCGCGACGCGGCGGCCGGGCATCTGTCACGTCGCAGATCCCGCTCGGACCCTTGTGGCCGCACGGTCCGGGTGGCTAGCGTGCCCGCACCGCTCCTCGCCCGCCGGTCTCACCCCGCCGGCGAGGCCACGCCGTCGCTGATCAGCCGGCGTGACGGTTCCGTGGGCGCCCGTGCCCCGCTCCTGTCACCCCTCGGTGCCGCGCTCCGGCGTCGGTGGGGCTCGAGGCTCGTTCCCTCCTCTTCCCCGCCGCGGTGCCGGTCTCCGGCCCGCGCCGTTCCTCAGGAGGTCGCGCCGTGTTCGTGTCGTGCTGGTCCGTGAAGGGCGGTGTGGGCACCACCGTCGTCGCCGCGTCGCTGGCGTTGGTGCTCGCCGAGTGCTCACCGGAAGGTGCCCTCCTCGTCGATCTGGCCGGCGACGCGCCGGCGGCGCTGGGCATGCCCGAGCCGAGCGGTGCCGGCGTCCTGCAGTGGTTGCACGCAGGCGCAGGCGTGCCCCCGGACGCGCTCACGCGCCTCGAGGTCCCGGCGACGGCCCGGCTCGGCGTGCTCCCGCGCGGTGCGCCCGCGCCGCTGGCCGACGGTGCCGCACCGTCGTCGGGGTCGCGGCGGTCGGGCGCCGATCGTGCCGAGGTGCTGGCCGGGCTGCTCGCGCTGGAGGCGCGATCGGTGGTCGTCGACTGCGGCACGGTGCGAGAGCCGACCGATCCCGGGTTCGCGGCCGCCCTCACCTTGGCGGGGGCGGCGACACGATCGTGGCTCGTCACCCGTCCGTGCTACCTCGCCCTGCGCCGTGCGGTGCTGGCCCCGCTGAAGCCCTCGGGCTTCGTGCTCGTGCACGAGAGCGGGCGGTCGCTGCGCGCGCACGACATCGAGGACGTGCTCGGGGTGCCGCTCGTGCTCGACCTGGCCTACGACCCGTCGATCGCACGCTCGGTCGATGCGGGTCTGCTGGCCACCCGCTTGCCCCGTGGTCTCGTCAACGCCGTGCGGGACGCGGCGTGACGTCGTCGACCCCGCCCCGCTCCTCGGGCGCCTCCGACGAAGAGGTTGCGCCGATCGTCGACGAGCTCCACCGGGGTGTCGTCGCGGCCGATCCCCAGCGATGGGCCGAGCGCACCTCGGCGGCGCAGCGAGCCGCCCTCGTGCAGCGCGCCCGAGAGCTCTCGCCGCTCCTCGGATCGGCCGGTGTGCTCGACGTCGTCGACCGCGTGCTGGCGCGCACCGCCGGGCTGGGGCCGCTCGAACCGCTGCTCGAGGACGACGAGGTCACGGAGGTGATGGTCAACGGCGACGGGTCCGTGTGGATCGAGCGCGGCGGTCAGGTGGTGCGCACCGAGCTGGCGCTCGACGACGAGTCGGTGCTCCGCATCATCGAGCGCATCGTGGCTCCCCTGGGGCGGCGGATCGACCGGTCCAGCCCGACCGTCGACGCGCGGTTGCCCGACGGTTCGCGGGTCAACGCGGTCGTGCCGCCGGCTGCCGTCGACGGGCCGTGCCTCACGATCCGTCGGTTCGGCGCGCGGCGGCACCGGCTCGACGAGTTCGCCGGTCCGGGTGTGGTGCAGCTGCTGCGCTGGGCCGTCCGGGCGCGCGGCAACCTGGTCGTCAGCGGAGGCACCGGTTCGGGCAAGACCTCGTTGCTCAACGCCCTGGCGATGGCGGTGCCCGACGGCGATCGCGTCATCACCATCGAAGACACCGCCGAGCTGCGCCTGGGCACCGGCCACGTGGTGCGGCTCGAGTCGCGCGCGGCCAACGCCGAGGGCAGCGGCGCGCTGTCGTTGCGCGAGCTGGTGCGCAACGCCTTGCGCATGCGTCCCGACCGCATCGTGGTCGGCGAGGTGCGCGGCGACGAGGTCCTCGACATGCTCGCCGCGATGAACACCGGCCACGAGGGCTCGATGTCCACGGTCCACGCCAACAGCCCCGCCGACGCGCTGCGTCGGCTCGAGTCGATGGTGGTGCTGAGCGCCGCCGACGTCCCGATCACGGTCGTGCGCGACCTCGTGGCGTCGGCGATCGATCTGATCGTGCAGGTCACGCGCGCGCCGAACGGCGGGCGCCACATCACCGCGGTGCACGAGGTGCAGCCCCTCGCCATCGGTGAGCCGGTGGGCGCACCGCGCACGCGCGCGCTGGTCGGGTCCGGCCTCGTGGTGGCCCTGCCCGAGCGTCCTCCCCGCGCGCCCGACGCCGTCGCGCCCCTCGACGACTGGATCGGCACGTGAACGGGCACCCTGCGGGCGCCGCGTCAGGTGCGGCCGGCGTCGCCGCGGCGGTGGTGGTGCTCGTGCTGGTGGCCCTCGGCCTGGCGGCGCGAGAGGAGCGCACCCGGGTGCGTGCGCGACGCCGCCTCGCGCACGCATCGGCCGCGTCGACGACCTCGTGGTCGCGGCGATCCCGCGTGCGCCGGCGGCTGTGGCTGCCCTTGCCGACCTCCGTCCGTCGTCCGGTCGAAGGGATGGGCCTGCCCTGGGCGCCGGACACGACGGTCGGCGTCACCATGGGTGCGTTCGCGGCGCTGGCGTCGATGGCCCTGCTCGCCGCGGGCCCGGGTGCAGCTGCCGTGGTGGTCGGGGTCGGCGCGGCGGGTGGCCCCGCCGCGCTGGTCGCCGGCGCTGGCCGGGCGAACCGGCTCGTGGATCGCGATCTGGTGGGCCTGCTCGATCGCTTGTCGGCGGGCCTGCGCTCGGGGGCCTCGCTCTCCGCGGCCCTGGGGGAGTCCGCTCGCTCGGCCCACGGCCCGTTGCGCACCGATCTCGACCAGCTGTGCGGGCGCCTCGAGTCGGGTGTCTCCTTCCCGGACGCGCTGGCTCGTTGGGCCGCGCTCCGCGCGACGCCGGCGGTCGCCACCACCGTGGCGGCGCTCGCCATCGCCCATGGCGTGGGCGGTGGCGCCGCTCGGGCGGTCGACGGCGTCGCGACCAGTCTGCGCGATCGTGCTTCGGTCCGGCGCGAGGTCGTGGCGCTCTCCACCCAGGCACGGGCCTCGGCGGTCGTCGTCGTGCTCGCGCCGCTCGCCTTCGGCGTGCTGAGCGGTGCGGCTGATCACCAGTCCTGGACGTTCCTCACGACGACCCCGTTCGGGTTGTCGTGCCTCGCGGGTGGGTTGGTCCTCGACCTCGCCGGAGGGTTGTGGATGGCCTGGCTCGCCCACCGCGTCGGGCGGATGTGATGCGGGTGCTGCCGCTGGTCATCGGAGCGGCCACGACCGGCGCCATCGTCTTCGGCGCCCGCCGTCGCGCGCGCGATCACCGCCTCGTCGCCGACGGCGCTCATGACACGCGCGTCCGCGGCCCCGGCCCGCGTCGACCCGGCCGCCGACGGGGTCGCGACGCTCGAGGCGAGGGTCTCTTCGGTGTCGTCGCGGCGACCGGCCGCGCGGCGCGAGGGCTCGCGCGCCCCGCCGGGCCCGACCGGGCCGCAGACATCCGCATCGGCACGTTCGTGATCGC
>CAYUOL010000051.1:0-28423 GCA_964446345.1 uncultured Iamiaceae bacterium | reverse complement strand
CTCGACACCGACGCCCACGGTCGGGTGCGCGCCGCCGATCGCAAAGGCGGCTTCATCCCCGGCCTCTACGCCGCGGGGCGAACCACTGCCGGCATCGCCGCCCATGGCTACGTCAGCGGCATCTCCCTCGGCGACGGGACGTTCTTCGGCCGCCGTGCCGGTCTCGCCGCCGCCGGCAAGGACGGGTCGGCGGTCGAGCGACCTACCGTCGCCGGATGACGGGAGCCGTCCGACGCGTGGACCGGGCGGCAGTCACCCAGCGCCGGCCGGGCTACCAGATGCTGCGCGTCCCGGGCTCGATCGTCGACTCCCACACCCGCGGATCGGTGGAGTCCTTGACCTCCTGTCCGGTGCTGCGGTGATCCACCGGATCAACGGCCTCGGGGTGCCGGCTCGCGCGGTCGGTCCACCGCTGCGCCCGCGCGTAGCGCACGCGCCGGGCCACCAGCACGCCGCCGGCGACCAGCGCAGCCATGGCGATGATGGCGATCGTGCTCACCGGGTCCATCCCCCACCTGCCCTTCGTTGCGACTGCGAGCACCCTAGGCGCTCGTGCGGGCGCCGAACCGCGCAGAATCATCCGTCACCGTGGTGAGGCATCGGCGTGGTCGGTCTCGCGATCACCGTGGAGTCGGTTGCGGCGATCCTGCTCCCGCGTGGAGTACACGGCCGAGCGGATCGTCTCGTCCTTCTCGAGGCCGGAGCCGAGGCCGCCGCCGACGGTGGCGGCGGACGCGACGAACCAGGACAGCGCGAACAGGTCTCCGTAGCCGACCGAGTCGCGGAGGTAGCCGCCCATGACCGCGGGATCGATGACGAAGCAGGCCCACGCCAGGTTCACCAGGAAGAGCGCGCCGTAGCAGATCGTCACCCCGGCCAGGACGGTCAGCACCGTCGACGCGTTGTAGAGGCGAGAGCGCTCCCGCGCCAGATCCGAGTCGTCCTCGGGACGGTCCCACAGGCCGCCCTCGACCACGATCCACACCACGCCGAGCGCTATCGCCACGACCATGGCGACGGCCAACCGCCACCACGAGAGGGAGGCGGCGAGCAACCAGACGGTGGAGTTGATGGTGGCCACGGCGCCGGTCGCGAGCGCCGCGACGAGGGCCGACTTCAGCCCGGTACCAGCCGCCACGGGCGGTTCGCAGCCACCATGCCCAGGAGCAGGTGGCCCTTGCCGCGCGGCGCCGGGAGCACGACGCGGTCGCCGGGCGTCTCCGCTGCGGCCATCGAGCTGATCAGCGTGCGGACGGCCCGGCGACTTCGCGCCCGCATCCCGAACCCACCCAGCGCCGGCAGCGACAGCACCGCCGTGCGGTTCTCGGCGTCGGTCTGGACCAGCAGGTGGCCACCCTCGCCGTCGTGCAGCGGGAGCTCGGTCAGGCCCACGACGACGTCCCAACCGTGGCGGTCGGCATGGGTCTGCAGCCGCCCGATCGCCGTCTCGACGTCCTCGGAACCCGTGGTGAACGGCTCACTGACCACGGTGATGTCCCACGAGTCGTCGCCGTGGATCGGATCCAGGTCGGTCATGCCGCGGGCGACGTCGGTCGGGGCCACCGGATCAGCTACGAGACCAACGCTCACCGGGCCCATCTGCGCTCGCTACCCAGTTCCGGCGCGGTGATGCCCGCGGACGCGGGTTCTGGACCCGAGCGAGACTGCGGCGCGCCCGATGTCATGCCGATGGTCATCAGAAGGGTGCCGATCAGGACAGCCGTGAGACCGAAAAGCCAGAAGTACCGCCAGTTCATCTGGGGGTAGACGCCGAGCTGCAAGGTGCCGACCGCCTCGTCGATCTGCAAGGTGTACGAACCGTCGTCTTCCGCCGTGAACACCGCCGCCTGCGTGCCGAGCTCGGTCTTTCGGCTCTCCAGCCCGATGCCCTGGAACCCGGAGCTGCCCACGTGCACCTCGCGGCCCGTCGGGCCGGTGACGCGGAGCCGCTCGGGGACGCAGGTCGTGTACGGACAGCGGAGACCCGTGCCGTAGACCAGGTAGGTCTGGCCGGGGATGCGCACGGATTGGTCGGCGGGGGTGACGATCTTGTCGCTGGCCGCGGTCACGGGGCTGTAGGTCAGAACCGTGGCGACCACCAGGGCGCATGCGGCTGTCGCCAACGCCACGAACAGGAACGCACCGCCGAGCCACACCAACCACGGTCGCGGACGCCGCCCTCGATCACCTCGTGGAACGGTGTTCGGCGCCGCCATGCACCCACGATCGAGGGTGTCGCCGGAACACGACAGAGCCGAAGGACCCTTCGGACCAGGATCCCCGGGAGCACTCCGACCGATGATCCCGGCGCCTGGTCACCCCGACGATCCCGGCGGGGACCGAGCGTCGGCCGAGGGTGCCTGCCGTTAGCATCGGCCCATGCCGATCATCGTGGGGGCCGGGCACGCCACCGACCGGGCGGCAGGGCGCTTGCGCAGCCTGTCCGACCCGATCGGCCGGGCGATCCTGCTCGAGCCGACGCCGTGACCGCCCCGACCACTGCGTTGCGCACGCGGCCGGCGACGAGCGCACCGGACGGCCTCGGCCGGCGCGCGGATCGCGACCGCGCCACCCGGGGCGTCGCATGAGCGGGAGCCACGACCACAGCCACGCGCCGCCGAGCGGGCCCGGGCGGGAGAAGCGCCTCACCATCGCGATCGTGCTCAACGTCGGCATCGTCGCCACCCAGATCGTGGCGGGCATCGTGTCGGGCTCCCTCGGCCTGCTCGCCGATGCCGCCCACAACCTCACCGACGTCCTCGCGATCACGGTCTCGCTGATCGCCGTCCGCCTGACCAAGCGCCCCCGCACCAGTCAGCGCAGCTTCGGGTTCCATCGCGCGACCGTGCTGGCGGCGCTCTTCAACGCCGCCAGCATCCTCGCCGTCTGCGCGTTCGTCTTCGTGGAGGCGCTGCAACGGCTGCGCGACCCCGAGCCGGTCGAGGGAGGCATCGTCGTGGCCTTCGCGACGTTCGGTGCTGTGGTCAACGGCATCGCGGCCCTGGTCGTGTTCGACCGGTCGAGCGACATCAACATGCGCGGTGCCCTGCTGCACCTCGTCTCCGACGCGCTCACCTCGGTGGCCGTCGCGGCCTGCGGCCTCGTCATGCTGCTGAGCGACGGCTGGTACTGGCTCGACCCCGCGGTGGCGTTGGCGATCTCGGCCCTGATCGCGTGGCAGGGGTGGAAGCTCGCCCGGAGCGCGACCGACATCCTGCTCGAGGGAACGCCGGCCGGCCTCGACCCCGACGCGGTCGCGACGACGATCGAAGCGGTCGACGGCGTCGACGCCGTGCACGACCTGCACGCCTGGAGCCTGTCGAGCGAGGTGCGCGCGCTGTCCGCGCACGTCGTCGTGTCCGGGCACCCGAGCCTCGAGGACGCCCAGGTCGTGGCGACACGGGTCAAGGACGCGCTCGCCCACGACCATGCGATCGCGCACGCCACCATCGAGCTCGAGTGCGAGCCGTGCGCCCCCGACCCCGTGTGCGACGCCGAGCCGGCGATGCACGACCACCTCTGAGTCACGGCGCGCGGCGAGGTCGGGCGCCGGCCCGTGTCCGCCGGATGACGATCAGGGTCCGCTGGAACGGTCGAGGAGCTTGAGCAGCGTCTGGGTGCGCGCCCACCGCTCGCTGCCGTCACACGCATCCGCCACGAGTTGCTCGGCGAGGAACCCGGGTTGGTCGAGGCCCTCGATGACGGCCAAGGCGTGCTCGGTGAGCTGCGCCGCGAAGCTGCCCGGCGGCGGATCGGGCACGAAAGCACTGCGCACCGCCCCCGGCACCTCGTCGGCTGTCAGGCACAGGCGATGGAGCACCGACTCGAGGATGGCGATCTGGGCATCGGGATGGTCGCTGGGCTCCGGGATGACGCTGCTCACCCGTCGACGAACCACGCTGTCGGCCAGCTCGCGCACGCTCGGGAACCAACGCTGCACGACCCCTTCGTCGATCTCGGTCGATGCGGCGGCGACGTCGGCGAGGCTCACCTCCTCGGTCGTGGTCCACAACGTCGTGGCGACGTCGAGGATCGTCGCGAACGTCTGGCGCGCGTCGGGGTCGTCGGGCTCGTGGGGGTCCGCGAACGAGCCCGTCTCGGTGAACGCCATCCCGAGGCGGAACACGGCGTCGGCGATCGTGTCGATCGTCAGCGAGTCGGGGTCCACGAGCATGCGCATGACCGCCCCGTCGACCAGGCAGTTCATCAGCACGATCAGCGTCTCGACCGACGTGCCGCGCTGCGGCCGACGTTGGAGCTGCGCCATCGCTTCGGCGAGCAGCCAGCCGAAGCCCTCCGTCTGCTCGGCGAGCAGCCGGGCCCGGGCGAGCCGGAGCCGCTCGGCGATCTCCCGCGCCTCGCCCTCCAGGTAGCGCGCCCCCTCCCACTTGGGGCTCACGGTCATCACCGCCGAGTCGATGATGCCTTCCGCCGGGCGCGCGGGCGTCGACAGGTTGGCGGCGATGTACACCTTGAGCGCCTCGATGAACGCCGCGGTCTTGGCCTCCCCCGACTCGTCACCGATCCCGAGGAGGAACGCCTCCGCCGCGCCGTCGGTGATGTCGTCGAACGTCGGCCAGCCCGGTGCCGAGAACTCGAGGCTCGCCACCGCCGTCTCGGTCACGTGCACCAACATCTCCGCACGCCCACCGACCAGGCGATGCACGGTGTCGGGGCTCACCCCGCACGCGTCGGCCAGCGCGGCCGGGGCGACGGATGCGAGGAGCCGGTTGAGGCTCTCGGCGACGAGACGGTTGGCGCCCGCGGCCGCGAGCTGGTGCCGCAGCGCCTGCTGCTTCGCCGTGAAGGCGTTCGGATCATCCATGAGCCCCACCAGACCCGGGGCCTGGCGTCGGAACGACCAGACCCCGCGTCGCTCCTCCCTCGTCGCGACCCTCCGCGCGCGGCCAGTCCCGCCCGCCGGTCGCCAACCCTAGCGAACACGGAGAATCGGTGGTCACTGCCGATCTTGCGGACAGCATCTTCCGTTGCCATCGGCTGCCGACCTGTGCGCAGATGTGCAGGGGCGTCGCCGCAACAAAGGCGGGAGTTGCGGCGGCGCCCTTTCGCGCTGCGGCGCGCCGATCAGGTCGTGGTCACTGCCCCGCGAGCGCCGCCTCACCCAGGGCGCGTCGGGGCCCGGCGCCGGCCCTGGCTCTCTCGGCGCTCACGCGCCCTCGGGCGCGCCTTCGTGCGCGCGCACGATGGCCTGCCAGCCCTGCGGCGAGAGCGCGTAGTTGGCGACGCTGCCGCTGGAGAACCACGTCCACGACGCGGGGTGAGCCAGCGTCGCCAGCGCCGCCAGCACGAGCGGCACCGCCGCGACCGGATCCCGCTTCAGCGGGGTGAGCTCTTCACTGCTGTCGGCATACGAGCCCCGGTGGCTGACCGCACCCACGATCTCGTGCGCGACGCCGCGCCGGCCGCGACCGTGCTGCGCGGCGCCGAGCACGGCGATCAGCACCTGGTGGCTGGCGACGCCTTCGCGACCTCCAACGGCGACAGACGGGCGCTCCCCCTGCGCCAACGCCACCATCTGGCCCACGAGGTCGACCCCGGCGTGCGCGGCGTTGCTCGGCTCGACGAGGCGCGGGTTGAGGTCGATGAAGACCGGGCCGTCGCTCGTCAGGATGACGTCGGCCGAGAGCGCGCCGTGCCACCCCAGCTCGTGGCCCAGGCGCTCGATCGCGGCTCGGGCCTCGGGTGCGGACACGCTCCGCTTGTGGCTGGCACCGCCGCGAACGCCTTCGCGCACGCGGAGGTTGGCGTGGAAGCCGACGAGCGATCCGTGGTCGAACACCGCCTGCACCATCGCCAACGGCCCGTCGGCCGGGGCCTGGGCGACGAGCCCGCCGATCGCGAAGGCCGCGTCGAGGTCCCATCTCTCGACGAGCTGCTCGACCTCCGCAGCCGAGGACACGAGGCCGACGCCGCCGCTGGCCGTGCCGATCGGCAGCTTGAGGAACGTCGGGAACGCGGTCATCGCCGCGAGCGCGGCGCGGTCGGGCACGATCGTCGTCCGTGGTTGGGGCAGGCCCAACCGTTCGAGCGTGACCGTCGCCGCCGCCTTGTCCTGCACCGCCGCAAGGGCCCGGAAGGGCGGGACGATCGTGGTGACGCCGTCGTGCCGCAGCCGCTCGGGCGAGGCGGCCAGCACGGTCACCTGCTCCTGGGTCGGGAAGAGCAGCTCGTACCCGTGGCGCCGGTAGGCCTCGATCGCAGCGTCGAGCCAGGCGAAGGGGTCGAGCCCGAAGGGCGGCACGCGGTGCCACCGCGCCGACGCGCTCGTGAACCGGGTCAGGAAGAACGGATCGGACGACAGCACCCCGACGTCGTGGCCGGCGGCCCGGAGCCGACCGGCCACCTGACGGGAGGTGAGCCCAGATCCTTCGGTGAGGAGCACGCGCATGCTCGTTAGTTTATGTCATAAGCATATGACTTACACAAACGTCGCTCGTGCGCGGTGATGGGCGGGTGTCCCGCCGCCGCCAGATCGATCGTGCGCGCGTGCTGCAGGTCGCGCTCGAGGTGGCCGACGAGCGGGGCATCGACGGGCTGACGATGCAGGCGGTGGCCGATCAACTCGGCGTGACGCCGATGGCGCTCTACCGCCACGTCGAGAACAAGGCCGACCTGCTCGACGGCGTGGTCGAGCAGCTCCTCGACGAGGTGGCCCCGCGAGCCGGCGCGCGAGACGACGGCGACCAGCTCGTGCGCATGGCCCAGGCCGTACGGGTCCTCGCGCGGCGACACCCGAGCGTGTTCCCCCTCCTGCTGCAGCGACCCGCCTCCACCCCGGCCGCGCTGCGGGCGCGCGAGCACGTGTACGAGTCGCTGCGGCAGTCAGGCATCGCCGAGAAGGATGTGCCACGGGTGGAGCGGATCATCAGCACGATGGTGCTCGGGTTCGCCGCCAGCGAGGTGTCCGGCCGCTTCGATGCCCACAGCCGCAAGGTGCTCGACGCCGACTTCGCGGCCCTGCTCGAGATCATCCGCGCCGGGCTGGCGGCCTACCTGCCCGGCTGACGACGCGGCTGTCGAGGCTCAGCGCGGGACGAGGGCGCCGAGCGATGGGTTCTCGCCGCTGAACGTGCCCCACGCGCTCTCGTGGCCGGGGATGACCCAGGCGTGCAGCATCCACATCTTGCCGCCCGTGGTCTTCACGCCGCCGCGAGCGGCGCACTGCTCGTCGGTGAGGGTGGCCGCACCGACGACCGCATCTCCGCGCACGCACAAGCCGATGTGCTGGTGCCAGGCGTCGTTGGGTCCCGCGAAGCCGTCGGGTGGCGAGGACCCGCTCGCCACCAGGAAGCTCACACCGACCAGACGGCTGTCGTCGGCGTTGCCGTCGTACAGCAGCTGCTCGGGCTGCGCCGGATCGAAGGTGGGGTCGACGAGCGGCCCCTTCGTGAAGTGCGCCGCGATGCACGGCAGGTACGGCGCGCCCCGCTGGTACCCCTCAGCTTTCGCGTCGGCGGCGGTCGGGTAGCGCAGCGCGGCGGCCTTGGTCGCGTCGAGCTGCTCGGCGAGGCGCGCCGCGTCCGCGGCACCCAACGGTGCCTCGACGATGACGCCCCGCTCGCCGTGACCCCCGCTGGCTCCGCCCCCGTTGCCATGCGGCGCAGCATGCTCGCACGGGCTGGAGCCGTCGCTCGGCACCACCTGCGGGCCGTGCTCGTGCCCGACGGTCGCAAGGCCAGGAGCTCCACTCGTCCCCGACCGAGCGCTGGTTCCCGGAGTCGTGCCGATTGCGTCCGCGGCGGCGCTCGACGTTGCCGGCACCGCCGAGCTCTCCCTCCGGGACTCGACGTCGGAGCCCGGCCCACCGCTCAGCATGACGGCGACGATGGTGATCGCGAGGACGATCGTTCCCGCGACCGGCACCACCTGCGTCAGCAGCCGGGCCTTCCCCCCGGCACCACCTGCCGCGACACGCGCTGCTCCGTCGTCGATCCGGCAGAGCCTAGGCAGATGCGCCGATTCCCGCTCCGGCCGGCACCACGGTGTCCCGGGCGGGACCAAGGGCCCTACCGCCGGGACGCGTGGCGGTCGATGCTGTGCGCATGACCACCCTCTCTGCGACGCCCACCCGCCACCGGTCGGCGCGCATCGACGTCATCCTCGGGCTCGAGGGCTTCGTCGTGGTCGGCGCGCTCTACGGTTCGATCGCCATGGTCGCCGGCCTCTTCGACGACGCCCCCTTCATCCCCCACCTGCCGTTCGGGTCGACCGCACTCGGAGGCACTGCGCTCTTCCTCGTCAACGTCGCGCTCCCCGTGTCGGTGATCATCGCCGAGGCACAACGGCGACCGTGGGCGTCCCGCGCGCACCTCGCCTTCGGGGCGGCGCTGATGGGGTGGATCCTCGTACAGGTCGCGTTCATCGGCCTGGTGTTCTTCCTGCAGCCCCTCATGTTCGCGATCGGTGCGCTCATCGCCGTGCTCGCATTGCTCGAGCTGCGCGCGTCGAGACTTGCGCTGCGGTAGAGCACCCCGGCCGCGTTCGCTCTCCGGTCAGCGCCCCACCAGCACGGGGAGCAGGGCCTCGGCGACCTCGGCCGGACGCTCCTCGTGGGCGAAGAGCCCGGCGTCGGCCACGGTCGCGAGGGTGGCGTCGGGGAACGTCGCCACCATCTGCTGCGCCCAGGCGAGCGGGAAGAACGCGTCGTGCTCGCCCCACACGAGCTGCACGGGCACGTCGATCCGCGCGTGCAGCTCGCCGAGCTCGCGGACGTGGTGCACGTCGAAGGTGCGCAGCAGGCGCACGGCGGCGTCGCGCCGCTCCGGGCGCTGCAAGGGCTGGAGGAAGAGCTCGTCGAACTCGCCGTCGAGCAGGGACGAGTCGACGAAGGCGCCGCCGAGCACCAACGGGTTGCGGCGCAGACGGGGGTGACCGACGGCCCAGGCGAGGCCCGCACCGAAGCCGGGCAGGTGGCGCGCGGCGAGGAAGCTCCGGAACCGCCAGCTCAAGCCCTCCGGCTGCTCCGTGTCGATGAGCCCCATGGCCCGGAGGCGAGGGTGCCCGGCGAGCGCGTGGCGCGTGATGAGGCCGCCGCTGTCGTGACCGACGGCCGCGAAGGCGTCGAGCTCGAGCAGGTCGACGACCCGACGCACGCTCTCGATGTGCTGGTCCACCGTCAGGGGCGTCGACGCCGTGAAGCGGCTCGACCCGGCTCCCGGCAGATCGATCACGTGGCAGGTGACGTGGTCGACGAGCGCCGGGAGCAGCCAGCGGAACGTCGCGCCGCTCACGGGCCAGCCGTGCACGAACAGCACGTCGGGTCCGGTGCCGACCCTTCGGTACGCCACCTCGCCGGCGCCGACGTCGAGCAGGCGATCGGGGGCACGGCGGAACAGCTCGGTGGCGTCGGTGGCGGTGAGCGTCGGCACGGGGATCCTCCTCGGGAGCAGGGCATGGTCCCGGAGCGCGTCCCCCGGGGTCTCGGCCCGATCATCCGCGCGACCCCGAGGGCC
The DNA here is from genome assembly GCA_964446345.1 of uncultured Iamiaceae bacterium. Lineage (GTDB taxonomy): Bacteria > Actinomycetota > Acidimicrobiia > Acidimicrobiales > Acidimicrobilacustridaceae > CAYUOL01. Next base: position 18,950 of record CAYUOL010000051.1, on the reverse strand, counting down.
CGCAACGACCTGTCGAGGTAGGTGCGGGGCGCCCGCGCCGGCCGTAGCGTGCTCCCCCGCCACCCGACCCGACCCGAACCGACCCCGACCGGAAGGGGAACCTGTGCCCGATCCTGATCACCGCGCCGGGCTCTTCCCCGCGCTGCTCAAGCACTGGCGGGGCCGGCGCGGCCTGAGCCAGCTCGACCTCGCGTTGAGCGCCGACGTCTCGGCGCGCCACGTCAGCTTCCTCGAGACGGGACGCTCGCGTCCGAGCGCCGCGATGGTGCTGCAGCTCGCCACCGCGCTCGGGGTCCCGCTCCGGCAGGTGAACGCCATGCTGCGCGCCGCGGGCCACGACCCGATCTACGACGAGTCGGACGACGCACTGCCGCCGGAGGTGACCGACGCGCTCGCCCTCCTCAAGCAGCACCACGAGCCCTTCCCCCTCATCGTCATGGACCGCACGTACCACGTCCTCGACGCGAACCGGGGAGCCCTGGCGCTGCTCGACGCGATGGTCGGCACCGGCCCGGCCCTCGACGCAGAGGGATCGGGGCCGGCCGCCCTCGGGCTGAACCTCGCCCGCCTCACGTTCGACCCGCAGGGCGCGCACCCGCACATCGCCAACTTCGACGAGGTCGGTCCGCAGCTGCTGTGGCGCCTCCAACGCGAGGTGCTCGCCGACCCCGACGACGGCGAGATGCACGCGCTGCTCGACGAGCTGCTGGAGATGCCGACGGTCGCCGCCGACTGGCGCCACGTCGACCTGTCCATCCCCTCCGATCCCGCGCTGGTCCTGCACCTGCGCGCCGGGGACATCGACCTGCGCTTCCTCACCATGATCACGGCGTTCCAGGCACCGCAGAACGTCGCGGTGGAGCACCTGCGCATCGAGACCTGGTTCCCCTACGACGACGCCACGGCGGCGACGTGCCGCGCGCTCAGCGGCTGACTGCGGCGGCCGGGCGCCGAGCGGTTGGTGCTCGCGGCCGAGATCAGCCCGAGACGCGGAACGCGAGCAGGTGCGACTTCTGGCCCCCGGAGATGGGCCACACGATCGTGTCGCCGGCGACGGCCGGCCACCCGTTCACGAACCCGCCGGCGTCGAAGCGCCAGACCTCGGCCCCCGTGGCGCGGTCGTACGCGAGGAGCTGACCCTGGTAGGTCGAGGTCAGCAGGAGGTCGTTCACCACGGTCACGCCCCCGAGGGCGTCGCCCGGCAGATCGACCTGCCACTTGATCGTGCCCGAGGCCGCGTCGATCGCGATGAGGTTGCCCGGGAACGTCCCCAGCTGGGCGTTGAGGTTGAAGAGGTCCTCCGGCGACTTGTACGTCGACGGCGCGTTCATCACGGCGACGTACACCGTCCCGTCGGCCGACGCCGGTGGTGTCTCGACCCCGCCGAGCACGCCGGGCAGCGCGGTGACCGAACCCGTGTAGGTGGTCAGCTCGTCGTTCTCGTGCTTGCCGACGGGGATGTCCCACTTGCGCTCGCCGGTCGCCGGGTCGAGCCCGATCACGCGGCCGCCCTTGCCGGTGTGCACCAGCACGCGACCGCCGGCGGGCAGGTCGACCAGCTGGGTCAGCACCATGTCGCGGTCCCAGATGTCGTGCGGGAACACCTGCCGGTACCACTTCATCACGCCGGTGTCGGCGTCCATGGCGATCGCGCTGTCGGTGTAGAGGTTGTCGCCGGGGCGACTGGCCCCGGCCGGGTAGCCGGCGGTGCCGGGCGACGGCCACGGGTTCGACGTGCCCCAGTAGACCATGTGGGCGGCCGCATCGACCGCCGGCGGGTACCACGCCCCACCGCCGTTGTTCCGCTGCTTGTCGCCCCAGAAGTCGTCGGGCACGGTCTCGAAGCGCCAGATGATCTCGCCCGTGGCCTCGTCGAGCGCGTAGAGCGTGCCCCGCGACCCGGCGGCGAGGCCCTGCGTGGCGAGGAGCACGCAGTGCCCGAGCAGGTTCGGTGCCATGTCGACCTGGTTGCCCGGGGCCACCTGGAGGTCCCGGCGCCACTTCACCTCGCCGTTCGAGCTGTCGTGCGCGGCGACCACCGCCGTGCCGTCGATGCCGAACACCTTGCCCCAGCCGACCGCCACGCCGGCGGGGCCGAACACCTTGACCGACCGCGGCACGGCCCAGCGGCGCTGCCCCGAGGCGAGGTCGACCTTGTGCACGCTGCCGTCGAGGGCGCCGACGTACACGTCGCTGCCCTGCACGATCGGGTTCGTCGTGAGGTTGCCGAACGCGCCCTGCCCCTCGACGTCGTACGACCAGACCTGCTGGAGAGTGCCGACGGTGCCCTTCTTGATGCCGGATCCGAAGCGGCTCCGCGTGTTGAGCAGATCGGCGTTGGGCAGGGGCCAGTCCGCGGCGTGCTGCTGCACCTCGGGGGGCGCCTCGGTGCCGCAGCGCTTCCCCGCGGCCGTGCCACCAGGGCCGCTGCTCGCCGTGCCGGTCGTGCCGGTGCCGCCCGACGGCGCCGATGCGGTCGTCGTCGAGCTGCACGCGCCTGTCCCCGCCACCACGAGCAGCATCGCGGCGGCTGCCGCGCGTCGCGACCACCTCGTCGCCGGTCTCTTCGTCCCCACCCAGCGCGCTCGGGCGCTGCCAGTCGTCGCCATCGTCGTCCCCCCCCGGTCCTCAGGCCGGGGTGAATCTAGTGGCGCGCGAGTGCCCGTCGCGCCACACCCCGGGCACCGGTCGGGCGTCCCCTCACACCACCGCGACGGCGTCGATCTCGACGAGGAACCCGGGGGCGAGGCCGGCGACGACGTGCACGGTGATCGCGGGCGGCGGGTCGGCGGGAGTGCGACGCCACCGGCGCGCCGGTGAGCGGGAACGATCGGATGGGTTCGGGATCCCGCCCTCGGTGGTGGGACCCCTCCCGGGGTTCTACCCTCACGCCGTGGAACCCACCCGCCCGGCGCCGCTCCCACCGACGGCGACCGCGTCCGAGGTGGTCGCGCGCATGGACGAGCACGGGTACGCCGTCGTCGAGCACGTGCTCGACGCGGCGCAGGTGGCCTCGATCAAGGCGGACCTCGAGCGGGTGCTCGCCGACGTGCCTCTCGGGCGCAACGAGTTCGAGGGGTACAACACCCGCCGCATCTACAACCTCTTCGCCAAGACGCGGGCGATGGATCCGGTGGCGCTGCACCCCCTGCTGCTCGGGGTGCTCGACGAGGTGCTCGGCAACTACCAGTTCAGCGCCCCGGTCGGCATCCAGATCGGGCCGGGCGAACCGGCACAGGTGCTGCACCACGACGACCTCGTCTACCCGTTGCCGTGGCCCCACGACGAGGTCGTGGTCAACAGCATGTGGGCCTTCGACGACTTCACCGAGGCCAACGGGGCCACCCGCATCGCGCCCGGGAGCCACCGGCGCGAGGAGCAGGCGTTCGCCCTCGACATGGCGACGATCCCGCTCGAGATGCCCGCGGGCTCGGTCGTGATCTACCCCGGCACGGTGGTGCACGGCGGCGGTGCGAACACCACCGACCGCCCGCGGCTGGGCGTCATCCTCGAGTTCTCGGCCGGCTGGGTGCGCCCGCAGGAGAACCACCTGCTCGGCGTGCCGAGGGAGGTGGTGCGCACGCTGCCCGACCGCCTGCAGGAGCTGCTCGGGTACAACGTCTACCCGCCGTTCCTCGGCAACGTCGACGGCCGGCACCCCCGCAAGTACCTCGACGGCTGAGGCGTCCGTGAGGCGCGGCGTGCCGACCGCCGCAGAGGACCTTCGCCTCTGGGGCCCGAGCCGCCGGTTCCGTACGGTCGTCTTGAGGGCGACACCACCGGACATCGCGAGAGGGGTGGGCCATGGGCACGAGCACCAAGGGCGGGTCCGGCGCGGCCGGAGGCGGCGCGATCTACGCCCTGGGCATCTTCGGGGCGTGGGTCTACTTCTGGCAGCACGCGGACAGCTTCTGGACGTACGTTCTCGTGTTCTTCCAAGGGCTGTTCTGGCCTGCCTGGATGGTCTACGAGGTGTTCACCGCGCTGAACCGGTGAGACGACCACGGACGAGAGGGTTGCCGTCATGAGCAAGAAGCACGGGCACAAGGGCGGCGGCGCGAAGAAGGCGCCGGAGCCACCGGCGAAGCTCACGCGCAAGGTCTACGAGCACGAGCTGGCCCAGCTCCAGGTCGAGCTCGTGCACCTGCAGGACTGGGTGGTGCGCACCGGTGCGAAGGTGTGCGTGGTGTTCGAGGGCCGCGACAGCGCCGGCAAGGGCGGGGTCATCAAGCGCCTCACCGAGCGCGTCAGCCCGCGGGTGTTCCGGGTCGTGGCCCTGCCGGCACCGAGCGACCGGGAGAAGACCCAGATGTACCTGCAGCGCTACGTGCCGCACCTCCCCGCCGCGGGCGAGGTCGTCGTCTTCGACCGCAGCTGGTACAACCGGGCGGGCGTCGAGCGCGTCATGGGCTTCTGCCCGGAGGCCGAGGTCGAGCACTTCCTCGATCTGGTGCCCACCGTCGAGAAGGCGATGGTCGACTCCGGCATCATCTTGCTCAAGTACTGGCTGGAGGTGAGCCAGGAAGAGCAGACCCGTCGCCTCGAGGCCCGTCGCACCGATGGCCGCAAGACGTGGAAGCTCTCGCCGATGGACCTCGAGTCGTACGAGCGCTGGTACGACTACTCCCGTGCCCGTGACGCGATGATCGCCGCCACCGACACGGGATGGGCGCCGTGGTACGTCGCCGACTCGAACGACAAGAAGCGCGCTCGGCTGAACATCATCAGCCACCTGCTCGACGAGATCCCCTACGAGCGCGTGCCGAAGAAGAAGGTCACGTTGCCGGAGCGGCAGAAGCCGCACGGGTACAAGGACCCCGGCTACGAGTACCACCGGGTGCCGGCGCGCTTCTGATCAGGACGCACCGATGCGGGACGAAGCTCGGGACCTTGGGCCCTGTCGACACCGTCCCCGACGGACGCACGATGACGTCATGGGAACCCACCTCGTCGATCCCCCGGTCTCGACCAGCGACCAGGAGGCCGAGGCCGAGGCGAAGGCATTGCGGGCCATCGCGGCGCAGATCAGCGCCGCGTACCCGTGGGCATCGCACGACCACGTCACCGCGCTGCTGCGGGCCAACTACGCCGCGACCGCCAACGCACGGGTGCAGAACTACCGGCTCGTGCTGGCCGAGCGCGACACCCGCGCCCTGCTTCGACGCGAGTCGAACGGCCTGAGCACGGCCCCGCTGGCCAGGTCCGCCTGACCCCCGAACCTGACCCCGAACCTGTCCCCCAGCCCCCGGAACGCGCGTCGGCGTCGCCCCACGCCGATGTGCGTTCCGGGTCCCCCGTTCACGGCACGCTCCGCAGGACCTTCGGCCCTGGCCCGCGGCGGCGACGATCACGAAGATGGGCCGAGATCCTCGACCACCCGGCCGTCCGGACCCTGCGGGCGAGCAGCGCGACGACACCGACCGTTGCTCGCCGGTCCGCGGCCTCTCTCGACCGCACCGCGGTGGTGCGCTGATCGGAGTTGCGACATGACCTCGGGACGACGTTCCGGAACGATCCCGGTGCGCGCCGGGCGCCGGGCGGATGGACGCGACGACCGCGTGGAGCTCGTCCACCTCGTGTGGGAGCGGGCCCTGGGCATGGGCCCCGAGCCTTCGCCGGCCGACACGCTCGACCTCGTGCACCTGGCGCACAACGACCGGGCGGTGCTGCAGCACGCCATCGGCTACGGCCGGGCGCATCGCGACGAGCACGCCGAGGCCGAACGGGCGTCCCGCGCGCTGCGAGCGCTCGAGGAGGCCGTCGCGCTCCTCGCCCCCCGCCGCGCCAGCACCGTCGGCTGACACGGGCGAAGGGGCGACGAGCCATGGCGATCGATGTCGGCGCCACCGCCGACCGCACCTCGGCCTCGCCCGGGTCGTCCGGGTCGTCCGGACCCGATGACGACGGCGTCGTGCTGCGCTGCGAGCACCTGCGCAAGGTCTACGACGGGCACGTCGTGGTCGACGACGTGTCGTTCGAGATCGCACGCGGCGAGACCTACGGGCTGCTCGGTCCCAACGGCGCCGGCAAGACCACCGTGATCTCGATGCTCGTGGGGTTGCTGCGCCGCGACGCGGGCAGCGTGACCGTCGCGGGTCGCGCGCTCGACGGCGACGACCGCCTCGCCAAAGCCGCGGTCGGCTTGGTGCCGCAGGACATCGCGCTGTACCCCGACCTCACCGCGCGCGAGAACCTGCGGTTCTTCGGGCGCCTGCAGAACCTCGACAAGGCGACCCTGGCGCGGCGCATCGACGAGGTGCTCGAGCTCATCGGCCTGCCCGACCGGGCCGACGACCGCGTCGAGAGCTTCTCGGGCGGCATGAAGCGGCGGTGCAACATCGGGGTCGGGTTGCTCCACGAGCCGCAGCTGCTGGTGCTCGACGAACCGACCGTCGGCGTCGATCCGCAGAGCCGCCATGCGATCCTCGAGAGCATCGAGCGGCTCGGCCGTCAGGGCCTGAGCGTGCTGTACACGACGCACTACATGGAGGAAGCCGAGCGCCTGTGCGATCGGGTGGGCGTCATCGACGAGGGCCACCTCGTCGCCGAGGGCACCCGCAACGAGCTGATCGAGCGCGTCGGCGAGCACAGCCGCATCCGCATCGACGCCGCCGGTGACCTGCCGGCGTTCGTCGACGAGTGCCGACGGCTGCCCCAGGTGGACCGGGTCAGCGCGACGGCTGATCGCATCGAGCTGGTGGTGGCCGAACCGGCGCACGCCCTCGGCCCGGTCGTCGAAGCCGCGACGCGCGACGGCATCACCATGCTCTCGCTGAGCGTCGTCGAACCCGATCTCGAGACGGTCTTCCTCGACCTGACCGGCAAGGCGCTCCGGGACCCGTCATGAGCCCGCCGGCCCCGTCCGCTGGCCGGCCCACCCCGTCGCTGCCGCGGGTGGCACTGGTCGTCGGGGCCAACGACCTGCGCCGCAAGCTGCGCGACCGCACGGCGCTGCTGCTCGGGATCGTCACGCCGCTGCTGATGGCGGCGGTGATCGGGCTGGCGTTCGGGGGTGGCATCACCTTCGCCGCCACGATCGCCGTGGTCGACGCCGACGGGTCCACGATCTCGCGCGGCATCGTCGACGGGCTCGTGGACGGGGCGCCCGCCGGCACGCCGGTCGCGTTCGTCCGTGCCCCCGACGCGGCGGCGGCCGCCGCCGACCTCTCCGCCGGCCGGATCGACGCGGTGATCGTGGTCCCCGCGCAGTTCGGTTCGTCGATCACGTCGATGGCGGGCGGCGGGCGCGGAGGCACGTTGCGCGTCCTGACGGATGCGAACAAGCGCATCGCCGGCGACGTCGCCCGTTCCGTCGCCGACGGCCTCAGCGCGCGGATCTCGGCATCGGTGCTGGCGATCCAGACCGCGCTGACCGGCGACGGCACGGTCACGGATCCCGCCACGATCCAGCGGATCGTCACCGAGGGCCAGCAGGTCGCGGTGCCGATCGCGCTCGAGCAGGTAGACGCCGGCGGCCGCTACCCACCGGTCGCCTACTTCGGTGCATCGATGGGGATCCTGTTCCTGTTCTTCACGGTCGGAGGCGGAGCCCGCAGCCTGATCACCGAACGCAAGGAGGGCACCCTGACGAGGGTGCGCGCCGCGCCGGTGTCCGACGCCGGGGTGCTGCTGGGCAAGTCGGGCGCGGTGCTCGTCATCGCCCTGATGAGCCTGCTGACGATCTGGGCGGTGACGTCGGTGGTCTTCCGGGCGTCGTGGGGTGATCCGGTCGCGGTCCTCGCGATCATCGTCTCGGTGGTGATCGCCGTGGCCGGCATCAGCACGCTCGTCGCCGGCCTGGCCCGCACCGATGCGCAGGCCGACGGGCTCACGGCGATCGTGGCCTTCGGCTTCGCGCTGCTCGGGGGGAGCTTCTTCCAATCCGGAAGCCTCCCCGCCCTGCTGCAGACCCTCGCGCTGGCGACGCCGAACGGCTGGGCGCTGCGGGCCCTCACCCGCATCGGTGCCGGCGACGCCGGCGCGCTCGACATCCTCCCGAGCGCAGTGGTGCTGCTCGCCATCGGGGTGGTCACCGCGGTCGTCGGCCTCCAGGGCCTCAAGCGCAAGGCGCTGGCATGACGCTCACGACGCGCCCGTCCGAGGACGCGCCCACGACCGCGCCGTCGCCGCGACCGAGCCCACCCTCGACAGCGCGTGCGGTGCTGGCGATCGCGCGCACGGATCTCAGCCGGCTGGCCCGCGATCGGGTGGCCCTCTTCTTCATCGTGGTGCTGCCTGTGGTGATCATCGTGATCATCGGCACCTCGATGGGGTCACAGGCCACGCACACCCCGATCGGCGTCGTCGACCTCGACCGCACCGAGGCCTCGGCGCAGCTCGTGCAGGCGCTGCGCGACAGCGGCGTGCTCGAGCCGACCCTGTTCGACAGCGCGTCGGAGATGCAGCAGCAGATCCGCACGCAGAACGTGATCGGCGGCATCTCCATACCGTCCGGCTACGCCGCCACGCTCGGCCGGGGCGACGTCGCCACCGTGACCCTGCTCGCGGACCAGAAGCAGCAGTCGGCCATGACGCTGTCGCGCGTCGTGGGCAACGTCATCGACCGCCAGGGGCAGGTGCTGGCCGCGGCGCGCTTCGCGGCCGCCCAGACCCGGGCCGACCCGGCCGCGTTGCTGGCCCGGGCGAAGGCCGACCAGCTGCGCCTGCAGCCCGTCACCGTCGAGGTCGAGACGACGGGTCGCGAGGCGCTCAGCTCGACGAACCGGTTCGCCTACACCGCACCGTCGAACCTCGTGCTGTTCGTCTTCATCAACTCGATCACCGGGGCGACGGCGCTGGTCGAGGCCCGGCGCCTGGGGGTCGCCCGGCGGATGCTGGCGGCGCCGCTCCGCGTGGGCACGCTCGTGCTCGGCGCCGGGTGCACCCGCCTACTGGTCGCCCTGCTCCAGTCGGCGCTCATCCTCGTCGTCGGCAGCCTGCTCTTCGGCGTGCGCTGGGGTGACCCGCTCGCCGTGACCGCCCTCGTCGTGGTGTTCTCGCTGCTCGCGACCGGCGCCGGCCTCCTCATCGGCGCGCTCGCCGAGAAGCCCGAGCAGGTGGCCGCCATGGGCATCCCCATCTCGATGGGCCTGGCCATGCTGGGTGGCTGCATGTGGCCGCTCGAGGTCGTGCCGCCCGCGCTCCAGGCCGCCGGCCACCTCACCCCCCACGCATGGGCGATGGACGCGTGGATCGCGGTCAGCTTCGAGGGTGGCGGCCTGACGACGATCGCAGGGGACCTGCTGGTGCTCGGCGTCACGGCGGCGGCGCTCCTGGCGCTCGCGAACTGGCGCCTGCGCCGCGTGCTGCGCGCCTGATCGCCGCTTGGGACTTCCGCCCCTGTCGCGGCCCATGGCGCCGTCATACGGTCGGTTCCGCCGACGAAGGAGAAGGTCCATGGAACGGCTCAGCGCCCTCGACACCGAGTTCCTGCACCTCGAGGACGGTGTGGCCCACATGCACATCGCCGGCATGTCGGTGTTCGGCGGCACCGCACCCTCCGAGGAGGAGATCCAGGCCCTCCTCGCGTCGAAGCTGCACCGCATCCCTCGCTACCGCCAGCGCGTCCGATCCGTGCCGCTCGAGATGGGTCGGCCCGTGTGGGTGGACGACCCGCACTTCAACCTCGCGTACCACGTGCGCAGCACCGCGCTCGTCGCCCCGGCGGACGACGCGGCCGTGTGCCGTCTCATGGGCCGGCTGATGAGCCAGGAGCTCGACCGCAACCGGCCGCTGTGGGAGGTCTGGGTGGTGCACGGCCTGCCCGACCACCGCTGGGCCCTCGTCTCCAAGGTGCACCACTGCATGGTGGACGGCATCGCCGGCGTGGGGTTGCTCGAAGCCCTGCTCGACCTCGAGCCCGATGCGCCGCTCACCGAGCCCGAGCCGTGGCGCCCTGCCCCCGAGCCGACCGGGCCGGCGCTGGTCTTCGATGCGTGGGGCGGGCTGCTCAGCGACGTCGGCGACGTGGTGCGGGCGATGCCCGGCCGCCTGCGGGATCCGGTGCGCACGGTTCGCTCGCTGGCGGCCACCGGGGAGGGGTTCGTGAACTTCGCCCGGAGCATGCGCGCTACGCCGGAGGTCTCGGTCGACGGCAGCATCGGGCCGCACCGCGTGTGGGCTCACTCGTCGGCCTCGATCGACGACGTGCGCCGCATCCGCAAGACGTTCGGTGGCACCCTCAACGACGTCGTGCTCGCCGCGGTCGCCAACGGCTACCGCAACCTGCTGCTCGACCGCGACGAGGATCCGGCCGCCGTCACGCTGCGCACGCTCGTACCGGTGTCGCTGCGCCACGAGGACGGGGCCGGGGTGCTGGACAACCGGGTGTCGGCGATCCTCTACGACCTGCCGGTGGGCGAACCCGATCCCGTCAACCGCTTGGCGCTCGTGCAGCGCCAGATGGCGACGCTCAAGCAGTCGCACATGGCCGAAGCCGGCGACGCCGTCACGACGGTGGCCGACCTGTTGCCGCCCATGGTCGTGGGCGCGACCAGCCGGGTGATCATGCGCGTCCTGCAGGACCGCCCCCAGCACATCCTCAACACGGTGACCACGAACGTGCCCGGTCCGCAGTTCCCCCTGTACTGCCTCGGCCGCGAGATGCTCGAGCACCGACCGTTCGTGCCCATCAGCCACGGCCTGCGCGTCGGCACGGCGATCCTGTCGTACAACGGCCACCTCGCGTTCGGCGTCACGGGTGACTTCGACACCGCGCCCGACGTGCACATCGTCGCCACGGGCATCGCGGTCGGGATCGCCCAGCTGGTCGCCCGGGCCCGCTGACCGGTGCGACGATCCCGCCCCGGGGTCTCGTAGCGTCTGCATCGTGAACCGGCTCACCGAGCGCCTGGGCCAAGAGGTCTGGTCCGGTGGCGCCCAGCCCGTCGGGAAGCTGCGCGACCTCATCGTCGACGTGCAGAACATCCCGCCGCGCACGACGCGCCTGATCGTGGGCTCGCGCCGCGCGCACCGCGACGTCGCCTGGGCGGACGTCGTTCGCTTCGACGCCGAGCGGATCGAGATCACGCCGCGCGACGACGAGCCGTCGGCGAGCGCGCCCCGCCTCGGACCACAGGAGCTGTCGCTGGCGCGGGACGTGCTCGATGCGCAGATCGTGGACCTCTCGGGGCACCGCCTCGTCCGCGCCGGCGACGTCGCGCTGACGCCCACCGACGACGGCTCGCTCGTGGTCATCGGCATCGACGTCGGCTTCGGCGCGGTGCTGCGACGCATCGGTGTGCCGCGCTGGCTGGCGAAGGCGGAGCCCGAGCTGGTGGCCTGGGACGAGCTGCACCTGGCCTCGCGGCGCGGCCACGAGGTGCAGCTGGTGGCCGACAACGCGCACCTGCACCACCTGTCGCCCGAAGACCTCGCCCACCTGCTGGCGCGCCTGACCACCGAGCACGCCGGCGCGGTCCTGACGACCGCGTCGGTCGACCGCGCCGCCGCCGCGCTCGCGGCGTCGCACGACGAGGTCGGCGCGCGGCTCCTCGCGTCGATGGCCGACGAGGACGCCGACGCGGTGCTCGACGCGCTACCGCCGGCGCGGGCGCACGCGCTGCGGCGCCACGCGCCGCGGGCGGGCCACGCGCGCCGGCGCTACCACCGCACACGGGGGTGGAAGCGCCACGCGCCGACGGAGACCCCCCGATGAGCCCCCGATCGCCGGCACCATGAGCTCGTCGTCGACAGGTCCGAGCGATCCTCGGTCACCGGCGGCCACGAGCGACGGGGCGGCGCGCCGCCGCGGCGCACGGCGCCCGCCGGATCGACGACGGCGCCTGCGGCTCGTCGCCGTGCTGGCCGTCGTCGGCCCGGGTTTGCTCGCCGGCCTCTCGGATGACGACCCCGCCGGCATCACCACGTACTCGACCCTCGGGGCCACCTACGGGTACCAGCTGCTGTGGGTGCTGCTCGTGTCGACCGTGGCCCTCGTGCTGTTCCACGACCTCGCGTCGCGCATGGGCGTCGTCACGGGGCAGGGCCTCATCGGTCTGGTGCGCCAGCGCTTCGGGGTGCGCGTCGCGAGCCTCGCGTTGCTCGTGCTGGTCGTCGCCAACCTCGGCACGACGGCGGCCGAGCTCGCCGGCATCGCCGCCGGGTTCGAGCTCTTCGGCGTGTCGCGGTACCTCAGCGTGCCCATCGCGGCGATCGTCGTCAGCTACCTGGTGCTGCGCGGCAGCTTCCACCGCGTGGAGCACGTGTTGCTGGCGTTGGGCGCCGTCTTCGTCACGTACGTCGTGGCGGCGTTCCTGGCCCACCCCGACTGGAGCGCCGCCGCCCGCGGGCTGGTCGTGCCGTCGATGCCGCTCGACAAGACCGCGCTCGTGCTCGCGACGGCCACCGTCGGCACGACGTTGGCCCCGTGGGGGCTGAGCTTCATCCAGTCCTACGCCGTGGACAAGAAGCTCACGACGGACGACCTGCGCTACGAGCGCATCGACGCGGTCACGGGGGCGGTGCTCACCGGGGTGATCGGCGCCTTCGTCGTGATCGCCTGCGCGGCGACCCTGCACGTGTCCGGGCTGGGCATCGAGTCCGCCGCCGACGCCGCGGCGGCGCTGGAGCCGCTGGCCGGCGGGCTGGCGTCCACGCTGTTCGCGGTCGGGCTCATCGGCGCCGCGGTGCTCGCCGCGTCGATCCTGCCCCTGTCCACCTCGTACTCGATCTGCGAGTTCGTCGGGACCGATGCCGCCATCGACGACTCGTTCGGCCAGGCGAAGCTCTTCTACCTCGCCTACGGCGCCACGACGATCCTCGCCGCCGGCTTCGTGCTCGTCCCGGGCGCGCCGCTCATCGCGATCCTCGTGCTCACCCAGGCCCTGAACGCGATCCTGCTGCTGCCGCTGCTGCTGCTCATGTACCTCATGGCCTGCGACCCGGACCTCATGGGCCCGTTCGGCGCCGGCCGCGTCGAGCGGGCGTCCTACCTGGTGACGATGGCGTTCATCACCGGCTGCGTCCTGGCGCTCGCCGCCCTCACCTTCACGTGAGGTCCTGATCTGACTGATCCGACTGATCCGACTGATCCGACTGATCCGACTGATCAGGACCCGAGCGCGTGGTGCGCGAAGCCCCGTGGCGAGACGTCAGCCGTACGTGCGATCGAAGGTGCTCACCGGCGCGGTGCGACGCCAGGCCGCGCGCGTCTCGAAGGCAGCCGAAGCCACCGACTGGATCGCCTTGGCGGTGTCCTCGCCGGCCGTGCTCCACGCCTTGCGGACGGCCGGGTCCTGCTGGACCTGCTGGGCACGGTGGCCCAAGGTCGTCGCGTTGTAGACGAGCAAGGCGCTGTTGATGCGGGCCATGGGGGCTCCTCGGGTCTCTCCGTCGAACACTGCCGACGCTGTTTCGATATTTAGTGAGCTAAATCCCTCTTAGCCCGCTTGTCAAGCCCCCAGGTGAAAGCTAATGTTCGGTGGTGACCACGTACTCGAACGACGCGCTCGGTCAGGTGGTGCGGGGCCTGCGAGAGCGCCGCGGCGTCACGCAAGAGGAGCTCGGGCGCGCCGCCGGGTACGGCTCTGGCGCCGGCGTCTCCATCTCGCGCCTCGAGAGCGGTCTGCTGCACCCCGGCCCCGAGCGGTTCGCCGGCCTCGCCCACGCGCTCGGGCTCACCCCGGACGAGCTCGAGGCCCAGGCTCGCGCGCGGTCGGCGCCGACCGAGGCGGCGGCGCCGTCACGTCGCCCCGAGCGGGCGAAGCAGCGGGCGCTGCGCATCCAGCGCGAGGTCGACGCGCGGACGACGGTGATCACCGACCTGACAGATGCGTTCAACCAACAGCACGACCGCGCCCGCGACGCGTTCTTCCTCCCGTTGTACGAGGTGTCGTCCCGCATCGCCGGCGCCCCCCGACCCGACCCGGCCCTGCTCGAGGACGACGGCACCAGCGACACGCCGGTGGGGCACGACACGGGGTCGCGCGAGCCGGTCGTCCCGGCCTCGCGGGCGGGGCGGCGCGCGAAGACCGCGGCCGTCGGCAGCGCGGCCGTGCTGACCGGCCTCGTCGCCACCCCCTCCCTGATCTTCGCGGCCGGGGGCCTGATCTACATGGCCAAGCGCAACCGCAAGCAGCAGCAGGAGCTCGCTGCGAAGCTCGACGAAGCGGAGGCGGAGCTCGCCGCCACGGGCCCGGGCGTCGACGCGCTGCGCGAGCTGCTGCCTCGCGCCACGAGCACCCTGGACTACATCGCGACCCACGCCGGGCACGCGCTGGCCCGGTGGGAGCACCAGCTCGATCCGGGCCCGAGCACCTGGGCCGCCCTCAGCCGCGCCGAGCAACGGCGCTACCAGGACTTCATCGACGTCGCCGACGCGCAGGTCAGGATCGTCACCATCGATGTGCAAGGCCTGCTGACCAGCCGGGGCCAGGACCAGCAGCAGCTGATCCGCCTCGCCGCCGATGTGCTGGCCGAAGCGGACGACGCCGTGACCGCGCGCGTCTGACCCGGGTGCGTCGCGCTCGAGCGCGCTACAGCTCGCGACGGGAGCCGAGCCGGACCGCCAGCAGCAGCAGGGCGACGGTCGCCGCCACCGTGACGACGACCGACTTGGCGAAGGAGGCCACGTCGCCGCCACCGGCCAAGGTCGTGAGCGCACCCAGCAGGAAGTTCGGCAACCACTCCCCCACCGCTCGGAACACCCCGAGCACCCCGAGGCCGAGCACGATGGCCAACGTCGTCACGGCCGTCGTGACCGCGCTGTGCAGGCGGGCGCCGATCGCGGCGGCCACCGCGCCGACGAACGCGAGGTAGAGCGCGCCCAGCGCGGCGCCCTCGATCACCCCGAGCGCGTCGACCGAGCCGAGCAGGATGACCGTCCCGTACCAGCACGCCAGGACGCCGATGACGTACGCCGCGACGCCGGCCAGGACGGCCACGCTCCACTTGGGCAGGAGCAGGTCGCGGTAGGAGGGGACGCGGGTGCGCAGGAACACGGCCATCTCCCGCTGGGCGTCGATGGCGACGGCGCTCGCCACGACCAGCGCGAAGACGAGCAGACCGATCTGGTTGGCGTTCGAGGTGAAGGTCACGAAGCCGTCGATGGGCTTCGGGGGCGGCGCCACGATCTGCACGCCCGTGCCCAACCGGTCAAGCAGCTCGCCCATGTAGCGCGCCAGCGCCGGCGAGGTCAGCCCGAAGAACACGTACACGGCGACGAGTGCGACCAGCCGGTGGGTGCGGGTCAGGCGCGCCCACTCGAGGCGCCACATGCTCATGCGTCCGCGAGGACGGCGGACCGCCTCGGTCGGCGCGGCGACGATGGTCATCGCACGAGCTCCAGGAAGACGCGCTCGAGGTCCGCGCCGGCGGGGACGATGCTGATCACCCGCGCGTCGACCGACGCGAGCGTCGGGACCAGGTGGCGCTCCGCGTCGGCCGTCGACGTGGCCAGCACGCGGAGCTCCTCGGCGCCGAGCTGCTCGACCTGCTGCACCCACGCCTGCGCCGTCAGGGCATCGATCACCGGATCGACCGGCATGCGCACGCGCACCGCGTACTCCGGGGCGGCGCGGCCGACGAGCAGGTCGTCGAGCGGCCCCTGGAACAGGACGTGGCCCTGGTGCAGCACGCCCACCGTGTCGCACACCTCCTGCACGTCATCGAGGATGTGGCTGCAGAACAGCACGGTGTGCTCGCCGCCGAGACGGCCGACGAGGTCGAGCACGTCGCGGCGCCCGGCCGGGTCGAGCGCGGAGCACGGCTCGTCGAGCAGCAGCAGCTCGGGGCGGCCCACGATGGTGGCGGCGAGACCCAGGCGCTGCAGCATCCCCCGCGAGAAGCCGCCCGTGCGCCGGTCGGCCGCGTCGGTGAGGCCCGCCTGCTCGAGCGCGTCCGCGGTGTCGTCCGCCGATCCTGCGGGCAGCAGCAGCGCCCGCGACAGCTCGACGACCTCACGGGCGGTGAGCCACGGCTCGAAGTGCGGGGTGTCGGGGAGCAGCGCGACCTTGTCGGGCGGGACCGAGGTGGTGACGGTGCCGCTCGTCGGCCGGCGCAGGCCGGCCAGGATCGCGAGCAGCGTCGTCTTGCCGGCGCCGTTCGGGCCGACCATGCCGAACACGGATCCGCGCGGCACGTCGAGGGACACGTCCTGAAGCGCGAACCGGTCGCCGTAGGCCTTCGTGAGCTCGGTGGTGCGCAGCGCGAACCCCTCGCGGGCCGCATGCGGTGCACGCGCGGGCCGGGCTCGCGCCGCGGGCGCGGCCGCCGACGCCGGCTCGAGCGGACGGGTGGGCGGCCCCGGGCTGGCGGGGCCGGGCGTCGCCCCATCGGGATCGCCCCGCCCAAGCAGCAGGTACAGGATGCCGCCCAGGGGGATGCTGAGCAGGATCAGCGCGATCCAGATCCATCGGGCGAGCGCTCGGGGCGGCCGGCGGACGACGTCGACGATGCACCACGCCACGAAGGCGACGGCCAGCAGGACGAGCGGGGCCAGGGCGGCGGAGGGGCGCACGGGAGCGGAACGCGCTCAGGCCGACTCGGTGCCGTGCACGACGACGACGGGGCAGTCCGCGTGGGTGACGCAGTGGAGGCTGACCGATCCGAGCAGGAGGCCCTTGACCCCGCCCATGCCGCGCGAGCCCACGACGAGCAGGTCCGCTCCGGTCGCGACCTCGAGGAGGACCTCCTTCGCCGAGCCCTGCGTCACGATCGGGTTGACGACCGGCAGGTCGCCGTTCGGCAGGCCCGCGTCCTCGAGCGTCTCGTCGACGGTCTGCAGGGCCGCCGCCTCGAGCTCTTGCTGCGTCGGGAGCTCGGTGAGGTCGACGAGGTGCGAGTCGGCCGACCACACGAAGACCAGGTCGAGCTCGGCCCGGCGGAACCCTGCTTCCTCCACGGCCCACCGGAACGCCCGTTGCGCCGTGCTCGACCCGTCGACCCCCACCACGATCCGGTTCCCCATCGATCTTCCTCCGTCTGCTGCGACCGGCGCTGCGTCCTGACCTGCGTCCTGACCTGTGACCTGACCTGCGACCTGATCTGCGTCCTGATCTGCGTCCTGATCTGCGTCCTGATCTGCGTCCTGCGCCCTCTGCCTCGAGCGCAGGACCATCGTGCGCGTGCCTGCGCCCGGCGCGGAAGGGCCGATGGTCCTGCGATGGGCTTCCTGCCAGCCGGTCGAGCGGGGACCTTCGGCCCTTCTCGGGCTCGAACCCGCGTCGGGCCGTCGCGACCTCAGCCGTGCGCGACGTGCCGCAGGGCTTCGACCAGACGGTCGATCTCGGCCACCGTGTTGTAGCCGTGCGGCGAGATGCGCACGCCGCCGGCGCTGACGGCGCAGATGATGTCCTGGTACCGGAGCTGCTCGCACACCTGCGCGGGTTCGTGGCCCGGCACGTGGACGGTGATCGAGGCAGAGCGGCCGCCGAGGCTGCGATCCGACAGCGTCGTGATGCCGCCCGCGCGCAGGCCGTCCACCGCACGGTCGAGCAGCGCGTCCACGTGCCCCCAGACCTCCTCGATCCCCGCCTTGAGGATCAGGTCGGTCGAGGCGCCCAGCTGCGTGATCGTCTCGAAGGTCAGCGCGCCCCCTTCGAAGCGCCGCGCGCTCTCCTCGAAGACGACGGGCGCCACGGCGGCCGTCATCGGGCACGCGACCGAGCTCCGGCCCGGCTCGGTCGGTCGCACGAGGGCGCGGGCGCGATCCGACGAGTAGAAGACGCCGGTGCCCATGGGCCCGAGCATCCACGTGTTCCCGTCCGCGACGGCGAAGTCGACGTCCCATGCCGCGAAGTGCGCGGGGACCACGCCGAGGCCCTGGATCGCATCCGCGCAGAGCAGGGCTCCGTGCTCGTGGCAGAGGGCGGCGAGCGCGGCGAGGTCGGTGCGCCAGCCGCGGCCGAACTGCACCCAGCTCGTGGCGACCACGCGCGTCGCCGAGCGCTCGAGCGCCGTGCGGAACTGGCGCAGGGGCAGCGTCCACCCCGTGCCGAGGGGATCGATGAAGTCGACGATCACGCCACGGTCGCGCAGCGCCACCCACGGGTACGCGATGGAGGGGAACTCGTGGTCGGGCACGACCACCCGTTCACCGGCCGCGAGCTGCAGGCCGTTCGCCACGAAGGCGACGCCCTCCGTCGTGTTCTTCACGAACGCGATCGAGTGGGCGGGCACGTCGAGCAGCGCCGCGGCCGACTCACGCACCTCCTCGGCCCGCTCCTCCCACCGCGGCAAGCTCAAGCCGCCCTTGGCGGTGACGTCGTCCAGGTACTCCTTCGCGGCGCGTGCCGCGCACAGCGGCAGCGGTGAGGCCGTCGCGTTGTCGAGGTACACGTACCGGCTGGCGATGGGGAACTCGTCGCGCGGAAGCGGGGTCTCGGGCACGCGCCCAGCGTGCGGGACCCCGGGCCCACCCACCAGGGTCTTCGGTCACCTGGACCCGGTCGCCTGGACCCGGTCGCCGGGGTCAGCCGGGTTGGTTGCGCGACGAGCGCTCGGACAACCGGGCGGCGTACACCGCCGCCTCGGTGCGCCGGTTCATGCCCATCTTGGCCAGCAGGTTGGACACGTAGTTCTTCACGGTCTTCTCGGCGAGGAACATGTTGTCGGCGATCTGCCGGTTCGTGAGGCCATCGGCCAGGTAGCCGAGGATCCGGCGCTCCTGGTCGGTGAGGTGCTTGAGGCGCTCGTCCTCGTCGGGGCCCCGCCGCAGCCGCTCGAGCACCTTGGCGGTGAGCTTGGGGTCGAGCAGGGACTCGCCGGCCGCCACCTTCGTGACCGCTTCGATCAGGTCGTCGCTCTTGATCTGCTTCAGGACGTAGCCCGAGGCGCCGGCGACGATCGCGTCGAACAGCGCCTCGTCGTCGGAGACCGACGTGAGCATGATGCAGTTGATCTCCGGGTGCCGTGAGCGGATGTCGCGGCACACCTCGACGCCGTTGCCGTCGGGCAGCCGCACATCGAGCACGGCGACGTCGGGGGAGGTCGCCGGGATGCGGCCGACCGCC
>CAYUOL010000050.1:0-28441 GCA_964446345.1 uncultured Iamiaceae bacterium | reverse complement strand
AAGTGGGGTCGGCTCGAGCGTCAGCCACTTCTCGCGAAGTGTGGCGGCGATGATCGCCTCCACGTGTTCCGGCAGCCGCTTGCGCCGACTGGTCGCAGTGCGAGGAAGCAAGCTGGTCACTGTCCGATCGGCGCGATAGCGGGCGAGGAGATTGTAGATTTGCCGGGTGGTGAGCCGCAGTTCAGCCGCAGCGCGTTTGATGGCAGCCCGCCTTGGATTGCCGCCATCCAGGATTTTGTCCAGCTCGCGGGCCATTCGACGCGCCATCGACCAGTGCTCGTCCAAGACCGGGCGCGCCGCCGGCGAGCTTCGATCGTGAAATCGCTTTGGCAAAGGGCCTCGCTGAAATCATTAGCTGAAAATCGTCTCCAGTTTAGCGCCAGAACCCAACTGGCGTATGACATTCCCCGGATTGAAATCTGGAAGTAAAAGCCACAGAGGACCAACTCGCGCGCCTCGACGAGATCGTGCGGCGCAGCGCGGTCGGCGAGGGCTTCACAGAGAGGGGGCATTTCTTCGACGCGGCTGCTAGCATGTGGGTGGCTGGCGAGCTCGTCCATATCGAGGATCTGGTTCTCCACGACGCTCGCATGGATATCCGGGCGCCGACGCATGAGCTGACCATCGCGCACGCCATTCTTCGATCACGCCGCCGGATCGCCGCAGGCGAGCCGGGGTGGGCTCTCAGCGAGTCTGGCGTCGCGTCGCTTGCTGGAACGACCGCTGTCAAGCCGGAACCCGATCCTGTTCCGGTCGAGCGGGAAGGGGAGAAGGCGCGGGATCCCGATGACCACGATGACGACCCACTCTTCCGCGAGTTCGCCCATATCGACGCCATCATCAATCGCTCGCAGCGAATTCTGGACGGAATAGCCGACGGCTCAATGCCGGGGCCGCTTGAACGACCGTCATTGTCCGTCGGCGATCTCGTCATCCGGGATCCGGACTGGGACGAGCGCGAGCGGATGGCGCAATGGCGGGCTGTGCTGAAGGAGACCGAAAGTCTGCCGCCCACGCTCTCCGCGGCGCTCCTGTTCGATGCGTGGGAGACCATTGAGCCTCTACAACGGCAGCATCCGCTCGGCGGTCAGCTCGTCGCGGCCCACTTGCGCGCGCGTGGAAAGGTTGCGTCGCACCTGCCTGGGTTTCATGTCGGGCTAAAGGCTATTCCGCGGGAGCGCCGACGCGCGCACGGGAGGACGACGCGGCTGTTTGCTTTCCTCGACGCGCTGTCGGCCGCGGCTGAGGCCGGTATGAAAGAGATCGTCCGACTCGGTCAGGCGCGAGAGCAGATGGAACGGAAGGTGAGAGGGCGGCGGTCCTCAAGTAGCTTGCCGGCTGTGATCGATCTGATTCTCGCGAGACCGATTGTCTCGGCGGCGACAGTCGCGCAGGCGGCGGACGTCACGCCCCGCGGCGCCCTGAACCTACTCGCGGAGCTCGGCGTCAGAGAATGCACCGGGCGGGGCCGTTATCGTGCTTGGGGTTTGCCCTAACGACCCATCGCCCGTCATGCGTCTATGGGTTCTTGGGAGAACGTCCTATGTAGAGGTAGCGTGAGGGCGGCAGTATACGATCGCCCGCGTTGGCCGTCGAAATCAAACTCGTAGAGGCAGATCCTGCCCAGGGCTGTCTGGCGCTGCCCGAAGAAAAAGGTGAAGGCGTTTGGCGCGGCCACGAAGAGATGTGTCAATCCGGCGCCGCCGGCCTTTGCGTCCCGTATCGCTCCGCTGGCCGCGTCCGCGAGTTCGAATGCATGCCGTCCGCATATCACCGATTGCGCGCCCGGTCCTGTGTCGGGCTTGAGAACGAGGAGACGGCCTGCCGTGGAGAGCGTGGTTTCGCAATAGCGCTGGACGTCGGCCGTGACGTCATGCGTGAGCCCGATGGCTACGGCGAGGTCTGACCCGTCCGGTCGCAATTCTATGAGCTCGGCCTTGAGGGTGGGCCATGTGGAATCCGAGGTCGCGTCGTCGGCCGACCAGATACGGCGACCAGTCCCTCGCTGCTCCAGCTCGACCTGGCGCCCCGACTTGATATTGATCACCGATCCTGCCGCGAAGGCCAGCGTAACGTGGGCATCGAGTGCAAGTCGGAGGCGCGGCTCATTCTTGGCTGCCGTGAGAAGGAAAGCTCTCAGTTCTGGATAGAGTTTTGCTTCCCAATCCGCATCACTGCGGATGTAACGCTCGTCAAAGGACGGGATCAGGTCGAGGACGAGGTGACAGCGTTCCTCCAGTTTATCGAAGGCATGCTCAAAGGACTTTACGCCGTAGACTTTGGGCCCGCCCTCAGCCGATCCCAGAATATCTTCCCGAGCGCAGACCGCGCGGAAGCTCGCCCGGTCAAATTCCAGTCGTCCCTGCGCCATCCATTGGAAAACGATATCGTCATATGGAAACGCGCTTCGGTTCGCGGGGATGCGTTTCAGGCCTACCAATCCGAAGAGGATGTCGAGCTGATCGCGCAGGCCATCCAGGGTGTCGGTCGCCTCGCCGAACGCCAGCGTCCGCGCCAGAATGCGCAGCTCCGCCTCGTCGATGCCGAGGTGCTCTCGCCACGCCTTGCGCACGGAGCCAGCCTTGCTGTTGTCGGTCACCGAACCATAGAGGCGATCGAGACGCATGGCGCCTGAACGCATCCCCACCATCTGACGCAAGGGATCGGCCCGGTCGAGGCGCCAGTTGGTCACCAGCTTGAACCGTACACCGCTTCCGGCTGGAGCATAGCTGAGCTGCGCCTCCCGGGCCCGCTGTAGCAAGGAGCGAGCATTTGCGTTGATGAACTCGGGATCGACGAGGTGGGAATAGCCATAATTGTCGGGCGTCACATGCCACTTGCACTGCATGTGCTCTCGCAGCAAGGGTTCGCCATACTGATCCGAGGCGCAGCGCACCGGATCATATTCGACCCAGATGTCGTCGAAGCTTTTCGGCCCGCTCTCGAATCCCACCTTTGTGACGGGACTTACCGGATCCAACAAGCGCGCGGCATGCCACCAGAAGAGCCGGGCCTGGAAGGTGTCGCCATCGCGACGAACGGTCACCGCCTGCGTCATGCGTTCACCTCAGATCGCAGTCTCGCCGTCCCGGAAGGGAGGCGTCGGAACCATCGCGCGAGCGATCTCCACCGCGCGGGCGCCATCGATTGGTTTCGACGGATAGGCGTCGAGCACGATAGCCGGGAGCAGTCTCTGGGTGAGGTCAGAAAAGGTGAAGCCATACTCGCGGCCGCCGCGTTGTGGCCCGGTCGCGGTGACCAGGGCGTCAATCTGCTGGCGGGCGAGACCAATCGGTTGCAGCCGGGCGGTGAGGACGAAGCGACGCTGCTCGTCGCCGGGACGTTCGAAACTCAGAATGTCGGCCGCCCTGCGGCGCACTGCGGGGTCGAGCGCGCTGATCCGGTTCGTGCACATCAAAACCGCCGCGGGAAGTTTCGCATTGGCGATACGGTCGATTCCCCGGATGAAAGCGTTCACGCCCGCCTTGTCTTCATGATGCATCTGGGCTGCCTCACGCGATTGGGCGAGGGCGTCTGCTTCATCGACGAGCAGGATGACGGCGCCGCGGGCCTTGCCCGACGGGGACTTGAGCTTGGTCGCCTCCGCCACGGTGTAGTCGAAGGCGGCGGAGATCAGCTGCGTCATCTCGCCGACGCGCCCTTGTCCCCGCGTCGAGAGGCTGAGGGGCAGGAGCGTGATGTCGATCTTCTCCTGCCGGGCCACCGCGTCGCCAATCGTCTCGGCGAGCTCTGTCTTGCCCGAGCCGACGTCGCCGGCGAGAACCACAAGCGGGGGGCGCCGCAACACAGTGTCGAGAAGCGAATCGGCATCGGGATGATGCTGGCGCGCCCAGGCCATAAGACCCGTCGGGTTGACGAGCAGACCGAGAATCTTTGCCAGCCGATTTTTTTGATCGTCGAGGCCAACCAGCCGCGCGAGCCTAGCCTGCGGATCGAAGTCGGGATATGTGATGCGCCGTTCGAAGAGTTCGTCCAGTGTCGGCTTCGTGCTCATCAGAAACTCCTCACAGTCGCGCGGTCGAGGGCCTTGCCGCCGGACGAATAGGTCCGGTCGCTGGCGAGATAGCCGGTGATGCCGGGTTCGGCCGCTCCGCCTCGGGAAATCGGGAGCGTCTTCTCGAAGGCGTCGCGCTCCGCCTGGGTCAACTGACTCCACGCGGCACTGTGGGTCAGGTAGCTTTTGAAGACCGCGCCGCTGACATTGGCGTTGTGGCGCACACGGCCGGGATCGTCGTCATTGGCGGATGACCCGGCGAGATCCTTTGCCGTATAGCGCAGTGTGGGCTCGATCCAGTTTCCGTCTTTTTGGAAGCCATAGGTGACGGTGCCCAGATAACCGGCCCGGATCAGTTCGGTCACTTCCGCCTCGAACTGTGCAATGCGCTCGTCGGACGGGCTGCCGTAGAAACGCTGCATGCGCTTGAGATCCGCCGCGACCTTGGCGGCCATGTGCCGCGCATGGGTGACCGTGAAGGTCGCGGTTTCCGTGTAGCTGTAGCTTGTGGACATGGCGACCTCATACCTGGAAGGAAGAGCCGAAGACCTTCTGCCAGTAGGCGACGGTCAATTGCTTGTTGGGAGCGGCGAGCGCTGCGTCGATGGCATCTCCAGCATCGAGAGCCGCCTCGACGATCGCATCTGCATTCGCGGCCGTGTAGAGCCGCGCGACGTTGTTGACGGCATTCACGGGGTCGATGATTTGTACCGGATCGGAAAACGTTCCAACCGAGGACCTGGGATAGTAGTCGTCGAAGATAATCTTCTCCCTGAAGTCGGTGCGGGCGATGTAGGTGAAGAAGTGCTGCAGCGCCTCCGGATAGTCAGAGAAGTCCAACCCGTCGTCGCACAGCTTGGCGAGGATCATCTCGATCATGAACGACTTGAAGCGGAATCCGTCTCGCTCCTGCTTCGTGCGCCTTGACCAGAATTTTGCGAGACGCACCACCTGCGCGAAGTGCTTCTCCTGGGCGCGCCTGCGCTTGCCCGCGAACTCCAGATGCAAGGGAATGCTTGTCTTCAGGAAGGAGCCGTCATCCTGGCTGACGAGATTTCCATACCATTGTGCGTCGCCCTCATAGAGGATCGGCACCACATCGACGTCTAGCCCGCTCCCACGGAAGGAGACCGTGACCGAATAGGTCTGGGGTTGGACCTGATCGGGGCTGAAGTTCGGAAATGCCTTGCGCAGCCTTTCCGCCAGATAATCGAGCAGCGCTTTGACATCCTTCGGGGCCGCCGCGCCACTGATGTAACAGGCGACATCGATATCGTTGAGCGAGCGAAGCGCCGTGCCCTTCGCGAGGCTGCCCGACAGCATCATTTTCCTGAGCGTGAAGTCAGGGTGCTCGGCGAGATAGCCCTCCAGCTTTTCGCGAAGCCGCCGGGCCTGGGCCCGATATTCATCCGCCTTGTCCTTCGGCAGGTTGACCTTGTCCTGCGCGAAGGCGGCGATCTCATTATGACCGACGTGCTGTCGCCCCATATCCCGCTCCTGTTCCCGGGCACTCTGGCCCAGCCTCTGACATGGATATAGTAGCTAAAAAATAGCTATTCAAGATGTGTATGCTAGCTATTTCACGTTGACAAAATCCTCTTGATTCTCTATATGCTGCATATAACGACGGAGGATGAGATGACGGCGAAGCGAACCATGACGCTGAACCTCACCGACGCCGAGATGCGTGTTCTGGACGATCTTTCGGCCCGGAAGGACATCACCAAAACCGCTGTGCTCCGGCAGGCCTTGCGCCTTTACCAGACGATCGATGCTCGGGTCGAAAGGGGTGAAAAGCTCCTGTTTGAGAATGACACGACCAAGGAAAAGGCGGAGCTGATGCTTCTATGACGGTCGAGGTCTCGAAGGTCTATCTTCTCGACGTCGCAACGGGTGAGGGCGTCGAGGCCGAGTTGCGCGATGCGATCGAGCAGGCGCAGATCGATGAGTGGGCGAAACACTGGATTCCGGTGGTACTCGCAGCGATCCAGGATTTGGTCGCACGCCAGGTGCCGCGCGCAGACTGGCCTCAGAGCCTGCATTGGAACTGGCCAAAGAAGATCACACGCGTGCAGGGCATGCTGGCCTTCCCCGGGTTCAGCGTTGTCGCACAGGGGGTCACCCAGGGACTGGCGCAGCTCGATTTGACGAGAGGCTGCCAAGAACCTGGCCAGAAAGGTAAGCCTCTCGTCTACGTCGAGTATCTCGAGGTGGCGCCCTGGAATCGCTCCGAGCTTGGGGCGACCCCTCGGCTTCGTGGTGTCGGTACCGTGCTGCTCACGGCGGCCATCGCGCTGAGCTACGAAGAGGGATTCAAGGGGCGGATCGGCCTGCATTCCCTGCCGCAAGCCGACGCTTTCTACCGCAGGATCGGCATGACCGACCTTGGGCCGGATCCCGCCTGCCAGAATTTGCGATATTTCGAGATGACCGTCGAGCAGGCTCGCGCGTTCTTCGAAAAGGAGGAAGGACGATGAAATTTGAACGGAGCAAAGAGTGGTGGATGGCTCGGGCACGTCGTGAAGGCGACGCCGTCATCGGCGCCGGCTTGCTCGCGTTCGATCCGATACCCGAGGAGCGTCCAGCCAGCGCTCCCACGGCGGTCGTCGAAGAGACCCGTATTGCGTTTGGCCGTTTCGTGAATCTGATGCGCCGTCGTCGTGGGTTCTCGATGGAGCGGCTGGCTCAGGTCGCGGACCTCGATGCAAGCGAGCTTCTGGTGATCGAGGACGATCTTCATTACGTGCCGGAGCCGCGCACGGTGTTCAAGCTGGCGGAAACCTTCGAGGTTTCTCAGCAACGACTTATGCAGCTTGCAGGATTGGCTGCGGCAAACGATGCTGGCTTCCGTCAGGAAGCGGTGCGTTTTGCCGCGCGCTCTGAGGCCGTGCATAAGCTGACCCCTGAGGAAAGCTCGGCTCTGGAGGCGTTCGTCGCTGTGCTGAGTGAGCAGGAGCCCAAGCGAGTGAAGTGAAGAACGTCAGTCTCGGACATCGCACCGTCGCCGACATCAACGGACAGATTGCCAAGGTTCTGCGTGGCCTTGGCAATCCCGAGCCGCCCATAGACCTGCGCGTTGTTCGGGATCTCCTGAAACTTGATCGCGGCTACTACAGCACCACGGACGACAGTCTTTTGCGCGAAATGTTCTCCCGCATGAAGGTTGCTGGCCTGCAGGTCCTCAAGCGCCCGACAATCCTGCGGGAGGCCGTTCAAACACTGAGCCTGAAGGCGCTCTATCTTCCAGATCAGAAGCGTATTCTGCTCGACAAGGATCTCCCGCCGCTCAAGCACCGTTGGAATGAAGCTCACGAGATTGGTCACGACATCATTCCCTGGCACGCCGGAATGATGCTGGGCGATACTGAGCAGACCCTCACGCCTTCCTGCCACGCCATCATGGAAGCCGAAGCGAATTTCGCGGCCGGGCAACTTCTTTTTCTATCTGACCGCTTCGCCGCCGAGGCGGGCTCCTCCGCGCCCAGCCTCGGGCTTGTCAAGAGCCTCAGCAAGAGCTTCGGCAATACCATGACTTCCACGCTCTGGCGGTTCGTCGAACAGGCGCATGGTGGCCGGCCTATCGTCGCTCTCGTAACGGGGCATCCGCATCCCACCCGCAGAAAGGCCGATTTCGATGCGGCTAATCCCTGTCGATACTGCGTTGAATCGCCCCCGTTTCGTGAGCGTTTCGGTGCTTTGCGCGAGGTTGATCTGTTCACTGCGATCGTCGGCTATTGTGGGTCCCAGCGCGGAGGGTCTCTCGGCCGTAGCGAGGTCCTGCTGCAAGACCTCAATGGGGATCGGCACAGCTTCGAATTCGAGACGTTCTTCAACAGCCACGAAGCCTTGACGCTAGGATCCTGGCTTCGTCCCTACAATGCGCTGACGATCGTGCGGTCGTTTTAAACGATCGTCAGCTTCGGATCGATTTCGGTCAGTCGGGTTCAGACAACCTAAATGTGGCCTGTGGTAGGTTCTTCGCCCAGGAGAGCCGGTCATTGACACGCAAATATTCCAATCTTCAGATTGCTCTGCATTGGGCGGTTGTCCTGTTGATCGTCGCGCAATGGTGGACGGCGGATGCGATCCCGCGCACCCACAATCCCTTCCTCCGGCCGACAATGGCGGATTTGCTGCAACACAAGTTCCATAACTACAGCGGAATGACGATCGGTGTGTTGATCGCGTTGCGGGTTGCTTTGCGATTTCTTCGCAAACCCGGCAGACTTCAAATCACCAAGGGTTGGCGCGAACGCGCCGCTGAATGCGTTCATTGGGGGCTGTATGCCACGCTCGCGGCACAAGCGTTCACTGGTTTCGTCGCTTCCTACATGTGGGCGCCTGCCGCCGGGATACACAAGGCGATCTGGCTGGTGACCATGACGTTGATCTCGATCCACGTCTCGGCAGCTATTTGGCATATCGCCCGGCGCGACGCCGTCCTCGCCCGCATGCTGCCATGCAAGCGGGCGCCGTAACCGCCGGGCTGAGGCCTACTCTTCCAAAGGAATTCGTCAAGAAACGGCGACGGGAGAAGCTGTATATTGCTTTATCCCCTCCAGGGGGATAGCATTTTAGCATGACCCTAATCACTGCCGCACACGAATCTCATGGGCCCATCGTCAAGCGGCTCAGGCGCGCTGATGGGCACCTTCGCGGAATTATCGACATGATCGAGGCGGGGCGTCCTTGCCTCGACATCGCCCAGCAGCTCCACGCCGTCGAGAAAGCGATTGCCCAGGCCAAGAAGACGTTGATCCAGGATCACCTCGATCACTGCCTCGAGCACGTCATTGGGCCGCTTGCGAAAGAGCAGCGCCGGTCAATCGACGAGTTCAAGGAAATCACGAAGTATCTTTGAAGTGGTGACGCATGCTGCAGGTGCTTGCAAATCGTACGTATCGCCATCTGTTTCTGGCGCAGGTCATCGCGCTCGTAGGAACGGGACTGGCGACGGTGGCGCTCGGGCTTCTGGCCTACGACCTTGCCGGCGCTGATGCCGGCGCCGTCCTCGGCACGGCGCTCGCGATCAAGATGGTCGCCTATGTCGGCGTCGCGCCGGTGGCGGCCGCCTTCGCGGAAAAGTTGCCTCGCCGGACGATGCTGGTCTGTCTGGACCTCGTCAGGGCCGGCGTCGCGATCCTGCTGCCGTTAGTCACGGAAGTCTGGCAGGTCTATGTGCTGATCTTCGTGTTGCAGTCGGCCTCGGCCGGCTTCACACCGACCTTTCAGGCGACGATCCCCGATGTGTTGCCAGACGAAAAGGAATATACGCGGGCGCTTTCGCTCTCGCGGCTCGCTTACGACCTGGAAAGTGTCGTCAGTCCGATGCTGGCCGCTGCACTGTTGACGGTCATCAGCTTTCACGACCTGTTCGCCGGAACCGTTGTCGGCTTCCTGTGCTCGGCCGCGCTCGTGATTTCCGTCACGCTGCCGAGCCCGAAGGTGACCGAGCGCCGCGGCATCTATGATCGCACCACGCGAGGTTTGCGCATCTATCTCGCTACGCCGCGTCTGCGCGGTCTGCTCGCTCTGAATCTCGCCGTGGCGGCGGCGAGCGCCATGGTGATCGTCAATACAGTGGTGCTCGTACAGGCCGACTTCGGCCTTAGCCAGCGTGCCACGGCACTCGCATTGGCGGCCTTCGGAGCGGGCTCCATGACGGCCGCGCTGTTCCTGCCGCGCATGCTCGACAAGCTCCCCGACCGAACGGCGATGATTCTAGGCGCCGGCCTTCTCGTCGCAGGATTGTTCGCCGGCTCTACAGTCTTCAGCTATGGCGTTCTGCTGCCGCTTTGGTTCGTCCTCGGCCTCGGCTATTCTCTGGCACAGACGCCATCCGGGCGGCTGCTCCGACGTTCTGCTCACGCGGAAGACCGGCCCGCGCTTTTTGCGGCTCAATTCGCGCTGTCGCATGCATGCTGGCTGGTCACCTATCCGCTCGCCGGTTGGCTGGGGGCGGAAATGGGGCTGACGCCGACATTCATAGTGCTAGGCATCGTCGCCGCTGCCGCTGTCGGTGCCGCATCTCTCCTGTGGCCAGCGAGCGATCCGGATGAGATCGAACATGTCCACGACGATCTTGTCCCGAGCCATCCGCACCTTGTCGACGCGGTTGCGGTTACAAGAGGGTGGCGCCATCGTCATGCTTTCGTGATCGATAGCCATCACGCTACCTGGCCACGATGATGGGACCGTCGCGATAAGCCGGAGATCCGGGACGGCACGTTACTGGAGCCGGCTCGCGATCCGCTCCATTTGCTGGATCTCCGCGCGTTGCGCCTTGGTGATGGCTTCGCATAGCGTCTTGAGCTCGGCGTCGGCGAGTTTGGCTTCACGGCACATAAGGATCGCTCCCGAGTGATGCGGGATCATCGAGGCGATGAACTGCCGATCGCCGATCAAGGCCTGGGTGCGAGTGGCCCAGAAGGAGCCGGCGGTCAGGATTACGAGCGCGACGTAGAGCCCGATGTTGGCGCTCCGGTTCGGGAACATGCCAGGCATCGTCGCCAACATGAATATGCCCATCGGGGCCCACATGGTGACCGCCATGTAGAGCATGTTCAGATTGTTCCTGAAGTCGCCCCAACCGTCGATCATCGAGAACATCACGATGTACATGACGGCGAGCCCCAGGATCATGTTGATCCAGAACATCAGGTACGGTCGCCCGTGCCCGCCATGACCGGCTCTGTCGTGATCGTGTTTCATTGTATTGTCGCTCCGCATATCGTGCTCCTCTCTTCCCGCTTTAGTGCATGAGGCCCAAGGGCTTGACGATCATCCAGACCGCCATGGCGACCATCATCAGGTTCTCGGTCAGCGAGACGAAGCCGAGCGGTACATTGCTGTCGCCGCCGACGCAGGCGCACTTGAGTTCTCGCTTGTCGATGTAGACAGCCTTGAACACCGAGATCGCACCGATACCGCCGATGAAGAGAGCGACGGGGATCGACAGCCACATCAGAGCACCGGCCATCATCAGAACGCCTGCGAGCGCTTCGGCGAACGGGTAGATATAGGCATAGCGGACCCAGCGCTGCGCCAGCAGATCGTAGTTCAGGAACATGGTGGCGAAGCCCTCCACGTCCTTGAGCTTCTGGAGTGCCAGCAGACACATGGCGATGGCGACAAACCACTCCGCCGTCTGCACGGTCGCGAAGTTGCCGAAAGCTGCCCAGCTCGCCGCGACCGCCATCAGCGCGGCCATCGCGAACAGAGCGATGACGGGTTTGTAGGTGACGGCGTCCTTCTCCTTGACCTCGCCGCCGAAGAACTTGACGAGGTCGTCGTACCCGCCAATCCGCTTGCCGTCGATGAAGGTCTGAGGGGTCGTTTCGACCCCATATTTCTTCTTGAACGCGTCGGTTTCCTCGCGTGACGTCAGATGGTGATCGTCGACGAGGTAGCCTTCACGCTGGAGCAGGTCGAGTGCTTTCAGCCCATAGGGACAGGTGTGCTTCTCCATCACCATGCGATGGAGCTCGGCTGTTTTGGATCCAGATGCCATAGGGTGCCTTTCTGATCAGAGCTTCGCCTTGGCGAAGACCTCGACGAGTTCGTCGAACTTCCTTCGCTGAAGGATGGGATCGCCGGAGGCCATCGCCTCCTCGACACAACAGGCAGCGTGCGACCGCAGGACCCTATCCTCGACCTTTGAGAGGGCTGCCTTCACGGCATGAATCTGGTGGAGGATGTCGATGCAGTAGCGTTCATCCTCGACCATCTGCCCGACACCGCGAACCTGGCCAGCAATCCGGGCGAGCGAATCCGTAATCGCCTTCTTGTCTTTCGAGCACATTTTTCTACCCATACCCTGTCAGGGTATATAAGCCTTAACGGAGCCTTCGGTTCCCGAAGGATATTGGCTTTCTGACCAAGGAGGTTCGATCTGAGGAGCGAGATGACGGATCAATCAGGCGCGCGACGCAACATTGCCGTTTTGACTACCGCGCAGGCGCTCGGGGGATCGAGTGCGCCAATCGTCATGTCGCTCGGTGGGCTGGTCGGCCAACAACTCTCAGGCAATCCCGCTTGGGTGACGCTACCCGTCAGCCTTTTCGGGGTGGGACTTGCCCTCGGCACGCTACCCGCCGCTCTCCTTATGCGCGCCTGGGGGCGGCGCAACGCTTACGTCTTCGCCGCGGCGGTCGGCGTTGCGGCGGGCCTGATCGCCGCTTTCGGCATCTTCCTGACGTCGTTCGCGATCTTCTGCATCGGTAGTTTCACAGCGGGGCTCTACGGGTCCTACATCCAGAGCTACCGTTTTGCGGCGGCCGACGCAGCAGAGGGCGCCTTGAAGGCGCGCGCGATTTCCTGGGTGATGGTCGGTGGCCTGATCGCAGCCGTTGTCGGGCCGCAATTGGTGATCTGGACACGCGATGCCGTCACTCAGACACCCTATGCCGGAAGTTTCCTCAGTCAGGCCGCGCTGGCACTGTTGTCGGTCCCGGTACTGCTCATGCTGCGCGCCTCCGCATCTGGCGGAGAGGCCGCGTCCGAGAACTCAGGCAGGTCACTGCTCCAGATCCTGGCGATGCCCAGATATCTCCTCGCGGTCGCGACCGGCGTCGCATCCTACGGCTTGATGGCTTTCGTCATGACCGCCGCTCCGATCGCAATGGTCGGACACGGCCTTTCCGTGGATGATGCCGCGCTCGGCATCCAGTGGCATCTCCTGGCGATGTTCGGCCCAAGCTTCGTCACCGGTCGGCTGATCGCGAGGTTCGGCAAGGAGCGCGTATCGGCCGCGGGACTGGTGCTGATCGCGCTCTCGGGAATCGTCGCGCTTGCCGGACCAGGCCTTCTCAGTTTCTGGTTCTCGCTCGCTCTCCTGGGGATAGGCTGGAACTTCAGCTTCATCGGCGCGACCGCGATGGTCACCGAATGTCATACGTCAGGCGAGCGCGCGAAAGCCCAAGGGTTCAACGATTTCATGGTATTCGGCGTCACGGCGGTCGTCTCGTTTCTGGCAGGAAGCGTGCTTCACAGCTGGGGCTGGGAGACAATCAACTGGTTGTTGTTTCCGGCAGTCGCCGTGATCCTCGTTCCGTTACTTCTGCAGGCAGGGCGCGGGGGCGCGAGGTAGATATGGATATGGGCGGTGACGCGACTTCTCGGGATATGAATGCAGATTGTGTCTGCCTCACGCTGGACCGGGCCGCTCTGGAACAGGCATTCGAGCGGGAAACCGGCAAGGTGCTGCAGGAGCGGCCTTTGTCGGAACTGCGGCCTACGCTGGTCTCCAACCAGACGGTGTTCATAGCGCCCGAGCATATGGAAACAATGGCGCGCCTCATCGTGACGATTGACGCCGTCGCAAAATGCGAAGGTTACCGCAAGGCCGTACTCGAAGCGGCTCCTCAGATCGCCCGGTTCGAGCCTGGGCCGATCGGGATTTTCATGAGCTATGATTTTCATCTCGGGCCGGGCGGCCCCAAGCTCATCGAGATCAACACCAATGCAGGAGGGGGGCTCGTGAATGCGCTCGTGGCTCGCGCCCAGAAAGCGTGCTGCGACGCCATCGACCGCATTTTTCCAGAATCCTCCGTTACGGGAGAGATCGAGGAGGTGTTCCTTGCCGGTTTTCGCAGCGAATGGCGGAGGCAAAAGCTGGACAGGGATCTATCGACGATCGCCATCGTGGACGCCGAACCGCAGGCCCAATACCTTTATCCCGAATTCGTGCTGTTCCGGAGTCTGTTCGAGCGCCACGGCATCACGGCCGTCATCACCGCACCGGAATCGCTTGATTATCGCGACGGTCGGCTGTGGAGCGGCACGGTGCCGATCGACCTGGTCTACAATCGGCTGACGGACTTCGCTTTCGACGAACCCGCAAGCGCGGCGCTTCGCTCAGCCTATCTCGCAGGCGATGTCGTGGTGACGCCGAACCCGTGGGCTCATGCCGTGTTCGCCGACAAGAGGAACCTGGTCCGTCTCACCGACGCCCCAACGCTTCGGGACTGGGGTGTGGATGTGGAGCGGAGCGCGCTTCTTCGCGAGGGTATTGCAGCAACCGAGTTCGTTTCGCTGGAGAAGGCGGACGATCTTTGGGCGCGCCGCGACAAGCTGTTCTTCAAGCCGGTCGCGGGTTTCGGCGGGAGAGCCACCTATCGTGGCGACAAGGTCACGCGCCGCGTCTGGCAAAGCATTCTGGAAGGCGACTACATTGCCCAGGAACTGGTCCCGCCGAGCAACCGGACCGTGGTCGTCGACGGTCGCCGCGAAATCATGAAGGTCGATTTCCGCAACTATGCCTATGACGGGGCCGTACAACTCGTGGCGGCCAGACTCTATCAGGGGCAGACGACGAACTTCCGCACGCCCGGCGGCGGCTTTGCCCCTGTCGCGTGGGCCAAGCCGGAGAGCTTTGGCACCCTTCATGACTGCCTGCCGGACGGTAGCAGTTGCGCCTGAATCTTGGCGGTTGGACACGCTACTCTTTTCCCGGGCGTCATCTGCGTTATTGAACGACCCGGGCGATTGCTCCGCTGCGGGGCTGGATCGAGAGATCTTCGCCCTCCTGATCGCTTTCGAGGCGCTGCAAGATCGGGCAATGCGGGCGGTGATCGCCCTGGCAGGAATTGACGAGCATGGTCAGCGTTTTGGCCATGTCCTGAAGACCTTTGATCTTGCTCTCCAACTCCGCGATGTGGCCCTGAGCCAGCCGCTTGACCTCGGCGCTTTGGCGGGTTTCGTCGCGCCAGAGGCCCAGCAGGTCGCTGATCTCTGCGACGGAAAAGCCGAGATCTCGCGACCGGCGGATGAAGCGCAGCATGTGGACATCCGTGTCGGAATAGTCGCGATAGCCGGAATCCTTCCGATCGGCCTTGGGGATCAGGCCCGTCTGCTCGTAGTAGCGGATCATCTTGGCCGAGACGCCAGAGGCTTTCGACGCTTGTCCGATATTCATCTGCGTTTCTCCCTATGTTGAAACAGCCGGTCCTCACAGGACCGGCTGTCTGTTGGTGTCAGTTGGCGACCTTGAACCGGCGCAGCCGCAAGGCGTTGCCGAGGACGAAGACGCTGGACAGCGCCATCGCGCCTGCCGCGAAGACCGGCGAGAGCAGGATGCCGTAGGCCGGGTAGAGCAGGCCTGCTGCAACCGGGATCAGAGCCGTGTTATAGGCGAAGGCCCAGAACAGGTTCTGCCGGATGTTGCCGATCGTCGCCTTCGACAGCGCGATCGCATTCGGCACGCCCTGCAGGCTGCCCGACATCAGCACCACGTCCGCCGCCTCGATGGCGATGTCCGTGCCAGTGCCGATGGCGAGGCCGACATCAGCTTCGGCCAGCGCCGGGGCGTCGTTGATGCCGTCGCCGACGAAGGCAACCTTGCCGTACTGGCCCTTGAGCCGGCGAACCGCCTCGACCTTGCCGTCCGGCAGGACTTCGGCCACCACTTCGTCGATCCCCAGCTTCGCCGCGATGGCCTTGGCCGTGCGGGCATTGTCGCCGGTGATCATCGCCACCTTCAGACCGAGATCATGCATGGCCTTGATCGCGGCCGGCGTCGTCGCCTTGATCGGGTCGGCTACGGCGATGATCGCTGCCAGCTTGCCGTCGATCGCGGCATAGAGCGGCGACTTGCCCTCGTTGCCCAACCGTTCGGCGACCTTGGCGAAGCCTCCCACATCATAGCCGAGTTGAACCATGTAGCGGTCGGCGCCGATCTCGACGCGCTTGCCGTCTACAGTAGCCTTCACGCCGAGCCCGGTGACCGACTCGAAGTCCGAGACGGCCGGCATTGCGGTGTCTTCAGCGATCGCGGCATCGACGATGGCGCGGGCGATCGGATGTTCCGACTTGGCCTCGACGGCGGCCACCAGCGCCAGAACCTGCGACCGGTCGAAGCCGATGGCCAGCTCGAGATCGGTCAGCGCGGGCTTGCCTTCCGTCAGCGTGCCCGTCTTGTCGACGGCGACGACCTTGGCGTCCTTCAGGAGCTGGAGCGCCTCGCCCTTGCGGAAGAGCACACCCAGTTCCGCGCCCCGCCCGGTTCCGACCATGATCGAGGTCGGCGTGGCCAGACCCATGGCGCAGGGGCAGGCGATGATCAGCACGGCAACCGCATTCACCAGCGCGAAGGTCAGCGCCGGCGACGGGCCGAAATAGAGCCATGCCGCGAAGGTGAGGGCCGCCACAGCGAAGACCGTCGGGACGAACCACATGGTCACCTTGTCGACCAGGGCCTGGATCGGCAGCTTCGAACCCTGCGCTTCCTCGACCATGCGAATGATCTGCGACAGCACGGTGTTGCCGCCGACCGCCGTCGCCCGGAACGCGAAGGCGCCCTTCTGATTGACCGTACCGCCGACGACCTCGCTGCCGTCCTTCTTCGACACAGGGATCGGCTCGCCGGTGATCATCGACTCGTCGACATAGCTCTCGCCCTCGACGACTTCACCATCGACCGGGACGCGTTCGCCGGGGCGGACCTCGACGATGTCGCCCGAAACGACCGCTGCGATCGGCAGATCGACGGTTCCGCCGTCTCGGCGAACACGGGCGGTCTTGGCCTGGAGACCCACGAGGCGCTTGATCGCCTCGGAGGTCCGGCCCTTGGCGCGCGCCTCGAGCAGGCGGCCGAGCAGGATCAGCGTCACGATGACGGCCGCCGCCTCGAAATAGACGTTGACCGTGCCAGCGGGCAGGAAACCAGGCGCAAAGGTCGCGACCAGCGAGAAGCCGTACGCTGCGAGCGAGCCGACAGCGACTAGCGAGTTCATGTCCGGCGCCAGGCGCCAGAGCGCCGGCAATCCTTTATCATAGAAGCGGATGCCGGGGACGAACAGGACGAGCGTCGTCAGCGCGAACTGGACGTACCAGCTGTTCTGCATGCCAATCGTGGACTCGATCATGGCGTGCACGCCGGGAATGAGGTGTGAGCCCATCTCCAGCAGGAAGACCGGAGCAGTCAGAACCGCGGCAAGCGTGAAGGCGCGGGTGAGCTCGCGGCGCTCGGCCTCCTTCTTCTCGGTGCGATCGTCCGTCACGGCCTGATTGGCCATCGACCCGGCATCGGACAGAAGCTTCGCTTCGTAGCCAGCATTTGCGATCGCCGCGATCAGCGCCGCACTTTCCGCACTCCCGCGGATCGTCGCTTTCTCGGTCGCGAGGTTGACGATGGCCTGGGTCACGCCGGGCACTTCCTTCAGCGCGCGCTCGACACGGCCGACGCAGGACGCGCAGGTCATGCCTTCGATCGCCAGGTCGACGGAACGCTCCGCGATGGGGGAATTGATCAGCTTCGCCTCATAGCCCGACGCCTCGATCGCCGCGACCAGCGCAGCGCTGTCCGCCGAGCCCTTGATCGTGGCCTTCTCGGTCGCGAGGTTGACGGTCGCTTCGGTCACTCCGGCAACAGCCTTCAGCGCACGCTCGACACGGCCCACGCAGGAGGCACAGGTCATACCCTCGATGGCGATCTCGACCGGGCGGGAGGCGGGGGTGGTGGTCGCCGGCGCAGCCAGGAAGCTCGCTGGAACCTCATAGCCCGCCTTCTCCACAGCCTTGACGAGCGCGGCGCGGTCCACGGACGCATCCGCGGTGATGCGCGCCTTCTCGGTCGCGAGATTAACGACGGCGTCGCTCACGCCGGGAATGGCTTTCAGGGCCTTTTCAACGCGCCCAACGCAGGA
This sequence comes from uncultured Iamiaceae bacterium, assembly GCA_964446345.1. GTDB lineage: Bacteria > Actinomycetota > Acidimicrobiia > Acidimicrobiales > Acidimicrobilacustridaceae > CAYUOL01. Next base: position 10,783 of record CAYUOL010000050.1, on the reverse strand, counting down.
CGCGCAGGTCATCCCCTCGATGGGAAGGGATATCGATGTAGACAGATCAATTGTACGAACGGGGGCATTCATGGCCGCCTCCTTTCTCGTTTCGAATTCGAGTTCGCGAGGAAGATGGGGCTTCCAACCATGGGAAGGTCAATAGCTGATTTTTCGAAAGATGTCCCTTGACCTTACCATGGTTGGAAGCCCCACGTTCGGTTCCACGAGAGCAAACCAAAGGAGATCAGTTGTGGAACTGAAAATCGAAAACATGACCTGCGGCGGCTGCGCCAAATCGGTGACGAAGGCGATTCAGTCGCTCGACGCCACCGCCAAGATCGAAACCAACCCGGCCGCTCGTACCGTCAAGGTCGAGACCAGCGCCTCGCAGGCTGCCCTGCGACAGGTTCTCGAAGAGGCGGGCTATCCGGCGGCGAGCAACTGATCGGGAGCGGAATGATGAACAAACTCACCCCAATCTTCATCGCCGGCGCCATCGCCGTCAGCGCAGGCCTTGCCTTGGCACAGAGCCAGATGAACAAGAACGATCCGATGGCCGGTCACAATATGCCCGGCATGAGCATGTCGAGCTCCGACAGTCCTTCGACCAAGGCGTATATGGCTGCCATGGACTCGATGATGAAAGGCATGACGGTCGAATACACCGGCGATGCGGATGTCGATTTCATGCGCGGCATGATCCCGCACCATCAGGGCGCGATCGACATGGCCAAGGTCGCGCTCCAGTACGGCAAGGACCCCGAGGTCAAGAAGCTCGCGGAAGAGGTGATCAAGGCCCAGGAGGGTGAGATCGCCATGATGAAGAAGTGGCTCGCCGCGCGCGGCAAGTAGGAACGGATGGGTGGAGGGGCCGATCCTCTTCACCCTTTCGACGAGCCGTCCATTCCGCCCTGGTATCCGCGATGCCGGCGGCTCGCGGAATTCAACCATCGGAAACGACAGCTCCAAGGAGATAGCCATGATTTCCATTTCACGACGCAGCTTTCTTGCCGCGGGCAGCGCCGCCCTGACGGCCGCCGCACTTCCGCGTATTGCCTTCGCGCAGAGCGCCACGCCGCTTCGGGCGGCGACGCGCGTGATCGACGTCGACGGGCGCGCCGCCACTGTTTTCGGCCTCGAGGGGCCGAAGGGACAGGGTCTCGTTCTCGATCCCGGCCAGCGCTTTCGTGTCGATCTGACGAATGGGCTAGATGTCCCGACCCTGATCCACTGGCACGGGCAAATCCCCCCGAACGACCAGGACGGCGTCCCCGATCTTCCCAGGCCGATGCTCAAACCCGGCGAACAGCGGAGCTACGACTTCGAGCCTGCGCCGGGCACCTATTGGATGCACGCCCACATCCCCTTGCAGGAGATGCGGCAGCTCGCGGCGCCTCTGATCGTGCGTAGCCCCGGCGATCTCAAGGCCGACCGGCAGGAGGTCGTGATGTTCCTGCACGACTTCTCGTTCAAGTCGCCCGAAGAGGTCATGGCCGCGATCACCGGCGGCCATGGCGGCGGACACGACATGAGCAAGATGGGAGCGGCGCCAGCTCCGTCCATGGATCACTCCGGCATGAAGATGGGCGGGTCGTCCATGGGCGGAATGAAGATGGACATGTCCTCGATGCAGGGCATGGCCATGGATCTTAACGACTATGATTGGGACGCCTACCTGACCAATGACCGCACGCTTTCCGATCCGGACGTCGTTCGCGTGGAAAAGGGCGGCCGCGTGCTCCTGCGGGTGATCAACGCCGCGTCGGCGACCGTGTTCTGGGTCGACACGGGAACCCTTCCGGGAAAGCTGGTCGCGGTTGACGGCCACGCCGTGCAGGATCTCGACGGCAGTCGTTTTGGCATCGCCATGGGCCAGCGGCTCGACATCGAGCTCTCGCTCCCCGGCGAAGGCGCTTGGCCCGTGCTTGCCCTGCGTGAAGGCGCAAAGGAGCGCACGGGTCTTGTCATCGCAACGGCGGGGGGGAAAGTCGAGAAGATCCCGGCGCTCGGCGAGGCCGATGCTCCGGCCTTCGACGTCGATTTGTCCCAGGAGGCGAAGCTGCGTGCGGCCGCCAGCATTCCAGCGCGCGACGTCCAGCGAAGCCACATGGTTATGCTGGGCGGATCGATGCAGCCCTATCTCTGGACCATCGACGGCAAGATCTGGGGTGACCACAAGCCTGTCGTCGCCAAGAGTGGTGAGCGCGTCGAGATCATGTTCCACAACATGTCTATGATGGGCCATCCAATGCACCTGCACGGCCATGTCTTTCAGGTCGTCGAGGTCAACGGCAAGCGGATCGATGGCGCACGGCGCGACACCGTCTACGTGCCGCCGATGGGGATGGTCACTGTCGCCCTCGATGCAGGGGAGGCGGCGCGCTGGATGCTTCACTGCCACCACATGCCGCATCTGCAGACGGGCATGATGACGGAGTTCCGTGTCTCGGCCTGAGCGATAGCGACAACGCCCAAACACGGCGTTGTCGCCGCTCTTCCCACAAGGGACGAAAACCTACGATGAATATCGAGATCGAGCGCAAGTTTCTCCTTGCGGATGACACCTGGCGCGCCCTCGTATCGCGTTCCGTCCGCATCAGGGACGGTATCCTCGCCTTCTACGACGGTCGAAAGATCAGAATCCGCTTCTATGGGCAGAAGGCGACCTTGACCGTCAAAGGGCCTCGCAAAGGCCTGGCGCGCGACGAGTTCGAGTACGACATCCCGCAATCGGACGGGCTGATTCTGCTGGAAAAGCACTGCAAGGGCGAGGTCGTCGAGAAGACGCGCCACCATCTCCAGGTCGCGGAGCTGGAGTGGACCATTGACGAATATCACGGCCTGCTGGATGGCGTGATCCTCGCGGAGGTGGAACTCCCCCACGAGGATACGAGACTGATCCTGCCGTCATGGGTGGCGAGAGAGGTCACTGGCGTCGAAAAGTACCGCAAAATAAACCTGGTCAAAGCCCGGAAGAAGAAACACGCCGATGCGGCGCGTTGGGCGAGAAAGCGGAACTCAGACAAGTAGCGCCAACATATGGGTGCCCGCCGCGCGTCTGCCAGAACGCTTGACATGCCTCTCCGGACTACGGTCACAAGGCATCGGCGGGTGCGGCGGTAAAGAACACGTCGGCATGCATGTCCATCTGGCGTAAGCCCCGAGCGAAGGTCGCTTCCATCGCGGCATCGACCATGGCCGGCGGCCCGGCGACATAGGCTTTCCAGCCATCGAAGTCCGAAAAATCCTCGATCACGGCCTGCATCACCAGGCCGGAGCGATACCGCTCGGCGGATTGCTCCGACAGGACCGGCGTGAACGTCAGATTCGGATGCCGTCTTGCAAGGCCCTCGAAATGCTCGACCAGGTAAAGGTCGCGCTCGGCCCGCGCGCCGACATAGAGGTGGACGGGCTGCTTCATGCCGTGCGCCAGCGCAGTTTCGACGATCGACTTGATCGGCGCCAATCCTGAACCGCCGGCGACGCACAGAAGCGGTCCGACGTGGTGCTGCCGCAGATAGGACGATCCGAGCGGAAACTGGATCGTCACGCTGTCGCCAACCTGGAGGGCCGTGTGGACATGGCCGGAGGTCGCCCCACCGGGCACGCGGCGGATATGGAATTCGAGTTCGGTGTCGCCGTGTCGGTTGGCCATCGAGTAGCTGCGCGCCGGGGCGCCATCAAAACCGACCTGCGCATATTGTCCGGCCGTGAACAGCAGCGGCGCGCCGTCAAACGGCGCGATCCGCACCAGCTTGATGTCGTGGGTAAGGTCATCGAGATGTGTGACGGTGGCGTCCAGGCTCCGGGCTGGCGGCAGCGCATCGTCATCATCGCTGCCGAGCCACGCGACGGTCGCATCTGTCCGCGGAACCGCCCGGCATGCCAGGATCAGGCCGGCGGACTTCTCGTCCTCGCTCAAGGCAAAGCGCGAATGCTGGAGGAGGTCGACTTCGCCTTCGATCAGCCGGGACTTGCAGGAGCCGCAACGTCCGGACTTACAACCATGCGGATAGGGGATACCGGCCAGCAATGCGGCGTCGAGGATGGTCTGCCCCTCCTCGACTGCCATGCTGATACGCCGTTGACGGATTTCGACGAGCTTGTTCGCCATGGTCGGCCTCATCATCCGTTCGAGAGGCCAAGCGCCCTGACCAGGCCCGGCTTCTGGCTTTGGAAGGTGCCGTAGAAGATGTCGGAACCGATAATGCTGATGGGGGCCACGCGAACTCCGGTCCGCGCCTTCGCTTCGTCGGCGATCTCCGGGCGCGTCAAGTCCCGTTCTTCGAATGCGATCTCCTGTTCGCCAAGCCAGCGCTTGAGTGCATGGCAATCAGGGCAGGTCGGGGTGGTGTATATGAGGACGCGGGGCGTGCCGGCTTGGGTCACGGTCTTCTCCATTCTTGCTTTGTCGAGCGTCGAAGAGGCCGATTCAGCCTCCCGATCAGGCGGAGCACGCGTGCGGGCTCCTCTCGGAACGGGAAGATGGGGTTTCCAACGGTTGGAGGGTCAAGGGGGAATGCAGAACACGCACACTGCGGCGACGACAGCGCAAAACGCCGCCTCCGCATTGTGATTGTGGGTTCTTTCGGTAGATTGCAGGCAGATATCAGGGGGCTTCGCGCAAAGTCGTCCCAGATGACGAATGCGCATGCCCGAACAGGCCAGTTACGAAATGAATTCACGCACGACCAAAGAAAACGCCGTCACAGAACAGCATCATGCCGACCATGTGCATGGTGCGGCGCCCGTTGATCAATCTTCATTGTCGCAGAACGAGATCACCATCCTGGCGGAGACCTTCCGCTTGCTGGGGGATCCGTCGCGTCTCAAGATCCTCTTGAGCTGCACGCCGGGCCCGATTTCCGTCGGTGACATCGCGGAACGGTTGGATCTGTCGCTCTCTCTGGTCAGCCACCATTTGCGGCTCTTGCGCGGAGCTCGACTCGTCAAGGGCGTGCGCCACGCCAAGCAGATCTTCTACGAAATCGCCGATCAGCATGTGAGCCAGGTTCTGCAGGACATGGCGATCCATATCTCGGAGGATCAAGGCGAGGAATAGCTCGATTTCACGGCGGCGAAGCCGCGAAACGGAGAGACGCCTTCAGTCACAACTAACACTTGAATAGCTGTTCAAGTGTGTTATTGATCCTTTCAACGCCATGCAAGGCACCAAGGGCGAGCGTGCCCGCCGCGCCGGTTGAAAGGACCACTCAATGACAACAGCACTAATCGGTTCAGCCGCCGGCGAACGGCTCGGATTTCGGGTCGACGGCATGGATTGCGCCAGCTGCGTCGGCAAGATCGAGACCGCACTCGGCCGGCTGGGCGGCATTTCGGATGTCAGCGTCAACTTCACCACCGAGACACTGACGCTCGCGCGCGATGCCTCGAGCAAGACGACAGCCAAGGACATTGCGAAGAAGATTCGCTCGCTCGGTTTCGACGTGACGGAGCTGCCCGCTGGCGCTCTCCCTTCCGAGCCGCTCCCGCGAGCAGCCGCTCATGACCAGCACGGTCATCATGGAGGATGCTCAGGCGATCACCATCACGACCATCAGCATGATGACCATGGCGGCAGCGGTCACGCCCATTCGCATGACCACGGCGCCCATGACGATCACGGGCACGGCGCCTCCTGCGGCGGCCACCACGGGCATGACCATAGTCATGCGCAAGCGGGCCACGATCATGGCCATGATCACGGAAGTTGCGACGGCCACGACCATGCGGCTCCCGTCGCAGTGCGCCGGGCGGCGCCTTCGGCGCCGCCCAACGTTGCCATGCGGGTCGAGGGGATGGATTGCGCCAGCTGTGTCGGCAAGATCGAGACCGCTCTTGCCCGCACGCCCGGCGTTTCCGACGTGCGCGTCAACTTCACGACCGAGACCCTCGAGCTCAATCTGGCTTCGGGGTCGAGCACCCAGCTTCGCGACATCGAGAAGACAATCAAGAGTCTCGGCTTCGGCGTGTCGGACGTGCGCCAGCCCTCTGAGGCGATCGGCGCGCCGGTCGAGCCGCCGGTCGCGCCAGCCATTCGCAACCAGCGTTGGTGGCAGACCCGCAAGGGCAGGCACGTCGTCGGCCTTGGTCTGCTGATGGGATCGGCCTATGGCGTCGCTCAGTTCTTCCCGCTCTATGCCGAATGGATCTTCGCCGCAGCTGTCGTCGCCGGCGTGATCCCGTTCGCTCGCAAGGCTTTCGCCCTGGCGATGTCGGGATCGCCGTTCTCGATCGAGACGCTGATGGTCGTCGCGGCCCTTGGTGCGCTCGTGATCGGCGAGGCGGAAGAGGCGGCGGCTGTCGTCTTCCTGTTCGCAGTCGGCGAGCTGCTCGAAAGCGTGGCCGCTGGCCGGGCAAGGGCCGGCATTAGGGCGCTCGCTTCCCTCGTCCCCAAGACGGCTGTGCTGCTCGATCCAAACGGCGGGCAGCGCGAGGTGCAGGCCGCGGCGCTGCGCGTCAACGACCTTGTCCTGATTCGTCCCGGCGACCGAGTGCCGGCGGACGGCGAGATCGTGCTTGGCACCTCCAGCCTCGACGAATCCCCGGTCACCGGCGAATCCGTGCCGCGGCCGAAGTCGAAGGGCGAGAATGTGTTCGCCGGTTCGATCAATGTCGACGGCGTGCTGCAGGTTCGCGTCGAGAAGGCAGCGGCTGACAACACGATTTCGCGCATCATCCAGCTCGTGGAGCAGGCCCAGTCCTCGAAAGCGCCGACTGCCCGCTTCATCGAGAAATTCAGCCGCTACTACACCCCTGCCGTCATGCTGATCGCCGCCCTGATCATCACGGTCCCGCCGCTGGCGATGGGCGCCGAGTGGGGCATTTGGCTCTACCGCGGCCTCGCGCTGCTGCTGATCGCCTGCCCGTGCGCGCTGGTCCTGTCCACGCCCGCGGCTATCGCGTCGGGCCTGGCCGTCGGCACTCGCCGAGGGCTGCTCATCAAGGGCGGCAACGCGCTTGAGACGATCGGCAAGGTGCGGGCCATCGCCTTCGACAAGACCGGCACGCTGACCGAAGGCAAGCCGCGGGTTACCGAGGTCCTGGCCATCGGCGCGAAGAGCGAGCAGGAAGTCATTTCGCTCGCCGCCGCTGTCGAAGCAGGCTCGAACCATCCGCTTGCCAAGGCAATCGTCAGTCGCGCCGAGGATACCGGCATCGCCATCCCGGCAGCGCTCGACGCTTCGGCCACCCCCGGCAAGGCCGTGCACGCGACGGTCGACGGCCGTCGGCTCGCGGTCGGCTCTCCGGCTCATACTGCCCAGGTCGCCTCGCTCGGCGGACTGGAGCGCAAGGCGATCGAGAAGCTCGAGAGCCTCGGCAACACGGTTGCGGTCCTTTTCGACGAGCAGTCGAAGCAGGTCCTCGGATTGCTTGCGCTGCGCGACGAGCCGCGTCGCGATGCCCGTGAAGGCGTCGCGCAGCTCAAGGCAATGGGCGTGCGGTCGGTGATGCTCACCGGCGACAACCAGCGTACCGCCCAGGCGATTGCCAATGGCCTTGGCATCGAGTGGCGCGCCGAACTGCTGCCGCAGGACAAGCTGGCTCTCGTCAACGAGATGAAGGCGAAGACCAGAGTCGCCATGATCGGCGATGGCATCAACGACGCGCCGGCGCTGGCGGCGGCCGATGTCGGCATCGCCATGGGCGGTGGCACGGATGTGGCGATCGAAACCGCGGATGCCGCCCTCCTCAAGAGCCGTGTCACCGATGTCGCCCACCTGGTCGCCTTGTCTCGCGCCACCATGGCCAACATCCACCAGAACGTCATCTTCGCGCTTTCGCTCAAGGGGCTGTTCCTCGTCACCAGCGTGCTCGGTATCACCGGCCTCTGGGTGGCGGTATTGGCCGACACCGGCGCGACCGCCATCGTCACATTGAATGCGTTGCGCCTGCTGCGCTTCAAAGGCGCGAAAGCCGCGGATAGCGATCGCGATGAAGGTCTGCCCTCACGTCCAGTACCGGCTCTGCAAGGAAGGTGAGGCATGCCCCTGGAGCCGCCAAGCAATCGGTGGCTCCAGGGCATCTTATCCGACCCGCACCGCAGCGATGGGTCAGACAAGAGTGCAATGAACTTAAGTAAATCGACGAAGTAAATCACGCGTCGATCGCAACAATATTGGCGGTCGTCCGTAAAAGGCTTGCCTCGGAAATAATCGTCCTCGAGGCCTTGACCCTCCCATCGTTGGAAGCCCCACCTTCGTCACGACGAATTGCCGCTGCCTCCCGATGGCTTGGGGCGCGCCCGAATGAAGGTGAACGAGAATGGGAAAGAAGTCCTCCAGATTAATCCTTGCCGGTGTCGCTATGGCCGGTGCCACCCTGGCTTTCATCCATCGGGATGATGTCGAACTTCATGCTGGCCGTCTGCTTGCCTTGCTGTCATCGACCGCCGCTTCGCAAGCCGTAGCCGCTCAACCCGGCGGCATGCCGGCTCCGCAGGTGCCGGTTGCGGAGGTGGTGACGCGCCAGATCGCGCCGTCGGCGGAATTCACGGGGCACTTCGAAGCGATCAGCACGGTCGAGCTGCGCTCGCGTGTCGGCGGAACCATCGATGCGGTCAGCGTTCCGGAAGGCGGCCTCGTCCGCAAGGGTCAACTTCTCTTCCAGATCGACCCCAGGCCCTATCAGGTCGCGCTCGATGTGACGAAGGCTCAGCTGCAGCAGGCGACGGCCCTTCTCGAGCAGGCCGACGTCGACTTCAAGCGCGCGGAGACGCTTGCCCCAAACGGGACGGTCTCGCGCAAGACCTACGATGACGCCCGCGCCATGCAGCGTCAGCGCCAGGCGCAGCTCGAAGCGGCCAAGGCCGCCGTCGCCTCCGCCGAGCTCGACCTGTCCTTCACACGGATCGCCGCGCCGATCGCAGGCCGCGTCGATCGCGTCCTGGTCACGGAAGGAAACCTTGTCGCCGGCGGCAATGCCGGCGCGGCGACGCTTCTGACGACGATCGTGTCGACCGATCCCCTCTATGTCTATTTCGACATAGACGAGGGGACCTATCTCGACTTCATCGCCCATGCCCGGCCGGATGCGAGCGGCAGCGCGACGCAAAAGCTCCCCGTTCAGGTCGGCCTGATGAGCGAAAGCGGCTTTCCTCATGCCGGTGTCCTCGATTTCATCGGTAATCGCGTCGATCGTTCGACCGGAACGATCCGGGCTCGAGCCGTCGTCGAAAATCCCGATGGTCGTCTCGCGCCGGGCCTCTTCGCACGGGTGAAGCTTGTGACGGCCGAACCTGCGCAGGCCGTGCTCATCGATGATCAGGCCGTTGGCATCGACCAGGGTCGTCGTTACGTCCTGACCCTCGGCTCGCAGAACGAGGCCGAGTATCGCCCGATCGAACTTGGACCAATCGTTGACGGGTTGCGCGTCGTGTCAGGCGGCCTCAAACCCGGCGACAGGATCATCGTCAAGGGGCTCGTGCGGCCGGGCATGCAGGTGGTGCCTCAGGTGATATCGATGATCGCCGGCGCAACGCCGGCCGCCATCGCGCAGGAGGCGGGTCGATGAATATTCCGCGCTTTTTCGTCGACCGCCCCATCTTCGCGGTCGTCCTGTCCGTGCTCATGCTGATCGCGGGCGGCCTGACACTGCTCAAGCTGCCGCTGAGCGAATATCCGCAGGTTACGCCTCCAACGGTGCAGGTGACGGCGAGCTATCCCGGCGCCAACCCGCAGGTCATTGCCGAGACTGTGGCTGCGCCGCTGGAGCAGGCGATCAACGGTGTCGAGAACATGCTCTACATGGGCTCGCAGGCCGCGACCGACGGCCGGATGACGCTGACCATCGCCTTCAAGCAAGGCACCGATCCGGATATGGCGCAGATCCAGGTTCAGAACCGGGTCTCACGCGCGCTGCCGCGGCTTCCCCAGGAGGTTCAACGCATCGGCGTTGTCACGCAGAAGACATCGCCCGACGTGCTGATGGTCGTGCATCTGGTCTCGCCCGACAAGCGCTACGACCCGCTCTACCTGTCCAATTTCGCCATCCTGCAGGTCCGCGACCAGTTGGCGCGTCTCCCCGGCGTCGGCGACGTCATCCTTGGCGGTGAAGGCGAGTATTCGATGCGGATCTGGCTCGACCCGGCGAAGGTTGCCGCCCGCGGTCTCACGGCAAGCGATGTCGTCGCGGCGATCCAGGAGCAGAACGTTCAGGTTGCCGCCGGATCGGTCGGACAGCAGCCTGATGCCTCCTCCTCGTTTCAGGTCACCGTCAACACGCTCGGCCGACTGGTCGGCGAGGATCAGTTCGGAGAGATTGTCGTCAAGACCGGCGCCGACGGCCAGGTGACACGCCTGCGCGACGTCGCGCGCGTCAAGCTCGGGGCGGATTCTTACGCGCTGCGCAGCCTTTTGAACGGCGAGCCGGCGCTGGCCATGCAGATCATCCAGAGCCCGGGCGCCAACGCGCTCGACGTGTCCAAGGCCGTGCGCGGCACCATGGACGAATTGCAGAAAGGCTTCCCGCAGGGCATCGAATACCGCATCGCCTACGACCCGACCGTGTTCGTGAAGGCCTCGCTCGAGGCCGTGGTGATGACGCTGCTCGAGGCGATCGTGCTCGTCGTCTTCGTCGTCGTGCTTTTTCTGCAGACATGGCGGGCTTCCATCATTCCGCTGGTCGCGGTGCCCGTCTCTTTGGTCGGCACCTTTGCGGTGATGTATCTACTGGGCTTCTCGCTGAATACCCTTTCGCTGTTCGGTCTCGTGCTGTCGATCGGCATCGTCGTCGACGACGCCATCGTCGTGGGCGAGAACGTCGAGCGGCACATCGCCCTCGGCGAGCCGCCAAAGGAGGC
>CAYUOL010000049.1:1382-28624 GCA_964446345.1 uncultured Iamiaceae bacterium | reverse complement strand
CGAACAACGGCTACGAGGTGCACAACATCGGCATCAAGGTCGGCATCGCCGACATGATCGAGAAGGCCGTCGAGGTCCAGGCCGACGCCATCGGCATGAGCGGGCTGCTCGTGAAGAGCACGCTGATCATGCGCGACAACCTCGAAGAGCTGAACGCGCGTGAGCTCGCCGACATCCCCGTGCTGCTCGGCGGCGCGGCGCTGACGCGCTCGTACGTCGAGCGCGACCTGCGCAACGTGTACGAGGGTCGGCTCTTCTACGGCAAGGATGCGTTCGAGGGCCTGCACGTCATGGATCGCCTCGGCGAGATCAAGCGGGGTGCCGAGGACGATCCCGACTGGGGCCGCGTGCCGTCCGAGTCCACCGTGCGGTCACGGCTCGGCATGGCCGAGCGCGACGCGGACGCGGCGCCGGCCGACCTGCCCGAGCGCGCCCCGTCGGTCGAGACCGACAACCCGATCTTCACCCCGCCGTTCCTCGGGTCCAAGGTGGTGAAGGGCATCTCGATCGACGAGATCGCCGGCTACATCAACGAGACGGCGCTGTTCCGCAACCAGTGGCAGTTCCGCCCCGAGACCAAGGCCGACGGCACGCCCGAGAGCGACGACGAGTTCAAGGAGCGCATCCGGCCGATCCTGCGCAGCCAGCTCGCCGACGCCAAGGCCAACGACGCGCTCGTGCCGCAGGTCGTGTACGGCTACTTCGCCGCGAACAGCGACGGCGACGACGTCGTCATCTGGAAGGACGAGACCCGCACGTCCGAGTGGATGCGCTTCTCGTACCCCCGCCAGCAGAAGGAGCCCTACCTCTGCATCGCCGACTTCTTCCGCCCGGCGGCGAGCGGTGAGGTGGACTACGCCGCGTTCCACATCGTCACGATGGGGGCGCGGGTCTCCGAGATGACGGCGGCGCTGTTCGAGCAGAACAAGTACCAGGAGTACCTGCTGCTCCACGGCATCGGGGTCGAGATGGCCGAGGCCCTCGCCGAGCACTGGCACCACCGCATCCGCGAGGAGTGGGGCTTCGCCGACGAGGACGGCCCGTCGTTGTCCGGCCTGTTCCGCCAGCAGTACCGCGGCGGCCGCTACTCGTGGGGGTACCCGGCGTGCCCCGACCTCGAGGACAACATGAAGGTGGCCGAGCTGCTCGACGCCGGCCGCCTCGGCATCGAGGTCAACGAGGAGACGGGCTTCCAGTACCAGCCCGAGCAGACCACGTCCGCCATCATCTGCCACCACCCGAAGGCCAAGTACTTCGTCGCTCGCTGAGGTCGGCGTCCGGCGGCCCCCCTGCCGGCCGCCGCGAGCACGGCGGTCCGGCGCGCGCACCCGATGGACGGGAAGGATGTGAGAAGCTCTCGCATCCCATCAACTTCACTGCCAGTGCTGGAGCGTGCGCTCCTCGCATGTTCTCGGCGGGCGTGATCGCCGAGCTGCTCCACCGCTCGTACCCCTCGGCTGGCCCTGGCGTCCATCTCCACCGCAGGAGCCCATAGATGAGCGCGTCCGCCGCCCCGACCGTCGATGCCCGCCGGCGTCCCCGCCGAGCGCTGCTCCTCGCGCTGCTGGTGATGGGGATGGTCGGGCTCATCCCGGTCACGTCACCGGCGGCCGGCGCGATCGGCGGCGGGATCGTCGACCTCGGCGACGCGGTGCCGGCCACGTTCACCGTCACCCCCGGTGTCGAGCTGCTGACCGTGACCGGCGCGCCGGCGCTCACGCCGCTCACCCTCGTCGACGCCGCCTCCCTCGAACGCATCGTCACCGTGTACACCGACACCCTCGGCCAGCTGGTGATCCCCTTCGTGCCGAACCACTTCCTGGTCTTCGACCCCCGCACGGGGATCCTGCCGACCAACGACGGGCACACCCTGCGGCCGGGTCGCTACCGGATCGTGAGCGAGGGGGTCCCCGGTCAACCGTTCGCCGGGCCGAAGCAGGCGAGTGACCCCTTCAAGGTGCTGAGCATCGACGACATCCCCCCGACGTCGCTGTACGAGGGGCAGGTGCTGCCCTCCGTCCCCACGACCCTGAGCGGCGGCCTCCAGCCCGGCCACACCGACGAGGAGGGCTACGGGTACCTCGAGGTGCGCGACGGCGTGAAGCTGTCGGTCAACGTCCGCCTCCCGGATCCGAACCAGTACGGGCCGGGCCCGTACCCGACCGTCGTGCAGTACTCCGGCTACGCGCCGTCGAAGCCGGGGACCCCCGGCGGGGCCGATGCCGGCGGCGTGCTGGCCACCGCCCTCGGCTTCGCCTACGTCGGCGTCAACGTGCGGGGCAGCGGTTGCTCGGGCGGCACCTTCGACGTGTTCAACGCAGCCCAGGCCGCCGACGGCTACGACATCGTCGAGACCGTGGCCCGCCAGCCCTGGGTGAAGAACCACCGGCCGGCGTTGATGGGCATCTCGTACTCGGGCATCACCCAGCTCTACGTCGCCGCGACGAACCCGCCGAGCCTGGCCGCCATCACCCCCGTGTCGGTGATCGAGGACCCGTGGTACCAGCAGTGGCCGGGCGGCATCTACAACTCCGGCTTCACGAAGAACTGGTTGGCCAGCCGCGACAGCGAGGCCATCGGCGGCGCCAAGTGGGCCCAGGACCGCGTCGCCGGGGGCGACACGACCTGCGCGGGCAACCTGCTGATCCGCAGCCAGAGCGTTCCCTTCGAGGCGTTCGCCCGATCGCTCGAGCGTCGCCCGCTCGACGCGGACGCCCGCCGGATCTCCCTGCTGGCTCCGAAGATCCACGTCCCGGTCTACCTGACCGGGGCCTGGCAGGACGAGCAGACGGGCGCCCAGTTCGCCACCATGCTCGACGACTTCGTCGGCGTGCCGGCCGGGCAGAAGAAGTTCACGATGTTCAACGGGGTCCACAACGACGGGCTCTCGCCCCTGATGTTCACCCGGTGGTTCGAGTTCCTCTCGTTCTACGTGGACAAGGCCATCCCCAAGGTCAACAACCTCGTGCGCTTCGGTGCTCCGGGCGTCTTCAAGGACATGTTCGGCTACGAGGGCCTCGGGTTCGAGTCGAACCGCTTCCTCCTCCCGTTCAGCGACACCCCGAGGTACGGCACGTACGCCGCGTCGCTCGCCGTGTACGAGGGCGAGCCCGAGGTGCGGGTCCTGTTCGAGGTGGGGGCCAGTCCGGACTTCCCGAACGACCCCCGGGCCCCGCGGCAGCGGTTCGACATGTACTTCCCGTCCTGGCCACCCCCCGCCGCCACCCTCCAGCGCCTGTACTTCGGCGCCGACGGCAGCCTGAGCAGCGCCCCGGCCGCGGTCACCGGGACGGATCGCTTCTCCTTCGACCCCGCGGTCCTCGGCACCTCCTACAGCGAGTCCAACCTCCTCGGCCCGCCCGGGAAGAACAGCTGGAAGCCCACCGCCGACGGGAAGGGCCTCGCCTACGAGACCGCCCCGCTCGCCCAGAACATGGTCGTCGCCGGGCCCGGTCACGTCGACCTGTGGTTCAAGTCGACCGGGAACGACGCCCCGCTCGAGGTCGTCCTGTCCGAGGTCTACGCCGACCCCGACCCCAATGACGGCGTCCCGCCCGGTGAGGTGCGGGTGCAGCACGGGCTGCTCCGGGCCGGGTACCCGACCCTCGACGCCACCCGCACCGCAGGGGCCCAGGTCGACCACCGCTTCTACGCCCCGGACTACCAACCCCTCGTCCCCGGTCAGTGGCGGAACATCCAGATCCCCCTGTACGCCGTCGCGCACCCGTTCCGAGCCGGGAGCCGCCTGCGCGTCGAGGTGAACACCGCCGGGGGCGACGCTCCGGCCTGGTCCTTCGAGTCCCCCAGCTACGGGGCGACCACCAACGACGTCGGGTGGGGCGGGCTCCGACCCTCGTCGTTGGTGCTCTCGGTCCTGCCCGACCAGACCGCCTACCGCATCCCCGCCGCGTTCGCGAGCCAGGACAAGCACCCGAACTGCGATTGGCTCCGGGCCCAGCCGTGCCGCACCTACCACCAGCTCGTCAACCAGACCGTGGCGGTCGAGGAACCGCCCACGACCACCACCACGAGCACCAGCACGAGCACGACCACCTCTTCCTCCACCACGACGACCGAGGTGGCGCCGGCGTCGTCGACGACCACCCCCGAGGATCCCGTGTCCCCGGCCGATCCGCCGCCGTCACCGCGAACGCAGGCCGTGGTGGCGACGCCCCAGTTCACGGGCTGACGTCAGCGCGCCGCGCGGTTGCGCACCATGCGCAGCACGACCGACTCGCGGGTCTTGCGCTTGGCGGGGATCGTCGCCGGGGCGACGGGCTCGTCGACGATGACGACGATGTCGTCCGGCGCCGCCGTGGGCGCCACCGCGGCATGGCTCTGCGCCCGCCGGCTCGCCGAGACGTGGCGCCGCACCGATGCCGCGTCGTCGCCGGCCCGCACCGACTCCCGCAGGCGGCGAGCCGCCGCCCCGAAGTCGGCGACCGCCTCGATGCAGTCCTCCGAGTCGATGCCGGCGTTCGAACGCAGGCTCTTCGCCGTGCCGCGGTACTGCTCACGAGCCGAGGTGCCGACCCCGCTGGTGGCGCCGGTGCTGGTGGTGTCGATGGCGTCGAGTGCGAGCGTTGCGTTCATCTGTGGTGTCCCCTCCGTACGTTCCGCCGTGTGCGTGAAGCTGGCCAAGACATCGGCGCCTGGGCGCGGCGAACCCAACAGGACAGCGGTCACAAGGGCCTGGTCAGCCGTCACGTGTAACCATGGTCACCAGGTAGGCGTCTTGGACCTCGCCCCCGGCGGATGAGCGTTCTCTCACCGCGCGTAGGGGCCGGACCACGACTCGGGAGAAAGCGGGTAAGAATGACCAGCATGGCTCAACCACGAAGCACCTCACACCGTCGTCAGGTCGTCCGCATTGCGGCACCGGCGTTCGCAGGGCTCCTCCTGCTGGGCGCCTGCGGCAAGAAGGACGAGCCGGCGGCGAGCACCAGCGGACAGTCCAGCAGCGGCACCTCCGTCACCACGAAGGCCGGCGGCTCGACCAGCGACACGAGCAAGTCGACCGGCAGCACACCGGGGACCGCCACGAAGGGGACGAGCGTCAGCAACACCGCGCTCGACCAGACCGTCTGGTACGAGGGCTTCAAGTTGACCCTCGGCGCGCTGACCTACGACAAGACCGAGGAGACGTGGTTCATCGAGACCCAGGTCGAGAACCTCGGCTCGGGCGACGCCAACTTCTACGGCAGCGCGATGACCATCTCCGACGGCAGCACGCAGGTGACCTCGGTCAGCGTCACCGAGTCCCCCACGATCCTCGCCAAGAGCAAGGCCAAGACCAAGCTCAAGTTCCAGATCGACGGCAAGACCACGAACAGCGATCTGAAGGGCCTGTGGCTGGTCATGGGCAGCGGCGACCAGCAGCAGGTGAAGGTGCCGCTCGACGGCTCGACCTCGGGCGTCGTGACCCTCAAGCCGGTCCCGCAGGACTCGATCAAGGGTGACCTGCCGGTCGGCCTCGTGACCCTGACGCCGTCGGCCGCCGAGGTGCGCTTCGACGACATCGATCGCCACACCCAGATGGACAAGGCGAAGGTCAACTTCGTCATCCTCGGCAAGGCCAAGAACAACTCGCCCGACCAGATCTTCTACCTCGGGCGCGACCAGGTCTCGCTGGCGCTCCCCGACGGCACCAAGCAGAACGCGGACGACTTCGATTCGAAGGACAGCCTCGATCCGACGAAGACGGTGGAGTTCAAGCTCCAGTTCTTCATCCCGGATCCGTTCGCCGGCGACTACACCATGACGTTCGTCTCCCCGTGGACCGCGTCGGGCGACCCGGCCAACGTGAGCCAGCCGTTCACGCTCAAGGCCACCTCGTCGGGCACCACCTCGGGCACGACGCCGGGCAGCACGCCGGGCACCACCAAGAAGTAGCGATCGGCGGCGCCGCCCGGACCTGCGTCCGGGACGACGTCGCGATCCCCACGCTGACCGCATCGGGCCACGGGCAACCGTGGCCCGATGCGCGTCCGCATCGCGTCCCGGGCCGGCGTCGCGCTACTGCGTGGGCAGCCGCTGCTGCAGCGTGGCCGTGGGCGCGAAGAGATCGCCGAGCGCGGCGACGCGCTCGAGCACCTGCGGCGCCTCGAAGCTCAGCGGCTCGCCCTCGGCGGCGGCCGTCACCTCGTCCCACGTGACCGGCGTCGAGACCGTCGGGTGTGGCCGGGCGCGCAGCGAGTAGGCGCAGATCGTCGTCTTGAAGTGCGCGTTCTGGCTCCAGTCGATGAGCACCTTGCCCCGCCGCAGCTCCTTGTTCTGCGAGCTCACGACCTTGTCGGGGTGGTGCTTCTCGAGCATCTGCGCGACCGCCAGCGCGAAGGCCCGCGCCTGCTCGGTGGTGTGCGGCGTGTTCAACGGCAGGTAGATCTGGAGGCCCTTCGAGCCCGACGTCTTGGGGAAGACCTGGAGGCCGAGGTTGGCGAGGGTGTCGCGGATGTCGATGCCGACGTCGGCGCACTGCTGCATCCCGGCCGGGGCGCCCGGGTCGAGGTCGAACACCACCATCGTCGGCGCGTCCATGTCCGCGCTCTTGGACATCGGCGTGTGCAGCTCGAGGGCCGCGAGGTTGCCCGCCCACGCCAGCGACGGCACGTCGTCGAGCACGCAGTAGTCGATGCCGCCGTTGCGATCCCCCGGCCCCACGGCGGTCTTGATCCAGTCGGGTCGGTGGCTCGGGCAGCGCTTCTCGAAGAAGAACTTGTCGTCGACGCCGTTGGGGTAGCGCTTGAACGTCACACACCGATCGGCGATGTGGGAGATCAGCGCCGGCGCGACGCGCACGTAGTAGTCGATCACCTCGCCCTTGGTGAACCCCGTCTCGGGATACAGCACCTTGTCGAGGTTCGTGACCGAGAGCTGGCGCCCTCCGATGTCGACCAGGGTGGAGGTACCCGCCATCGGCGCGGCGCTCCCCCGGCTCAGGCGGTCTGGGAGGCGACGGCGTCCGCCGATGCGTCCTCGGCGGCCGCCGCCTCGTCGGCGTCATGCGCCGTCGGGTGCCGCTTGCGCGTCTCCTTGGCGGCGGCCACGGATGCCTCGAGCGCGGCCATGAGGTCGATGACCTTGTCGGGCTCGGCGGCGGCCGCCGGCGCGATGACCTCTTCGCCGCCGGCCTTGCGCTCGATGAGCTCGAGCACCGCCTCGCGGTAGGTGTCGTGGAACTTGTCGGGCTCGAACTCGGCCGACAGCGACTCGATGAGCTGGCTCGCCATGGCCAGCTCGCGCTCGGGCAGCTCGATGCCCTCGAGGTCGTTCAGCTCGGCGATGTCCTGCGGCGGGTTGATCTCGTCGGCGTAGACCATGGTCGAGAGCATCAGCCGCCCGTCTTGCGGGCGGATCGCCGCCAGGTACTGCTTCGTGCGCATGACGAAGTGCGCGATGCCGACCTTGCCGGTCTCTTCCATGGCCCTGGCGAGCAGGGCGTACGGCTTGGTCGCCTTGTCAGGGGCGAGGTAGTACGCGCTGTCGTAGAAGATCGGGTCGATCATGGACAGGTCGACGAACTCGTCGATGTCGATCGTGCGCAACGCCTTCGGATCGAGCGCGGCGAGCTCGTCTTCGGTGACGATCACGTAGGTGCCCGACGCCAGCTCGTAGCCCTTGACGATCTGCTCGTACGGCACCTCGGTGCCGTCTTCGGCCGAGACGCGCTTCTGCTTGACGCGCGAGTTGGTGCGGGCGTCGAGCTGGTTGAAGTGCACGGTCTTGCGGGACACGGCGCTGTACAGCTTCACCGGGATGTTCACGAGGCCGAAGCTGATCGAACCACTCCAGATGGCGCGGGGCATGCAGCAAGGTTACCGGGGTGGTGTGACAGCGGCATGCCGCGGGCCCGCCGGCTCCCGCCTCCGCGCCCCTCCGCGGCCCTCAGTGACCCGAGAGCAGCGCCCGCGCCACCAGATCGGTGCCGAACGCCGTGAGGATGGCGAGGTAGAGCAGCCCCGTCGCCGCCATCACCGCGGAGTAGGCCCGCTCCTTCAGGGCCAACCGGGTGACGGTCACGAGCCCGACCGTCGTGACCGCGCACGCCACCCAGAACCAGCCGAGCAGGCCGTTGTAGCCGTCGTTGATCGTGCCGTTGAGCGCCGAGACCATCCCGACGGGCACCAGCATCAGCACGATCTCGGGGATGCAGAGCCAGCCTGTCCACCGGATCAGCTCGAGCAGCGGGCCGCGGGCCATCCCCGGCTGCACGAGGTACCAGTGCCCCAGCAGCATGGCGTCGGTGACCGCGCCGAGGAACGCCGCGCCGCAGAGCAGCCGCAGCACCGCCAACCACGGTGGCGACCCGTCGACCACGCCGACACCGATGATCCCGATCGCGCCGATGATCGGCGCCACGAGATCGAGCGCCGGGGGGAACTCGGGCCGCGTCTCGTCGCGCTCGGTCACCTCGCGCTCGATGCCGGTCATGGCCGCGACGCGGGCCGAGCGAGCGTCCGCGGCGGCGAGGTGACCCGACACGCCGGCCCGGCGCCGCACGATCGAGACGGCGAGCGCGACGCCGGCCGCGATGGCGACGCCGAGGCTCGCGATGTCGCGCACGGGCAAGGGGTCGATGACGAGCACACCGACGAGGAACGCCGACAGCGCCAGCAGCCCGTACACGCCGCGCATGAGCCAGCCGTAGCCGAGGCTGACCACGCGGTGCCGCGTGGTGACCCACAGGAAGAGCAGGCCCCCGGCCGACCACTGCAGCAGGAAGGACGCACCGTCGAACCCCATCGAGACCGGTCTCCGCGTCGACCCGGGTCGGGTCCGTCAGGCGTCGACCACGACGAGGTCGTGATCGACGTCGTTGAGCCGGTGCGGACCGTCGTCCGTGGCGATGACGATGTCCTCGAGGCGGGCGCCCCAGCGACCCGACAGGTAGATGCCGGGCTCGACCGAGAAGGCGTGCCCGGCCACGAGCGGCGTGTCGTTGCCCTCGACCATGTACGGGTCCTCGTGCGCCTCGATGCCGATGCCGTGCCCCGTGCGGTGGATGAACCACTCGCCGAGGCCGGCGGCGTCGATGACGGCGCGCGACGCCGCATCGACGTCCGCGCACGGCGTCCCGACCTGCGCGGCGGCGATGCCGGCCGCCTGGGACGCGAAGAGCACGTCGTAGAGCTCACGGAAGGCGGCGGGCGGCTCGCCCGTGTAGACGCAGCGCGTGATGTCGCTGCAGTAGCCGGGTCCGGCGGGCGTCGGCCAGGTGCCCCCGAAGTCGCAGAGCACCACCTCGTCGCGCGTGATCACGCGCTCGCCGGGCTCGTGGTGCGGGCTCGCCGCGTTCTCGCCGGCGGCGACGATCGCGAAGTTGACGCGGTGGTGGCCCTCGTCGAGCAGACGCCGGCCGATGTCGGCCGACACCTGCGCCTCGGTGCGGCCCACCAGGGCGATCTCGCCGGCGTGCAGCTGCGCCGCCACGCGGTCGGCGGCGGCGGACGCCGCCACGAGCGCCTCGACCTCGGCCGGGTCCTTCACCGCGCGCAGCGGACCGGTGACGTCGGTGGCGTTGGCGAAGGTCGTGGCCGGCCAGCGGTGGGTCAGCCCGACCAGGAACTGCGCCCACGTCTGGTTGCCGATCCCTGCGCGCGTGGGGGCCGGCACGAGGTCGGCCACGATGCGCAGCGGGTCCTCGGTCTCGGTCCACGGGCGCATCGAGAACACGTCCGGGTGCTCGGTGACCCGCGGCGCCTCGAGCTTCGGGATCACCAGCGTGGCGTCGGCGTCGCGAGGCACGACGAGCATCGTGAGGCGCTCGAGCGGCATGGCCTCGTACCCGGTGAAGTAGGGCAGATCGGCGCCCACGGAGAGCAGCAGGACGTCGATCTGCTGCTGCTCCATCGCGGTCCGCGCCCGCGCCAGTCGTTCGGCGAACATGGTTCGGAGGCTAACGGGCGGGCCCCCGATCAACCCATTCCGCCGACGCCCTCCGCGACCGTCGCGCCGTAGCCCGGCAACCCGTCGATGCTGACGGCGTTCTTCTCGGCCCGGTACTCGACGAGCCCGTCCGCGCCCCGCCGCTCAGCGAACTCGAGGAGCTTGTCCCGGTCCCCCTCGTAGGCCATCAGCGGCACGGTGTAGCCGCACGAGGACGAGATCCGCTCGACCTGCAGGTGGATGATCGCCCGTGCGCCGAGCTGCTCGTCGAAGCGCGGCGCGAGCTCCGCGTAGCCGGGGGTGCCGAGCTCGTGCACCTCGCCCGTGCCGTACAGCCGCACGATCGTCGGCGGTCCGTCGAAGGCGCAGAACATGATCGTCAGGCGACCGTTGTCGCGCAGGTGGGCGATCGTCTCGATGCCGCTGCCCGTCAGGTCCTGGTAGGCCACCGCGTGGGATCCGAGGATCCGGAACGTGTCGTGCCCCTTCGGCGAGAGGTTCACGTGCCCATCGGAGCCGGAGGGCGCCGTGGCCACGAAGAACACCTTCTGGTCTCCGATCCACTCGGCCAGCCGGTCGTCGATCTCGTCCAAGACACGTCCCATCGACCCAGTCTTGCGGACACGGCGACGTTCCGGCCGCGAAATGACGTCGCCCGCGACGCATCGTCGCGACCAGAACGACGGGGTCTCCTCTGAGGGGTCAGGTCCGAGGCGTGAAGACGGGGAGGTTGCGGCCGTCCTGCAGCGGTTCCCAGGCGACGGTGACGGGCTGGCCGACCGAGACCTCGCTCGCCGGGACACCGACGATGTTCGTCAGCAGGCGGACGCCTTCGTCGAGGTCGATGAGCGCGACCGCGTACGGGGCCATCGCCGCCATGCCCGGGTTCTGCGGACGGCTCTCGACCGTCACGGCGTGGACGGTGCCGTGCCCGGACGCGTCCCGCCACTCGATCGCGGAACCGAGGCATCTCGGGCAGACCGCGCGCGGGTAGAAGATCGCCTTCTCGCACTCCGTGCACCACGGCAGGCGCAGCACCTCGTCACGGGTGGCATCCCAGAACGGCTGCGACTCGTCACCGACCGGGGGCTCCATCCGCTGGACCCGTGGTTGCCCGTCCGTCGTCTCGCTCACTGCGTCGCCTCCGTCCCGAACACGTTGGTGGCCATGCACGACAGGACCATGCCCGATCCGTGCGCGACCGCGATCTCGGCGTCCGCCACCTGAGCGTCGCCGCGCTCGCCCCGGAGCTGGCGCACCGCCTCGACGATCAGGAACATCCCGTACATGCCGGGGTGCGTGAACGACAGGCCGCCGCCGTTCGTGTTGGTGGGCAGGGACCCGCCGGGGCCGAGCTTGCCGTCGGCGACGAACGCCCCGCCCTCGCCCTTCGCGCAGAAGCCCAGGTCCTCGAGGTGCAACAGCACCGTGATGGTGAAGCTGTCGTAGGCCTCGAGCACGTCCACGTCGGAGGGGCTGATGCCGGCCATCGCGAAGGCAGCCGCCCCCGAGCGCACGCCCGGTGTGGTGGTCAGGTCGGGCATCTCGCTGATCATGAGGTGGTCGTGGCACGTGCCGGCGCCGAGCACGTAGACCGGGGCCTTGCGCAGGTCCTTGGCGCGCTCGGCGCTCGTCATCACGAAGGCGCCGGCGCCATCGGTGACCAGGCAGCAGTCGAGGCGGTGCAGGGGCGACGACTCCATCGGCGAGTCGACCACATCGCTGATCGTGATCGGGTCGCGGTAGCGGGCCGACTCGTTGAACGCCGCCCACTCGCGGGTGCTCACCGCGATCTGCGCGAGCTGCTCGGAGGTCGTGCCGAACTCGTGCATGTGCCGGTTCGCGGCGAGGGCGTAGGGGCCCATGGGCATGCGCAGCCCATAGGGCCACTCCCACTCGGCCATCGGGTTCGGACCCGGCATCACCGGGCGCGGTCGCACCACGTTGCGCGCCCGATCGCCCCGCGGCGTCGAGGCGTACACGCTCACGACCACGTCGCACAGCCCGGCGGCGATGGCGGCCGCGGCGTGCTCGACGTGCACCTCGAAGCTCGAACCGCCCGTGTTCGTCGAGTCGGTGAACGAGGGCGCGATGCCGAGGTACTCGGCGAAGCCCATCGAAGACTGCGTGTGGCAGACGCCGTCGACGTCGGCGAGCGTCAACCCGGCGTCGTCGAGGGCGGCGCGGACCATCGCGGCCTCGAGCGCCCGCCCGTGCAGCTCGAGCTGCCCCGTCGGCGATGCCGCATCGGCCACCCCCACCACGGCGGCGGCGCCCCGCAGCGTTCGATCTCCTGTCACCGCATCCCCCAGCTCCCCGGCGAAGCCGTCAACCTATCGGCCGGTGCGCCGTTCCCGCTGCGTGCCCGTGACGATCGCCGGTGGACCAACCGGCCCGGAGGCAGCGGCCGGTCGGCGCGGGTCCGACCGGGGCGCAGGTCCGTCCGGCTCAGGCGCCGCCGGCGCTCGCGGCCGCCGCCCCGTCCGCGGCGATGTCCGCCGCCGAGGCCGCCGCCTTGGCGTGGTAGCTCGAGCGGGTGAGGGGGCTGGACTCGACGTGGCTGATGCCCATCGACTCGCCCACCACCCGGTAGCGCTCGAACTGCTCCGGCGTCACCCAGCGGGCGACCGGCAGGTGGTTCGAGGTGGGGCGCAGGTACTGGCCGATCGTGACGATGTCGACGCCGACGCCGCGCAGGTCGGCGAGGGTCGCCTCGACCTCGTCGTCGGTCTCGCCCATGCCGACGATCATCCCGGACTTCGTCGTCAGCCCCTCGGCCTTCGCCCGCGCGAGCACCCCGAGGCTGCGGGCGTAGCCGGCTGACGGGCGAACGGCTCGCTGCAACCGGGCCACGGTCTCGATGTTGTGGTTGAGCACCTCGGGGCGCGCGGCGAAGATCGCGCCGAGCGAGTCGGGATCGCCCTTGCAGTCCGAGATGAGGACCTCGATCGACACTCCGGGCGTCCGCTGACGGATCGCCTCGATCGTCGCGACGAACCCGGAGGCGCCGCCGTCGTCGAGGTCGTCACGGGCGACCGTGGTG
Organism: uncultured Iamiaceae bacterium; assembly: GCA_964446345.1. GTDB lineage: Bacteria > Actinomycetota > Acidimicrobiia > Acidimicrobiales > Acidimicrobilacustridaceae > CAYUOL01. The sequence goes on along the minus strand of CAYUOL010000049.1, from coordinate 15,696 downwards.
ATCACGGCGTAGGCCAAGCCCATCCGTTCGACGGCCTCGGCGACGCGCTCGGCCTCGGCCGGATCGATCGGCTCGGGGTGGCGCGTGTCGACCAGGCAGAACCCGCACGCCCGGGTGCAGCGCTCGCCGTTGATCATGAACGTCGCGGTGCCGTCCGCCCAGCACTCGTAGATGTTGGGGCACCCGGCCTCCTCGCACACCGTCACGAGGTCGAGGTCGCGCATCGTCTTGCGCAGCTTCGTGTACTCGGGTCCGAGGTCGAGCTTGACGCGCATCCACTCCGGTTTGCGCTCGGTGAGGGCCAGCCCCGAGGCCACGCCGGCCTGGGCGAGGCGGCCCTTCAGCCGGACGGAGGTCCCCTCGGCCGCCGCGGCACCGTGGCGCAGGCCATGGACCTCCGCCGCCGTCACCGATGCCGAGCCAGGAGCGGAAGCGCGGATCGGGGCCGGGCTCGCGCCCGGGGCACGCGCCACCGTCTCACCGGGTCCGGCGCCGAGCGAGAACGGCGCCAGGTCTTCGCGGCGGTGCCGCCACACGACATCGGCACGCTCCCACGTCGTGACGCCCCGCGCGCTCGCGCCCTCGGCCCCGGGCCCCCACTGCGCGACGGCTCGCGCGACGAGCGCGTCGACGACGTCGGCCATCGAGGCGTCGATCCCCTCGGCGCGCAGCGACGTCACGGCCTTGTCCGTGATGCCGCAGGGCACGATGTGCTCGAAGAAGGACATGTCGGGGTCGACGTTGAGCGCGAACCCGTGCATCGAGCGCCCCCGCGTCAGGCGCACGCCGATGGCGGCGATCTTGCGCGGGTTCGGCGATCCCGGCGCCACCCAGACACCGGGGTACGCGCCGAGCCGGCCGACGTCGGCGAGACCGAGGTCGCGCAGCGTGTCGATGACCAGCCGCTCGACCGAGCGCACGTAGGCGACCGTGTCGGCCATGCCGCCGCCCCGCTTGCCGGGCACCGAGAGGATCGGGTAGCCGACCAGCTGGCCCGGCCCGTGGTAGGTGACGTCGCCGCCCCGATCGGTCTTGACGAGCTCGGCGCCCACCTCGGCCGGCGGGACGAGCACGTTGGCCAGATCGGCGCGGGCGCCGAGGGTGTACACGTGCGGGTGCTCGAGCAGCAGCAGCCAGTCGTCGGCGCCCTCGGCGAACAACCCCTGTTGCAGCGCATGGGCGTCGCGATGGGGCACGGTGCCCAGCCAGCGCACCCGCAAGGCGCGGCTCACGCCTTCACCTCGGGGGTGTTCCCTCCCGGGGTGCTCACCCGATCTCGGCTTCCCAGTCACGCGTCTCGAGGTTCTGCTTGATCTCGCGCATGAACGCCGCCGCGTAGGCGCCGTCGAACGCTCGGTGGTCCCACGAGAGCGCGAGCACGCCCACGGAGTGGATGGCGATCGCCTCGCTGCCGTCCTCCGCGGTGACGACGACCGGCTTGCGGGCGATGCCGTCGGTGCTGAGGATCGCGACCTGCGGCTGGTTGATGATCGGCAGCACGAAGTGCGTGCCGAACGAGCCCGAGTTCGACAGCGTGAACGTGCCCCCCGTGATGTCGTCGGCCGACAGCTTCTTCGTCCGCGCGCGCGTGGCGAGGTCGTTGATGTGCCGGGCGATGGCGGGCAGGCGCAGGTCGTCCGCGTTGTGGATCACGGGCGCGAGCAGGCCCTCGAAGTTGAGGTCGACCGCGACGGAGAGGTTCACGTAGTTGTGCACGATCAGCTCACCGTCGCCCACGGTGGCGTTCATGTGCGGGAACTCGTGCAGCGCGTCGATGACCGCACGCGAGATGAACGGCAGGTACGTGAGCGAGAAGCCCTCGGTGGCCTTGAACGCGTCCTTGTGGCGGCGCCGGGCGCGCTCGACGTTCTCGTAGTCGACCTCGACCGCGGTGACGGCGTGCGGCGAGACGTTCTTCGACATCACCATGTGCTCGCCGGTGCGGCGGCGGATGTTGTTCAGCGCCTCGACGGTGTCGCCGGTGCCCGAGCGCGGAGCCGGCCGGGCGGCGACGGGCGCCGGCGCCGGGGCCGCCGCGGGAGCGGAAGCAGGGGCAGCGGCGGGAGCGGCGGCCGGGGCGGCGCTGCCCTTGGCCAGGGCGCCCTCCACATCGGCCCGGGTGATGCGCCCACCCACGCCGGTGCCCTGGATCTGGGAGACGTCGAGGCCGTTCTCCTCGATCAGCTTGCGGACCACGGGCGACACGAGCGCGCCGCCGGCGCCGTTGCCGGCCGCGGCGGTCGGGGCGGGGGCGGGGGCGGGTGCTGCCGCGGCGGCGGGAGCCGCCGGGGCGGGTGCGGGAGCCGGTTCTGGTGCAGGGGCGGGTTCAGGTGCGGGGGCCGGTTCGGGCGCCGCCGCCTCGGCGGGTGCCGCTTCCGCCGGCGCCGTGCCGTTGCCACCCCCGCCGTCGGCCGGCGCGTCGCCCACGACGGCGATGACCGCACCCACGTCGACCGTGTCGCCCTCTTGCGCCCGGATCTCCGTCAGGTACCCGGCGACCGGCGAGGGCACCTCCGAGTCGACCTTGTCGGTCGACACCTCGAACAGCGGCTCGTCCATCGCCACCTGCTCGCCGACCGCCTTGAACCACTTCGTGATGGTTCCCTCGGTCACGGTCTCGCCCAACTGGGGCATCTCGACTTCAGCCATGTCCGGATTCCTCACGTTTCTCGAAGCTGCTTCGTCCTAGCACTCACTACCTCCGGGCACTCACTACCTCCGGGCTCGCAGGTCCCGCGCCGCGCCCGCCGCTCAGGCGTGCAGCCCACGCCCCGTCAACGCCATCACGCTCTCGCCGTACAGCTCGCTGAGCGACGGGTGGGGCTGGATGAACTGCGCCACCTCGTCGACGGTGGCCTCCCAGTTCACGGCCATGTAGCCCTGCCCGAGCTGCTCGGTGACCCACGGCCCGACCATGTGCACCCCGATGATCTGCCCGGCCTTCCCGTCGGCATCCTTCAGGGCGATGATCTTCACCATGCCCTCGGGCTCGCCGAGGATGATCGCCCGGCCGTTGCCCATGAAGCGGTGCTTCGACACGGCGATGTCGAGGCCCGCCTCCTTGGCGCTCTGCTCGCTGTGCCCCGCGAACGCGACCTCCGGGTGGCAGTAGATGCACCACGGCACCCGCGAGTAGTCGACGGGGACGGCGACCTCGCCGAGCATGTGCTTGATGGCGACGATCGCCTCGGCGAAGCCGACGTGGGCCAGCGCCGGCGTGGGCACGAGGTCGCCCACGGCGTACACCCCCGGCTCGGCGGTGCGGCAGTGCTCGTCGACGACGACGAACCCACGGTCGTTCACCTCGACGGCCGTGCCCTCGAGACCGAGCGACTCGCTCAAGGGGCGCCGGCCCACCGACACGACGACGACGTCGACATCGAGCGTCTCGCCCTCACCGAAGGTGATGGTGGTGCCCGAGCCGTCGTCCTTCGGCTTGTGGCCGGACACCGCGACGCCGGTGCGCACGTCGATCTTGCGGCTCTTGAACGAGCGCAGCACGAGCTTGGTGATGTCCTCGTCGCAGCCCGGCAGGATCTTCGGCAGGGCTTCGAGGATGGTCACCTCGGTGCCGAGGTCCGCCATCATCGAGGCGAACTCGCACCCGATGGCGCCGCCGCCGATCACCGCCGCCTTCGCGGGCAGCTCGGTGATCGAGAGGACCTCGTCGGAGGTGACCACCACCTTGCCGTCCACGTCGAAGCCGGGGATCGTGCGCGGCACCGACCCCGAAGCGAGGACCACGAACTCGCCCACCAGCTCGACGTCACCGGACGACCCGCCGCTCACGGTGACCGTCTTGTTCGCACCGAGCGTGCCGACACCGTCGTAGATGGTGACCTTGCGCGCCTTGAGCAGGCCGCTGAGCCCCTTGTACAGCTGGTCGATGACCTTCTGCTTGCGCTCCTGGGTGACGCCGAAGTCGACCTTCGGCGGACCGACCTCGATGCCGAACTGGTCGGCGCCGACGATCGCCCGGTGCACCGCGGCGGTCTCGAGCAGCTCCTTCGCCGTGATGCAGCCCACGTGCAGGCACGTGCCGCCGACCTTGCTCTTCTCGATCATGGCGACGTCGAGACCGGCGGCCGCCCCGTACAACGCTGCTGCGTATCCGCCGGGACCACCGCCGATGATCACCACATCGTGTTGCTCGGCCGTCGGAACCACCTCCGTGTGTCAGATCGCGCGGGTCAGATCGTTCTGTGTGTCAGATCCAGCAGCGCCAGTTCGGCGCTGCACCGCGGGTGAGCCTACCGGGACGGCCCGCAGGCGGGGACGGGACGGACCCCGGCGAAGGTGGTGCCCCGCCCACCACGCTCGCTCGCTCGTTCATCTGCCCGACACAAAGCGGAAAAGACCCCGACGCACGCCCCGACCACAATCAGCGCACGCACGATCGGCCGGCACCGGGGCAATCGCCGGCTCCTGCCGGTCGCGAGACCACCTATGGACTGGGACGACTACCCGCGGAGCGGGTTCTACGACGAACTGATCGGACCCGACGGCCGCCCGCGGCCCGAGCTCCGCGCCGCCACCACCTTCCTCGGGGCCCTCGACCTACCCGAGCTGATCGAGCGCCAGAAGGCCGCGGAGCTGGCGATCCGCACGATGGGGATCACGTTCACCGTCTACAACGACGAGGCGGCACTCGACCGCGAGTGGCCCTTCGACGTCATCCCGCGGATCATCACCACCCACGAGTGGACCCGCGTGACGGCCGGGCTCGAGCAGCGCCTCCAGGCCCTCAACCTGTTCATCTCCGACATCTACAACGAGCAGAAGATCGTGCAGGACGACGTGTTCCCCGCGGCGTTGCTCGCGGCGTCGAAGAACTTCCGGGAGGCCTGCCGGGACCTCACGCCGCCGCTCGGCGTGTGGGCCCACATCTGCGGCAGCGACCTCGTGCGCGACGCCGACGGCACGATGTACGTGCTCGAGGACAACCTCCGCGTTCCGTCCGGGGTCTCGTACCTGCTCGAGAACCGGCTGGTCACGAAGCGGGTCTTCCCCGAGCTGTTCCGCGACCTCGACATCCTCCCCGTCGACGACTACCCCACCCGCCTGTACGACCTGCTGGCCTCGCTGTCGCCTCGTCGCGGCGAGACCCCCACGATCGTCGTGCTCACGCCCGGCATCTACAACTCCGCCTACTTCGAGCACGCCTTCCTCGCCCAGCAGATGGGTGCCGAGCTCGTCGAGGGGTCCGATCTCGTGGTGGAGGACGACGTCGTCTACCTGCGCACGATCGACGGCCTCGCCCGCGTCGACGTGATCTACCGACGCGTCGACGACCTCTTCCTCGATCCCGAGGTGTTCCGACCCGACTCCACGCTCGGGGTCCCCGGGCTCATGCGGGCCTGGAGGGCGGGCAACGTGGGGCTCGCCAACGCGCCCGGGTCCGGCGTCGCCGACGACAAGGTCGTGTACGCGTACGTCCCGGCCATCATCCGCTACTACCTCGGTGAGGAGCCCCTGATCGCCAACGTGCCCACGTACGTGTGCGACCGCGACGACGACCGTGCCTACGTGCTCGACCACCTCGACGAGCTCGTCGTCAAGCCCGCCAACGAGTCGGGCGGCTACGGCATCTTCGTGGGCCCGCAGGCCACGAAGGCCGAGCACGAGGACTGCCGGGCGCGTGTCGAGGCGGATCCGCGCAACTGGGTGGCCCAGCCCACCCTCCAGCTCTCGACGGCGCCGACCCTGTGCCAGGGCCAGGTGCGCCCCCGTCACCTCGACCTCCGTCCCTTCGTGCTGTCCGGCGAGGAGCACTCGGTCACCCAGGGCGGCCTGACCCGGGTGGCGCTGCGGGAGGGGTCGCTCGTGGTGAACAGCTCCCAGGGCGGGGGCAGCAAGGACACCTGGATCCTCGATCCCAGCTACGAGGCGGTCGAGCACCGCGCCCCCCGGGCGACGGTCACGACCGCGACGCCGACCCGGGACCAGGACCAGGACTCCCGGCAAACCCAGAGCCCGACCCCGAGCCAGACCCAAAGCCAGACCCAGACCCAAACCCAAAGCCAGACCCAGACCCAGACCCCGGAGCAGGACCCGTCACCGTCGTCCCCCGCGGCGGCGCCGTGACCGCCTCCGAGGGTGCCGGCAGCGTCCCCGGCCGCGCCGCACCACCGCCCCCTTCACCCGTCCGTCCCGCCACCCGTCCGCACCCGTTGGGAGAGAGCATGTTGTTGTCCCGCATGGCCGAGTCGATCTACTGGACCGGGCGCTACCTCGAGCGCGCCGAGGCAACCGCCCGCGTGATCAAGGCCCACACCGAGCTGTACCTCGACCTGCCGAAGGCCGCGGGGCTCGGGTGGGAGCCGCTGCTGCGCATCACCGGCACCTCGGCCACGTTCGAGGAGATCTTCGCCGAGCCGAGCGAGGAGCACGTCGTCAGCTTCCTCGCCGCGGACACGCGCAACCCGGGTTCGATCGTGTCGTCGCTCGAACGGGCGCGCAACAACGTCCGCACCAGCCGCACGATCGTGCCGCGTGAGGCGTTCGAGGCGCTGAACGAGCTGCACCTGACCGCGGCCGAGTCGCGGGAGATGGCCGTCGCCCGCCGTGGCCGCATCGGGTGGATGAGCGACGTGATCGGCGACGTGCAACGCATCACGGGGGTGCTGGCGGGCACGATGTCCCACGACGAGGCCTATGCGTTCCTCCGGATGGGCCGCCAGATCGAGCGGGCCGACATGACCTCGCGCGTGCTCGAGGTGCGGGTCAGCTCGTTGGCGCAGTCCTCCGAGCGGCTCATGCCCTACGCGGACGTGCAGTGGATGAGCATGCTCAAGTCCTTGACCGCGCACCAGATGTACCGGCGCGCCATGCACACCCGGGTCAACGGACCCGATGCGCTGCGGTTCCTGCTGCAGGACCCGCGCTTCCCCCGCTCGGTCGACCACTGCCTCGACCAGTTCGCGAAGGCGCTGCTCGAGGTGCCACGAGGAGAGGAGGTCATGCCGGCGTGCGTCGAGGCCCGCGAGCTCGTGAGCGACACCAAGGTGCGCACACTGGTCTGGGACGGCCTGGGGGAGTTCGTCGACGAGCTCGAGGTGTGCCTCGCCGCCCTCGACAACGCGCTCAACGAGGTCTACTTCCAGGGCGCCACCGCTCAACGCTCGCCGATGTTGGCGAGTGCCTGATCCCGCGCCCCACGGCGCGCCGCGGACCTCGGCGGGACGATGCCGCCCCCCGGGGTGCCCGGTCGTCCATGCTGGTTCCCTCCCGGCGGCGCCCGCCGCCGTGCCGCCCCTGACGAACCCGGTCCTCCGCTGATCCGACGATGCTGACCACGAGCCCCAACCTGGTGCAGGAGTACCGCCCACCGGCCGACGTCCACGACGAGCTGATGGACGCCGAGGGGCGCGTGCGCGGGTCGTGGTCGTACCTCGTCTCGGCCCTCGACGCCCTCGGCATGAGCGGCCTGCGCGAGCGCAAGGGCGAGGTCGATCGCCTCCTCCGCCAGGACGGCGTGACCTACAACGTGCACGGTGACCCCTCGGGCCTGCACACGCCGTGGGCGCTGGATCCTGTGCCGCTGCTGCTGGCCTCGAGCGAGTGGCACGACATCGAGGCCGGCATCGCCCAGCGCGCCGAGCTGTTCGACCTCCTCCTCGCCGACCTGTACGGACGCCGTTCGACGATCAGCCGCGGCGACATCCCCCCCGAGGTCATCTACGCCCACGACGGGTTCTTGCGCCCGTGCGACGGCATCGTCGTGCCGCACACGCGCCAGCTGTTCCTCTACGCCGCCGACCTCGCGCGCGACGAGGAGGGCAACGTCTGCGTGCTGGCGGACCGGACGCAGGCGCCGACGGGCGCCGGGTACGCACACGAGAACCGGCTCGTCGTGTCCCGCGTGTTCCCGAGCGTCTACCGGGACTCCGGGGTGCACCGCCTCGCCCCGTTCTTCCGGGCGCTGCGCTCGGCGCTCGTGCAGGCCGCGCCGGTGGGGGTCGACGACCCTCGCATCGTCATCCTCACCCCGGGCCGGTGGAACGAGGCGTACTTCGAGCACGCGCACCTCGCGACGTCGCTCGGGTACTCCCTCGTGGAGGGCGCCGACCTCACCGTGCGCGACGGGAAGGTGTGGCTGCGCGCCCTCGGCGGGCTCGAGCAGGTCGACGTGATCGTGCGCCGCGTCGACGGCGCCTACTGCGATCCGCTCGAGCTGCGGGCCGACTCGCAGCTCGGCGTCCCCGGCTTGGTCGACGTCGCGCGCCGCGGGGGCGTGTCCGTGGTCAACCCCATCGGCAGCGCCGTCCTCGAGAACCCCGCTCTCGTGCCCCTGCTCCCCGAGCTCTGTCGAGCCCTGCTCGGCGAAGAGCTGATCCTGCCCGCGATGGAGTCCTGGTGGTGCGGTGAGCCGGCGGGCAAGAGCCACGTGCTGGCCCACCTCGACACGCTGGTCATCAAGCCGATCAACCGTCACTCGCACCGCTCGTCGATCCCCGGCTGGCGCCTCGACGCGGCGCAGCGCGCGGACCTGGTCGCCCAGATCGAGGCGCAGCCGCACCTGTTCGTGGGCCAGCGCCGCGCCGTGTGCTCCTCCACGCCGACGCTGGCCGGCGACCGCCTCGCCCCGCAGGCGACCGTGCTGCGCACCTACGCCGTCGCCCGGGCCGACGAGTACCTCGTTATGACCGGCGGCCTCGCACGCGTCGCCGAGAAGCCCGACGACCTGCTGCTGTCGAGCCACATGGCCGGGCTCACGAAGGACACGTGGGTGATCGCGTCGGAGCCCGAGCTGCCCGAAGAGCTCTGGATCAGCACGGGGCCCGACGACGAGGCGCGCCTGCCCTCGATGTCGATGTCCTCCCGTGCGGCCGAGAACCTCTTCTGGCTCGGCCGCTACGCCGAGCGCGCCGAGGGCACGATCCGCCTCTTCCGCTGCATCAGCGACCGCCAGAACGACCTCGCCGGCGGCACCAACCCCGCGGGCACCGACTGCCTGCGCGGGTTGCTCGCCGCGTTCACCCACGTCACCGCCACCTACCCGGGGTTCACCGGCGAGGGGGCGGAGGACCGGTTCGCCGCGCCCGACGAGACCCTGCGCTCGTCCCTGCTCGACCCCCACCACAGCGGCAGCCTCGTGGCGAGCCTGCGGGGCCTGCTCGCCGCCGCGGACGCGGTGCGCGACCAGCTCTCCACCGACACCTGGCTCGTCGTGAGCAACCTCGGGCAGGAGCTCGTCGAGCTGCAGCGCCCCGACGCCGACCTGAACACCTCGGTGCGGGGGATCCTGGCCGGGATCATCAAGAGCCTGCTGGCGCTGGCCGGCCTCGCGAACGAGAGCATGGTCCGCGACCCCGGTTGGCAGTTCCTCGACGCCGGACGCCGCATCGAGCGCGCGCAGATGACGGTGGGGCTGCTGCGGGCCACGGTCGTCCCGGTGCGGTCCCCCGCCGCCGAGAGCCTGATGTTCGAGTCGGTGCTCAGCGCGGCCGAGAGCATCATCACGTACCGGCGGCGCTACCGCTCGCGGGCGCAGCTCGAGACCCTGCTCGACCTCGTCGTCCTCGATCGCAGCAACCCCCGCTCGATCTCGTACCAGCTCGACCGCCTCATCGAAGACGTCGACCACGTGCCCCGGCCGGAGTCCTACCGGCTGCAACCGGACCAGCGCCTCGTGCTCGACCTGCGCACCCGCGTGCAGCTCGCCGACACGGCGAAGCTCGGCGGCGCGGAGAGCGACGACGTGCGCTGGGACCTCGACCACTTCCTGTCGACGCTGTCCACGCTGCTGGCGGACACCTCCGATGCCATCGACCGCGCGAACTTCGCGCACGTGACCGCCCCCGAGGCGTTCGGGCAACCGGGCCTGCTCCCGCGCGGGGCGGCCGCGTCCGGCTCGATCCCCGAACCCGATGACAGATCAGGAGCCGCCTCGTGAACTTCCGCGTCACGCACACGACCACCTACGCCTACGGCTCCGAGATCACCACGGCCCACAACCAGGCGCGGCTGGCGCCGCGCAACAGCGCCCGGCAGGCGCGCCGCTCGTTCGCGCTCGAGGTGTTCCCGGTGCCCGACGACATGCACGACTTCACCGACTTCTTCGGCAACCGTGCCGACCACTTCTCAATCCACACGAACCACCGCGAGCTCGTGGTGCGCGCGATCTCCGAGGTCGAGATCAAGGCGCCCGACCTGCAGCTCGGGTTCGAGGCGATGACCACGCAGGGATCGTGGGAGCAGGCCGCCCTGCTGCTGCAGTCGAGCACCGAGCGGCGTGACCTCGACGCGCGCCAGTTCCTCCTCGATTCCCCCCTCGTCCAGCGCTCGAGCGACCTCGCCGACTTCGCCCGCGGCTCGTTCACCCCGCACCGCCCGCTCGTCGAGGCGTACCTCGACCTCAACCACCGCATCGCCCGCGAGTTCCGCTACGAGCCCGGCACGACGACGACCACGACCGGCATCGACGAGATCCTCGCCACGCGGCGCGGTGTGTGCCAGGACTTCGCCCACCTGGCCATCGGATGCCTCCGCTCGGTCGGCCTGCCCGCGCGCTACGTCAGCGGGTACATCGAGACCACGGCGCCGGAGGGCCAGGACGACCTGCGCGGCGCCGACGCGTCGCATGCCTGGGTGTCGGGCTACGTGCCAGGTTGGGGCTGGCTCGACTTCGACCCGACGAACGACGTCGTCCCGAAGGACCAGCACATCACCACGGCCTGGGGTCGTGACTACGGCGACGTCGCCCCGCTGCGGGGCATCGTCTTCTCCGGCGGCGGCGGCCACACGATGGACGTCGCGGTCGAGGTCGCCCGCCTCCCGGCCTGACCGGTCAGGCACTGCAGGCCGTCAATCCCCCGGCCCCCGAAGTCAGGCCGGGTCAGGCCGACCAGGCACGTCGGGCGGGTCAGGACAGGTAGGACAGCGGGTCGTACGCCACGCCGCCGATGCGCACCTCGAAGTGCAGGTGCGGCCCGGTCGAGTGCCCGGTCGAGCCGACCAGGCCGATGGTCTGGCCCTGCGCCACCGTCGTGCCGACGCCGGCGATGAGCTGGCTCTGGTGCGCGTACAACGTGACCATCCCCTTGCCGTGGTCGATGAGGATCACGTTGCCGTAGCCGTCCATCACGCCCGAGAAGAAGACCGTGCCCGCGGCCGCGGCCCGGATCGGCACACCCGATGCGGCCCCGATGTCGATGCCCTGGTGGAACGTGCCCCAGCGGGCGCCGAACGGCGAGTTGACCGGACCGGACACCGGCCAGATGAGCGACGTCGTGGCCTTCTTCGGCGCCGTGGTGGTCGGCGCGGCGGTGGTCGTCGGCGCCGCAGTGGTCGTGGGCGCCTTGGTGGTGGGCGGCACCGGCTGGCCCGGGGGCGGCTTGGAGGTGGACGTGGTGGTCGGCGCGGTGGTGGTCGTGGTCGGCGCGGCCGTGGTCGTCGGCGCCGTCGTGGTGGTGGTGGCCACCTCGGCCTCGCGCCGGGCGATGATCGACGCGAGGTTCGCCTGTTGCGCCGCCAGGGCGTCGACCTCGCCCTTGAGGTCGGTGATGCGGTGCTGCACCTCTTCGTGCACCGACGCGCGGCGGTCGTGCAGGTTCGCGACCTCTTGCAGGTCCTTGGCCGCCTTCTGCGCGAGGTCGTCCGCCTTCGCCTTCTCCTCGGCGAGCTGGCCCTGCTTGACCTTGAGCAGGAACTCCGCGCTGGCCCGGTTGTTCATCACGGCGTGGTCGTACTGGGCGACGTTCGTGACGAGCACGTGCATCTTGCCGAGGGCCTGGGGGTCCTTGGCGGCGAGCATCTGCGACGCGGTCTCGCGATCGGGGCGCATGTACGCGTTGATCGCCCGCTCGCTCGCGGCCTTGCGGGCCGCACCCGCGAGCAGCTGGGCGTAGGCGACCTGCTTGTCGAGCTCACCGACCTGGGCCTCGGCCTGGGCACGCCCCGATTCGGCCTCGCGCGCGGCAGCCTGCTGCTGGCGCAGCCGGTCGTCGAGTTGCACGAGCTCGCCGTTGAGCTGCTCGTCCGTCGCCTCCAGCACGTCGAGCTGCGCCTTGGCGTCGTTCGCCTTCTTCGACGCCTCGGCGGCATCCGCACGCTCCTTGGCGGCGGGATCGGCCGTGGTGGACGGGCCGGCCGTGCTCGACGGCGTCGGTTCTGCCGACGCCGGCACGGCCAGCAGCATCAGGAAGGCCCCCACGATCGTGACGGCCGTGAGCAGGCGTCGCGACCGCTCGCGGGGATCGGGGGCCCGGGACGCGGGACGCGCCCGCTCGTTCGGCGCCTCGGTGGCCGCCAGGGCCAGCTCGCGGCGGCGCGCACGATCACCAGCGCGGGAGAAGGGATCCTCGTGGAGGAGCACCTCGTTGCGGTGGGATCTGGGCACGGACAACCTCAAGAAGAGCGGTCCGCCCGCAGGGGCTCCACCGTAACAAACACCAGTCGCTGTGAAAAGGGTCTCATCACAGGCTGGTGGCCCCGACGGGCGGCGGTGGGCTCGGGTCCTGAGGGCTGGACGAGGGGAACAGGGACACGTACGAGGGAGGGGCCTGGAGGGAAGCGGAGGGGCAGAGCCCCCGTCAGCGGGTGATCATGACGAGCTGCACCACGAAGGCGCCGACGATGGCGATGCCGCAGAGCAGGGCGAGGATGATCAGCTTCCGGGTGCTCATGGGGCGCTGAGCGTACTTCTGCTGGTCGGGGCGGACCGCCTTCGGTCCGGGTGTCGGGTGATGGGCCGGGATGATCCGTTTGGCCCAATCGGCGCGCCCGGGGCGGTTCTTGACCTTTTGGCCCCGATCGCACCCCGTGCGCACGCAGCGCCGCCGGGGCTCGCCACGCTCTGCGCCCGTGACGCCCACGCTCCGGGCCGCACGCGCCGCGTTGTACGATCGTGGCCCGGTTCGGGGCGGGAAGCCTGCGGAGCCGACGCCGCGCGTTCCCCGATCCTTCGAAGGCGAGCCCCGTGACCCCAGAGCCTCCCCGCCCCGATCAGGCCACCCCTGATCCGGCCATCCCCGATCCGGCCATCCCGGATCCGACCATCCCCGATCAGAGCGCCCCGCATCAGGCCCCCATCGACGGGGGCGGCGCCTCCCGCCTCGTCGTCGTCGGTCAGGGCTACGTCGGGTTGCCGTTGGCCGTGCGGGCCGTCGAGCAGGGCTTCGACGTCGTCGGCTACGACGTCGACGACACCCGCATCAAGCACATCGCCGCGGGTGACTCGCCGGTCGAGGACATCACCAACGAGCGCCTCCAAGCCGCGCTCGCGACCGGGCGCTTCCGGCCCACGGCGAGCGCCGAGGACTGCGCGGGCTACGACTACACGGTCATCTCCGTGCCGACGCCCCTGACCGAGGGCCTCCCCGACCTGAGCTACATGGAGTCCGCCGCGGCTGCCATGGGCGCCCACCTCCGCCCGGGCGCGACGGTGATCCTCGAGTCCACGACCTACCCGGGCACCACCGAGGAGCTCGTGGGCCCGATCCTCGAAGAGGCGTCGGGGCTCACGGTCGGCGACGACTTCCACCTCGGCTACAGCCCGGAGCGCATCGATCCGGGCAACCCGGTCTGGAGCTTCGAGAACACGCCCAAGGTGGTCTCCGGCGTCGATGCGGCGTCACTCGTCGCCGTGCAGTCGTTCTACGACCGGTTGGTCGACAAGACCGTGCCGGTGTCGTCGCCGAAGGAGGCCGAGCTCACCAAGCTGCTCGAGAACACCTTCCGCCACGTGAACATCGCCCTCGTCAACGAACTGGCGATGTTCAGCCACGACCTCGGCATCGACGTCTGGGAGGCGATCGAGGCGGCGTCGTCGAAGCCCTTCGGGTTCATGCGCTTCACGCCCGGCCCCGGCGTCGGCGGCCACTGCCTGCCGATCGATCCGTCCTACCTGTCCTGGCGCGTGCGGCGCTCGCTCGGGGAGACCTTCCGGTTCGTCGAGCTGGCCAACGACGTCAACGAGCACATGCCCAACTACGTGGTGCGCCGCCTGCAGGAGGCCCTGAACGAGCGCAGCCTGCCGGTGAAGGGCCAGAAGATCCTCCTGCTCGGCCTGGCCTACAAGCGCAACACCGGCGATGCCCGCGAGTCGCCGTCCCAGCCGATCGCTCGCCGGCTGGTCGAGCTCGGTGCGCACGTGACCGCCGCCGACCCGCACGTGATGGAGCGCTTCGTGCCCGACGGCGTGGTGCGAGTCGAGCTCGACGCGGCGGTGCTCGCCGACGCCGACGCCGTCGTGCTGCTGGTCGACCACGACGAGTTCGACCTCGACCTCGTGACCTCGACCGCGACCTACGTCCTCGACACGCGCCACTGCGTCGACGGCGCGAACGTCGAGCACCTCTGACCCGGCCTGCGC
>CAYUOL010000049.1:0-1282 GCA_964446345.1 uncultured Iamiaceae bacterium | reverse complement strand
ATCCGACCTGCGCTCGCCGAAGCGAGCCCGATGCGACGCCGGCCCGCCGGCGATGCCACGATGACCGCGCCGGAGCCGTTCGCACCACGGGAATGAGGGCACATGGACGTCGCAGTCACGGGCTCGTCGGGATTCATCGGGACGGCGTTCTGCGCGTCGTTGCAGGCCGACGGCCACCGCGTCGTCAAGGTGCTGCGCCGGCCGCCACACGACGGTGAGCTCGCCGTGCAGTGGGACCCGACCGCCGGCACGATCGACGCGGCGGGCCTCGAAGGGCTCGATGCCGTGGTGCACCTCGCGGGCGCCGGCATCGGCAACAAGCGCTGGACCGACGAGCGCAAGCGGAAGATCCTCGAGAGCCGCACCCGCGGCACGGCGTTGCTGGCCGAGACGCTGGCGGGGCTCGACGCGAAGCCGTCCGTGCTGCTGAGCGGGTCGGCGATCGGCTACTACGGCGAGCGCGGCGACGAGGTGTGCACCGAGGAGACCCCATCGGGCGACGTGTTCCTCTCCGAGATCTGCGTCGCGTGGGAGCAAGCCGCGCAGCCCGCGATCGACGCCGGGATCCGCGTGCCCTTCCTGCGCACCGGCATCGTGCTCGAACCGACGGGCGGGGTGTTGAAGCGGCTGCTCCTGCTGTTCAAGCCGGGCCTCGGCGGCAAGCTGGGTTCCGGTCGGCAGTGGTGGAGCTGGATCTCGATGCAGGACCAGGTCGCGGCCATGCGGTGGCTCATCGAGCACGACGTCGCCGGGCCGGTGAACCTGACGGCGCCAGAGCCCGTCACCAACGCCGACTTC
This sequence comes from uncultured Iamiaceae bacterium, assembly GCA_964446345.1. Taxonomy (GTDB): domain Bacteria; phylum Actinomycetota; class Acidimicrobiia; order Acidimicrobiales; family Acidimicrobilacustridaceae; genus CAYUOL01. The sequence continues at coordinate 484 of CAYUOL010000049.1, read as the reverse complement.
ACGAAGGCGCTCGGCGCGGCCCTGCACCGACCGACCTTCCTCACCGTGCCGTCGGTCGGGCCGAAGCTGCTGCTCGGAGCCGAGATGGCCGAGCAGCTGCTCTTCATCAGTGCGCGCGTCACCCCCACGGTGCTCGAGCGTGAGGGCTATACGTTCGCCCACCGCACCCTGGACGCCGCGTTCGCGGCGATGCTCTGAGCGGCGCCTGATGACGGACTGGGCGGCGATCGCCGCGGTGAAGGGCAGCGACGGCGCCCGGCGCTGCGGGTGGGCCACCTCCACGACCGACTACGAGGCGTACCACGACGACGAGTGGGGCCGACCCGTCGTCGACGACGTCCGCCTGTACGAGAAGCTCTGCCTCGAGGGCTTCCAGTCCGGCCTCTCCTGGCTGACGATCCTGCGCAAGCGCGACGGGTTCCGCCGCGCCTTCGCCGGCTTCGACCCGGCGGTGGTCGCCACCTTCGGCCCGGCCGACGTCGAC
>CAYUOL010000048.1:18235-28741 GCA_964446345.1 uncultured Iamiaceae bacterium | reverse complement strand
CAACCGCCTGCCGGTGCACGAGCGCCACCCCTACGTGGGCGACCTCGTCTACACCGCCTTCTCCGGCTCGCACCAGGACGCGATCAAGAAGGGCTTCACCGCGCTGTACGCGGAGGCCGAGGCCGCGGGCCACGGCCGCGACTACGACCGGTGGGCCGTGCCGTACCTGCCGATCGACCCGGCCCACGTCGGCCGCAGCTACGAGGCCGTCATCCGGGTCAACAGCCAGTCGGGCAAGGGGGGCGTCGCGTACATCATGGAGTTCGAGCACGGCTTCGCCCTCCCCCGCCGCCTGCAGATCGAGTTCTCGCGCACGATCCAGGGCATCAGCGAGGACACGGGATCCGAGGTCACCCCGACCGAGATGTGGGCGGCCTTCACCACCACCTACCTGCCCGAGGCGCCGGTGCACGTGCTGCGCAGCCACGAGATCGGCACCGATGCCGACGACGTGTCCACCCTGACCGCGCAGGTCGTCGTCGACGGTGAGCCGGTGACGATCTCCGGGCGGGGCAACGGGCCCATCGCGGCGTTCGTCGCCGGCCTCCGCGAGGCGCTCGCCATCGATCTCGACGTGGTGGACTACCACGAGCACTCGCTCGGGTCGGGCGCCGACGCCACCGCCGTGGCGTACGTCGAGACGGTCGACGGGGACAACGTGACCCGCTGGGGCGTGGGCACCCACCCCAACATCATCACGGCCTCGCTGCGCGCGGTGCTCTCCGCCGCCGATCGTCTCCGGCGCGACGACCAGACCTGAGCCGCCACGTCAGGGAGACGCGGGGAGACGCGGGTGACGCGGGGTGCCGGGACCGCCGGCACCCCGCGCTCCTTTGCAGCGCGAGCTGGGTCAGTCGGCCTGCCAGATCGTGAACGCGTTCACCAGCGCGCGTTGCGTCGAACTGCCCCTTTCGCCCCGTCGCCGAGCGGCGTACCCTCCGAAGCACACGCAACGGACCGACGTAGGCGGCGGTCCGCTTCCCGGGGGGAGGGCTGCGGATGGACGACCGGGCGGAAGGCCTCGCAGAGGATGCGGGCACCCAGCGGTCTGCGCTGGCGCTGCGCGCCGCCCGGCTGAGTCGCAGCACCGGTGAGGACATCGCCTACGGGCAGGACCCCGACGAGCGCTTCCGGGCGCTCGTCCACAACAGCTTCGACGCGATCGTGATCTCCGATCACGAGAACGTCATCACCTACGCCACGCCGGCGATCCGCACGCTGTTCGGCCACAACCCCGCCGACCTCATCGGCACGAGCGGCTTCTCCTACCAGCACCCCGCCGACCGTGCGCACTCGATCGAGAACGCACGCCAGCTGCTCGCGCGCCCCGGCAGCGCGACGTTGCAGACCTTCCGCCTGCGCCACAGCGACGGCACGTACCGCTGGGTGGAGTGCACCAGCGTCAACCTGCTCGATCATCGCCACGTCCACGGCATCCTCAACACGTTCCGCGACATCACCGATCGCAAGGAAGCGGACGATCGCGTGCGCGAGAACGAGGAGCGGCTCAGCGCGCTGCTCACCAACGCCGACGGCGCCATCCTGATCCTCGACGCGCGCGGCCTGGTCACGTGGTGCAGCCCGTCCGGGGAGCACCTGTGGGGCATGGGCGCCGCGTCGATGCTCGGGGTGTCGATGGTGCGCCTCGTGCACCCGGACGACCGGCGGGAGGTCTTCCGGCAGTTCTCCAAGCTCGCCTCGAGCCCGCAGGGCGCCACGGTGCGGGTCGAGGCGCGGATGCGTCACCAGGACGGGTCGTGGCGGTGGTACGAGTCCATCTTCACGAACCGCCTCGAAGAGCCCTCGGTCGAAGGGGTGATCGCCAACATGCGCGACACCACCGAGCGGGTGATGCAGGAGCAGGCGCTGCGCGACAGCGAGAGCCGGCTCGAGCACCAGGCCACGCACGATCCGCTCACCGGACTGCCCAACCGCACGCTGATGCGCGATCGCCTCGACGTCGCCCTGGGTCGCGGGCGCCGCAACGGCTCGGGCCTGGCGATCCTCTTCTGCGACATCGACCACTTCAAGGTGGTCAACGACAGCCAGGGCCACAGCCAGGGCGACGCCCTGCTGATCGAGGTGGCCGCCCGCCTCGCCGATGCGGTGCGGGCCGGCGACACGATCGCGCGCTTCGGCGGAGACGAGTTCGTGGTCCTCGCCGAAGACCTCGGGAGCGCGGACGAAGCCGTCGTGCTCGCCGATCGCATCGAACGGGCGCTCAGCCAGCCGTTCCTCGTGAACGACTCCGAGGTCTTCGTGACGATGAGCACGGGCATCGCCTACGGCGAAGCGGAGGAGCTCGAGGTCGAGTCCCTCCTGCGCGACGCCGACGCCGCGATGTACCAGGCGAAGTCCCGCGGGCGGGCGCGCGCCGAGATCTTCGACGACGCGATGCGCGCCCGCGCGGTCGACCGCCACCAGATCGAGATCGCGCTGCGCCGCGCCGTCGGCCGGCGCCAGCTCCAGCTGCACTACCAGCCGGTGGTCGAGCTGGCCCAGCAGCGCATGGTGGGCACCGAGGCGCTCGTGCGGTGGAAGCACCCCTCGCGCGGCCTCCTCTACCCCGGCACCTTCATCACCGTGGCCGAGGACACCGGGCTGATCGTGCCCTTGGGCGCGTGGATCCTCGACCAGTCGTGCGCGCAGACCGAGGCATGGCGCAACCTCCCCACCGACGCCCCGGGGGCGGATCCGGCGGATCTGTTCGTCGCGGTCAACCTGTCGGCCCGTCAGCTCTCCGACGCCTCGCTCGTCGACGACATCGCGAGCGTGCTGGCCGCCACGCGCCTCGATCCCCGACGCCTCCACCTGGAGATCACCGAGAGCGTGCTGATGCACGACGTCGACGCCAGCAAGGAGGTGCTCGACCGCCTGAAGGTCCTCGGTGTGCGCATCGCGATCGACGACTTCGGCACCGGCTACTCGTCGTTCAGCTACCTGCGCCGGTTCCCCGTCGACATCCTCAAGATCGACCAGAGCTTCGTCGCCGGGCTCGAGACCGATGTGGAGTCCGACGCGATCGTGCACGCCATCGTCGACCTCGGCCACACGCTCGGGCTCGAGGTGGTGGCCGAAGGGGTCGAGACCGAGGGCCAGCTCGGGCGCCTGCGCGAGATGGGATGCGACTTCGCGCAGGGGTACCTCCTGTCGCGGGCCGTGCCGCCCGCGCGCATCCACGACTTCCTCGGGACCGGGGGCAGCTGGCCGCACCGGTGATGCCGGGGGCGGCCGCGGGGCGGCCCCGGTCCAGTACCTTGGTGCCCGATGATGACGAGCGCGTTCACATTCTCGATCCGACGGATCCCCTTCCGCGTGTCGTGGTGGTTCCTCTTCACGTTGGGCATCATCTCGATCTGGCGGCTCCAGCCCCTGCTGACCAGGCCGCTGTACTCGATCTTCGGGTTCGTCGAGCTGGCCGCCGTCGTGGCCTTCATCTTCATCATCCACGAGATCGGCCACTGCTTCGCCTACCGGCGCTTCGGCCACGAGCCCTCGGTGTTCCTGTCAGGGCTGGGGGGCGTCACCTCCGGCAACGGCCGGCTCTCGCCCGGCCGCGAGATCGTGGTGGCGCTGTGCGGGCTCGGGGCCATGTTCGTGCTCGTCTTCGTGCCGGTCGCGATCCTGCTCAGCACCTCGCTGTCCAACTGGTCGCCGGGGCGCGACTCGTTCGGCGAGCTCGGCTTGCTCACCTTGACCGACCTCGCCTTCTGGTCGTTCCTGTGGACGTTGGTCAACGTCGTGCCCGTGCTGCCCCTCGACGGTGGCCGCATCATGGAGGCGCTCCTCGAGATCATCAGCGGCGAACCGAAGCCCCAGGTCGCCCGGCTCGTCTCCGTCGTGGCCGGTGCGGCGGCAGCCCTGATCGGCTTCCTCGTCTTCGGTTGGATGTTCGCGCTCTTCATCTACGGCATCCTGGCCGCGCACAACTACCTCATCTACCGCCACGAAGCCGATCCGAGCGCGCCGCGGATGGAGCTCGTCCCCGAGCCCGATCGCGGCGATTGGTACGAGACCTCCCGCAACGTCGTCTCGATGGACGACGCCCGCAAGAAGCGGGACCGCCGCTCCCCCGCCGACCTGCTCGAGGCCGGCTACGCGGCGCTCGAGCGGCGTGACTACGTCGGGGCGGCGCTCATGGCGGAGAAGCTGAAGGACAAGCGCCTCAACGCGGGGCAGGCCACCGAGGCGACGACGTTGGCCGCATGGGCCTGGCTCGGCCAGCGCAACCCCGTGAAGGCCGAGGAGGAGCTGGCCACCCTGAGCAAGGGGGCGCAGCCCCTCACGCCCGTCGCGGCGGTGCTGGCGCTGGCGAACAAGCAGACCGATCGGGCGGTCGAGCTCATGAAGCGCACCTTGATCGACGAACCCGACTCCGCGTCGAAGCTCATCTCGGTGGATCTGTTCGCGGAGTACGGGATGATCCACCGGCTCGCCCGCAACCTCGTCGACATGCCCGACGGCGCGGGGTTCGAGGCGGCGGTCGCGCTCGAGGGGATGCTCCACCGGCTGCACCGCACCCAGGACGCCTCGACGGTCAGCGACGTGATCCTGCTGGGGTGATCCGGCCCGCAACCCGGGTCAGCCGGCCAGGAAGCTGAGGCGCACCTGCCGGTGGGGGTTGTCGCCGTTGGTGTCGACGAACGCGATCGACTGCCACGTGCCGAGCGCGAGCGCCCCGTTGAAGACCGGCACCGTCAGCGATGGGCTGACGAACACCGGCACCAGGTGATCGGCGCCGTGCCCGGCGCTGCCGTGACGGTGCACGTAGCGGTCGTCGCGCGGGAAGACCCGGTCGAGCAGCTCGTCGAGGTCGCGGTCGGAGCCGGCCCCGAGCTCGAACAGCGCGAGACCGGCCGTCGCATGCGGCACGAAGAGGTGGAGCAGGCCGTCACCGCGCGCCCGGACGAACGTCGCGGCCCGCTCGGTGAGGTCGGTCACCCTGCTCGAACCCGTGGTGAAGCGGATGACGTCGGTGTCCACGGTCGGCAGCCTACCGACCCGCTCCTCCGCGCCCGGGGACGAGCGATGGGCATTCGCCACCTGTGGCCCCAGCCATTAGGTTTTCAGCCCTATGTCACGCCGGATCGAGGTCGAACTCACTTCAAGCCGCCCAGACGGCGTGTGGACGTGGCGCGCGGCGGGCGCCCGCCAACCCAAGGGCGAGCTCGACGGATCGCTGCTCTATCCCGGCGCCAAGGTCGGTGACGTCGTGCGTGCCGATGCCGACTTCGACATCGACGGCATCAACGTCGTGGGCGTGCTGCCGCCCAAGGGGGCCCGGGCCGAGCCCGAGCGCCTCGAGATCATCGGCCCGCCCCGGCGCGACGAACCGGGGGTCACGACCGTGCTCGCGCCGAAGGGGCGCGGCCGACGCGACCGGGAGGACCGCGGCGATCGGGGTGACCGCGGCGATCGCGGCCCTCGCCGGGACGGCCCGCGCGGCCCTGGTGGCCCTGGTGGGCGCGGTGGCGCGGGAGGTCCCGGAGGTCCGGGTGGTCGACGCGACAGCCGCGATGCCCGCGGTGCCCGCGATCACGGCGACGCTCGTCGCGACCGCGGGCGTGACGGTGCGGGCGCCGGGCGCGGCGCAGAGGATCGCGACCGCCGCAACCGACCGTCGCGGCCCGCTCGTCCGGCCGCCGAGGCGAAGCCGAAGCTCAAGCGCCTCAAGGCGGGGCGCGCGCATCGCCAGGCCCTGCTCAACGCGCTCCCCGAGACGCACCGCCCGATCGCCGATCTGCTGCTCCGCGGCGGCATCCCGTCGGTCCGCCAGGCCCTGGATCGCCAGAACGCGCTGCTCAAGGCCGACGGCAAGCCCGAGATCCGTCCCGATCCTCTCCTCGACATCGCGGACCGCCTCATGCCGTCGATCCGCACGGCCGAGTGGCGTGACAAGGCCGAGGCCGCGCTGGCCGCGGGCGACGACGTGGACCTGAAGGACCTGCGCTCGGTCGTGGTGGCGGCCGATGCGGCGGCGCGTGACGAGGAGTCGCGCGAGCTCGCGGCACAGCTGCGCGACGCGGTGGCGGCGCGGGTCGATCGCGAGCACCAGAACTGGCTCACCGAGATCGCCGAGAACCTCGCCGGCAACCGGCTGGTCCGGGCGCTGCGCCTCAGCTCCCGGCCGCCGAAGGCCGGCGTCCCCTTCCCGAAGGACCTCGCCCAGCGTCTCATCGACGCCACCTCCAGCGGGCTCACGGCCGACATCACGGCGGACCGCTTCGCCACGCTGCTCGACGCGCTGGCGTTCTCACCGGTGCGGCTGCAGGTCACGGCGGCGTCGGTGCCGCCGGACCCGTCGCCCGAGCTCGTGCAAGCGGTGCAGAAGGCCGCATCACGCGTGCCGCAGATCGCCGCGCAGTTCGGCATCGAGGCCTCCAGCGGGCCCGGACCGCGGGGTCCGAAGGGCGGCGCGGCGAAGCCCGGGCAGAAGCCGCTGCCGCCGAAGCCGTTGCCGCCGAAGCCACCGGCCGTGGCGCCCGCGCCGACGGCGGGCGCCGATGCTCCCGCCGCGGACGAGGCGCCCGCCCCCGAAGGCTGACCGGGCCGCCGGCGAACGGACGAGCGGCTGCGCGGCGAGCACGTGGTCGCGCGGATCACCGAGGGAGACGGAGGCTGATCGTCGATCGCCGCGCGCCCGGGCTAGGAGGGCGTTGCGAGGTGGTCGAGCACGGCACCCGGCGTGCGCAGCACGATGTCGCCGGCTGCCGGCTCGGCCCGCGGGTTCCAGGCGGCGATCGCGAACGCGACGCCGGCCTCGGCCGCGCACCGTCGATCGTGGGCGGTGTCGCCGACGAAGAGCACCTGGCTCGGGGCGAGGTCGAGCCGATCGAGCACCGGACCCAGTTGCTTCGGCCCGTCGAAGGCATCGGTGAAGAGCGCGACCTCCGGTCGCCACCCCAAGCGGTCGAGCTCGGCGCGTCCCGACACGGGGTGCTTGTTCGAGCACACGCCCCACCGCCCGAGCCCGGCCACGAGGTCGCCGACGCCGGGGAACGGGAGCGCCGCGTCGGTGTCGTAGCGCGCGACGTAGGCGTCGAGGTCGATCCCCAAGCGCTCGCACTCCTCCCCGACGACGTGGCCGAAGGAGATCTGGTCTCGCCGCACGCCCAGCGCGAGGAAGGGTTCGATGAGCGCCGCGTCGGAGTCGAGCAGCGTGCCGTCGAGGTCGAAGATCGGGACCAGGGCGTTCGCAGGTGGCGTCACGGGCGCGACCGTAGCGGCGGGTCGCGGGACGCTCGCGCCACGGGCGCCCGCGTGCGACCGGGGCTCGACGATCGGGCCGATCGTCGCAGCGGCTGTCACCTCTCGTGACAAGTGCGCGTGGCTTTTCCGTCGCGGCGATCGCGCCGGTAGGGTGCCTGCCCATGGTTGAAACCGAAGTCCACGGAAACGTCCTCGTCATCAAGATCAATCGTCCCGAAGCCCGCAACGCCGTCAACGGCGACGTGGCCCAGGGCATCGAGGCCGGCATCGATCAGCTCGAGGCCGACGACTCGTTGTGGGTGGGGGTCCTCACCGGCACTCGCGAGTTCTTCTGCGCCGGGGCGGATCTGAAGTTGATCAACTCGGGCAAGCCGGGCGAGATGATGACGCCGAAGGGCGGCTTCGCCGGCATCGTGACGCGTCAGCGCACCAAGCCGATCATCGCCGCCGTCGAAGGCCCGGCGCTCGCCGGGGGGCTCGAGATCGTGCTGTCGTGCGACCTGCTCGTGGCCTCCAAGGCCTCGCGCTTTGGCATCCCCGAGGTGAAGCGCTCCTTGGTGGCGGCTGCCGGTGGCGTGTTCCGCCTGCCCCGCGTGCTCCCCCACAACGTGGCGCTCGAGCTCGCGCTCACGGGCGATCCGATCGATGCGGAGCGCGCCTACCAGCTCGGCCTCGTCAACGAGCTGGCCGAACCCGGCACGGCGATCGAGGTCGCCCTCGGCCTCGCCGAGCGCATCTCGGCGTGTGCGCCGGTGGCGGTGCAGAAGACGCGTGCACTGATCCACGAGCTCGCCGACGCCGACGACGAGACGGGCCTGCGGCGCTCGAACGAGGTCATGTTCGAGCTCATGAACACCGAGGACTTCAGCGAGGGCCTGACCGCGTTCATCGAGAAGCGCCCGCCCGCATGGAAGGGCAGATGAGCTCCGCTCCTCCGGTCTGATCGCTCGTGCGGCCCGGTCCACCCGGGCCGCCTGCGCGCAGGACAACATGGGCGCCATGAGCCACCCCGAGATCTGTGTGGGCGCGGTCGCGATCCACGACGCCACGATCCTGATGGTTCGCCGCGGCCACGGGCCCGCCGCGGGCCAGTGGTCGGTTCCCGGGGGTCGGGTCGAGCACGGCGAGCTGCTGGCCGAGGCGGTGGTCCGCGAGATGCTCGAGGAGACCGGCCTCGAGGCGGTCTGCGGGGAGCTCATCGGCTGGGTCGAGCGCTTCGACGACGACCGGCACTTCGTGATCCTCGACTTCGAGGTGACGGTGCTGGAGGAGGATGCGCGGCCGCTCGCCGGTGACGACGCCACGGAGGCCCGATGGGTCCCGCTCGAAGAGGTCGTCGACCTCGACCTCGTCGACGGCGTCGCCGAGTTCCTCCACGAGCACGGCATCTTGTCGACCTTCACCTGACCGCCTGTCCGATCCCGAACGAGGTGAGGAACTAGAGCGCGCGGTGCACGACGATGGCGCGGGCGGTCAGGCCGAACGTCTCGAAGAAGTTCTTGGTCTGACGGTCCCCCGGCAGCGCGACGGCGTCGACGCCGATGCAGTCGTGCTCACGGGCGAGGGCGACCAGCAGGTCCATCATCGCCTCGCCGACACCGACGCCTCTGGCCTCGGGATCGACGTAGATCTCGTCGATCATGCCGATCGTCTCGTCGGTGCGCAGCGTCTCGACCCGGAAGCGCGCGTAGCCCACCACGACCTCGTCGATGGTGCCCACGACGACGACCTTGCGAGGGTCCGGCGGCGTCGGAGCGCCCGTGGCCGCGTCGAGGAGGTCGAGCTCGGCCAACGCCGCCAGCTCGCGGTTGACGAGGAGGTCCCCGCCTCGCTTGGTCCGCGACTCGTCACGGGCCTCGGCCGCGAGCGCGGCGAGCGCGGGGCGATCGTCAGGGGTGGCCAGCCGGGCGTGCTCCATGGGGCGGGACGCCCTCAGGCGGTCTGGATCTGGGCGATCTTGTTGAGGATCGTCTTGCGACCGCGGGTCGCCACCTCGTACGCGCGGATCCCCTCGAGCTCGTCCGCGGCGAGGCTGTCGAGGCGAGGGACCACCTGGGACGCGGACAGGCTGTCGTAGTCCGTGATCCCCAACGTGCTCGGGTCGGGCGGTGGAGCGAGGGGCGCGGCCGGGGGCGTGCTCGGCGCCGCCGCGGCGTCGCCGGCGGAGGGGGGCGCGGCGTCGCCGGCGGAGGCCGACGCGCTCGACGACGTGCTCGCAGCGGGGCCCCGGCCGTTCGCGGAGGTTCGGCCGTTGCCGCTGCGACCGTCCGCCGGGTCCACGACGCCCGGGATCGTGACGCCGAGGGCGCGCAGCGTGCTGTGCGTCTGCTCCTGGAGCCGGGAGAGCTTGCCGCTGGCGTCGGACAGGCTCGGGAGGCCGCTGCGGCCCCCGCGCGCCAGCAGCCGGCTGGGGCGCAGCTCGCGCCGCCCCCGATCGATGTAGCGCGGGATCGACTGCGGGAAGTCGAGCACGAAACCCAGCGGCAAGTACACGAACACGTCGAGCGTGTGATCGATCGGGGTCTTCTTCTCGTCGTCAGTCACTGCCACGATGATGGCCCAGGCACGTCCGAAGGGGAAAGTCGGCCCGCTGCCCGATGTCGGTGCCTACTTGCGGCGGCTGCTCTTGGCGGACTTGCCAGCGGCTTTGGCGGGCAGCTTGGTGGGTGCGGCGGCCGGCTCGTTGAGGATGTCGATCGCCGGGCAGTCGCTCTCGCCCACGGGGCAGCGCATGTCGTTCGGAGGGCCGAACTGGCCGCGGTTCACGAGCAGGAAGCACCCGGGGCAGGTGAACTCGTTCGCCCGCTTCGGGATCACGCCGTCCGGGGTCTCGGGCGCCGTGCGCGGAGCCACCTCCTCCTCTTCCTCGTCCTCCTCCTCTTCGACGGCGGCGATGCGGTCCTTCAGGATCGTGTCGAGGTCGGCCTCGACGTCGTCAGGATCGACCTCGTCTTCGTCGTCGTCCTCTTCGTCACGCCGCTTCTTGGCCCGGACGGCCTTCTCCTCGGCGGTCTCGTCCGGCTCGACCTCGGCATCGTCGTCGTCCAGCGCGCCTTCGACGACGAGCCCGTCTTCGTCCTCGATGTCCTCGGGGGCGAGGTCGTCTTCGTCGAGGGCGTCCTCGTCGAGGTCCTCCTCCAGGTCATCCGGCGTGAAGTCGTCGTCGATGTCGTCGTCTGCCATGGTTTCCTTGCTATCGGCACGAGTGGGGCCCGGGAGACCCTCGGAGCGTGGTTCCCGCGGCGGGATGATACACACCCAGCCCGGCGGTGCAATACACCAGGGCAGGGGTTGTGG
>CAYUOL010000048.1:0-18135 GCA_964446345.1 uncultured Iamiaceae bacterium | reverse complement strand
GTGGTTCAGGATCGTTGTCGGCGGCGTGCCTCGGCGCGTCGTTCGCTCTCGATCCGCTCGAGCTCGGCCTCGGAGTAGTCGACGTAGCGCATCATCTCGGCGACGGCGTGGTGCCCGGCCTGCTCACCGATGAGGCGGTGCATCTCCTGCCCGACGACCCGGTACGCGGGGTGGCCCTGGGGGGTGGTTCGCAGCTCGATCAGGTGCATGGCTTCCCGCGCGTTCATGTGCATCACGTAGCGCACGCGGTAGGCGAGGGAGACCGCGTACGAGGCCTGCTCGGGGAAGCGCTCGTCGAGGGCCTCGTAGAGCGCGGCGGATCGCGCCATCGCCGCGTCGAACGTGTCCTTCGCGCCGGCGAGGGCGACGGCCTCGGGGCGGACGTAGCCGTGCTCGGGGGTCAGCCGCTGCCACTCGATCGTCAGCATGCGATGGCGCTGGAGGTCGCGGAACGCCCCGTAGTCGCTGAGGACGTCGAAGCGGTAGGCCGTGCGCTCGAGCCCGCGACCGGGTTTGTGGCGCCGGTTCGTGCGGTCGCCGGCGTAGGTGCGCAGCACCTCGAGGCGCTCCTCCACGGTCATCTGGCGCACCCGGGCCTCGATCTGCGCCTCGGGGAGGTGCGTGTGGGGGTACAGCATCGAGGTGACGAGCTTGATCTCGCCATCGGGGTCGAAGTCGACCAGCGACACGGTCGGCGCGTCGTCGGGCCCGAGCGTGGCCGGGGGGAAGAGCCGAGCCGCGAGCTCGTCCATCGCGTCGCGGTTGGTCTCGAGGTACTGGCTCCACGCCACGCCTCGATCGTCGAGGTCCACGCGCTTGAGGAAGGACGGGATCACCTTGCGGAGCTCGGTGAGCATCAGGTCGGCGTACGCCCGCGCCTCGGGCAGCGGATGGGCTCGCATGCGCAGCAGGAGCATCTCGTAGCCCTGGCCGGTGCCGTAGATGCCGACGTTCGACAGCGACGCCGCGGGCAGGAGGCCGCGGAGCGCGTCGAACGCCTTGGCCCGGATCGCCTGGCGGTACACGAAGTCGCTGTCGTCCTCGGACTTGGGGTGCACCTCGCGGAAGTGGTCCTGCAGCTGCGGGAGCAGGTCGGCGTAGGTGTCGAACAGCCGGTCCATGTCGCCGACGTAGCGCGTGCCGAGGTTCGACATCAGCACGTCGGGGTCGCGGTAGTAGCGGTACCGGCCGCCGATGCGGGCGTCGTACGCGATGTAGCGCGTGGACTGCTCGAGGTAGGCCATGAGCCGCCCCCACTCGAGCACCTTGGTCAGCAGGTTGGAGGACTGCTCGCACGCCAGGTGCACCCCGCCGAGCTGCGCCACCGAGTCGTCGCCGTACTCGAAGAACACCTTGTCGTAGAGCTCCTCGGCACGGCGGAGCCCGATCGTCGCGTCGATGGACGCGTCGCCGCTGATGTCGAGCTCGTTGACGAACTCGTCGAGGAAGAGGCGCCGCAGGCTCTTCGAGGAGCGCGAGTACCGGGCGAAGAGCGCGCCCTTGACGACCTCGGGCAGGTTGACCAGGGCGAAGACGGGCCCATCGAGGTTGGTGAAGTACCGGCGGAGGATGTCGGACTCCTCGTCGGTGAAGTCCTCCGCGACATAGACGCTCACAGGCGGCGAGCGTAGAGCCGCGCGGGACTGATTCCGCGAATACCTGGGAAAGTCCCACAGGCAGTGGGTTCCGCGTCCTTCTGCGCCTGCATCTGTCAGACCACCACGGTGAGGGTGTCTGGTTCGACGCGGATGGACAGGCTGCTCGCTCGGGCAACGCGCTCGCCGTCGAGCCACACGTCGAGCGCCGGGCGGCAGGCCAGTTGGGCGGCGGCGACCCGGCTGGTGCGCAGGGCGGGGTGCGGCAGGTGCGTGCCGGTGGGCAGGCGACGACGCGCCTGCAGGCGATCGCCGAACGGCAGGTCACCATCGGTGATGTCGAGCAGGCCGTCGCCGGGATGGGCCTTGGGCCCGAGGTCCCACGAGCCGAGCCACTGCGCGTTCATCGCCGCGACCACCCTCCCGCGCCACCACGATCGCCGCGCCACCAGGTGCGCCACGAACCAGTGGATGCGACCGTCGACGAGGACCGTCCCGAGATCGACGGGGAAGGTCATCGCCTCGGAGGATCGCAGGCGCAGACGATCACCGGTGCCCCCGAGCGTGCGGCACAGGTCGCCCCCGACGAGTCCGAGCGCCGGGATCGGCTCGTTGGCCCGGCGGGCGCGCTCGACCACCGCCCGCGCCTCCGCGTCGGTCGCCACGACGATGCCGTCCTCTGGCAGCGGCGCGCGGTGGCCCCAATCGGTGCCCTTGCGGACCGTCACGCGCGTGGGCCGGGCACCGACGGCAGCGAGGGGCCGGGGGCTTCGAGCAGGGTGAGGTCGTCGGGGTCCTCTCCTTCGTCCTCGCCGGCGCTGATCGCCGACGACGCCCGCACGACGCCGCGGTAGATGCGGTCGGCGGCGGTGCGGGCCGCTCGCGCGGTGTCCGGGTGCTCGGCCGCATCGCCGATCTGGCGGAGCAGGTCGATGAGCTGCTTGATGTTGCGGACGAAGTCACCGCCCGAGAGCTCCTCTTCCTCCAGCACGTGCACGAGCGACTCCCCCGCCGCCCACCCGTGGGCCAGCGCGAAGAAGCTCGGATCGGGCGGGCGGGTCAGCGGCAGGCGGCTGTGCTTCTCGTCGGCGTTGAGGTCGGCGGCGACCTGCATGATCTCGTCGATGCGATCGCGCACGTCCCGGTTCGGGTACCACGGCGGTGGCGGAGGGTTCGGGCTGCGGTGCTCGTAGGTGAAGCAGGAGACCACACCGGCCAGCGATGCCGGCTCGAGGCCGTCGAACAAGCCGGACTGGAGGCACTCGGCGATGAGCAGGTCGCTCTCGTGGAAGATGCGCACGAGCTGCTCACCTCGTGACGAGAGGCCCCATCCGTCGGTGTAGCCCCAGCCGTCGAGCAGCTGCAGGATGCGGTCGAACGCGAGGGCCAGTGAGTCGGTGCGCGACGAGATCTGCCGCTGCAGCTCGGCGACCTCGCGCTCGGCCCGGTCGAGCTGGCGCGCCGCGCGGAGGTGCTCGTCGCGGTCGGGGCAGTCGGCCACGGGATGCTGCCAGGCCGCGACCGCCCCGGGTCCCCGCCCCGGCGTCGTGAGGTTCCGCGGCGTCCCGGGCGCGCGTCGGCGAGCGTGGTTGCCGTCGCCGCGCGGGAGGTCGTGCAGCGACCGGGCCACCTGCCGCTGGAACGCCGTGTTGTGCGGGGCGAAGGGCTCGGGCAGCTCGAGGTGGCCCTCGACCTGCGGCGGCTCGCGGAAGTCGTCCTCGGTCAGGTTCAGGACCCGTCGGTTCTCGGCGACGCCTCGCACCTTCACCGTGCCCTTCCGGTGGGAGACCGACAGCACGGCGACCCGCCCGGCGTTCTTGCCGCCGAAGAGGCGGATGACGTCGCCGGGCCGCAGGCCGGTCAGCGCGCGCTCGATGGCGTCGCCCCAGGACCGGCGGCTGCTCCCCTCCTCGCGCCGGGCCTGGTCGACCAGGCGGCGGTACTCCTCGAGGTCGCCGCGCTCGCACCTCGTCTTCGCCCGAAGGCGCTCGGCGGCTTCCATCCGCTTCGCGAGGCGTGCCTCGAGGCGCACGATCGCGTGGTCGGCCTGGAACTGCGCGAACGACATGTTGAGCAACCGGTGCGCGACGTCCGCCGGGTAGCGGCGCACCAGGTTGGCCGCCATGTTGTAGGTGGGGCGGAACGAGGACGTCAGCACGAAGCTGCGGCTGGACGCGAGCGTCGCGACGTCGGCGAACGGGACGAACGGCGACCAGAGCACGACGGCGTGGCCGATGTCGTCGATGCCGCGGCGGCCCGCCCGCCCGGTCAGCTGCGTGTACTGGCCGGGGGTGAGGAACTCGTGGCGCTCGCCGGTGAACTTGGTCAGCTTCTCGATGACCACCGTGCGCGCCGGCATGTTGATGCCGAGGGCGAGGGTCTCGGTCGCGAAGACCACCTTCACGAGGCCGGCTGCGAACGCCTCTTCCACCGCCTCCTTGAACGGCGGCACCATGCCGGCGTGATGCGAGGCGATGCCCTGCTCGAGCCCGTGGGCCCACCGGTCGTAGCCGAGCACGTCGAGGTCCTCGTCGCTGAGACCGGCGACGTGGCGCTCGACGATCGAGCGGATGCGGGTGCGCTCCTCCGGTTCGGTGAGGCGGATCCCCGCACGCACGCAGTTGAGCATCGCGTCGTCGCAGCCGTTGCGGCTGAAGATGAAGTAGATGGCCGGGAGCAGGTCGCGGTCGGCGAGGTGCTCGAGCAGCTCGAGGCGCCGCGGCGGTGCGAACTTCCGCCGCACCCGGGACCGCCCCGTCGGTTCTGCGGCCGCGTCGAACTTCTCGCCGTGGGGGTTCGGCCGGCCGTCGACGAGCACCGGCACCACCTGCAGCCGCTCGGACGTGCGGTCCTCCACGGCGTAGAGGTTCACGAGCTCGACCGGGCGCTTCGTCTCGACCACCGTCGTCGTGGGGCCGCGGACCATCGTGATCCACTCGGCGAGCTCGTCGGCGTTGGAGACGGTCGCGGAGAGGCACACCAGGCGCACCTCCGGCGGCAGGTGGATGATGACCTCTTCCCACACGGGCCCGCGGTACGCGTCCTGCAGGTAGTGCACCTCGTCGAGGACGACGAAGAGCAGCCCTTCGAGGGCGGCGGCGCGGGCGTAGATCATGTTCCGCAGCACCTCGGTCGTCATGACGACCACCGGCGCATCGCCGTTCACCGCGTTGTCGCCCGTCAGCAGGCCCACCAGCTCGCTGCCGTAGCGCTGCGCGAGGCCGTGGAACTTCTGGCTGGACAGCGCCTTGATGGGCGTGGCGTAGAAGATCTTCTGCCCCGCCGCGAGCGCGAGCGCCACCGCGTGCTCCGCGACGACGGTCTTGCCCGCTCCCGTCGGCGCGGCGACGAGGACCGATCGGCCGTCGTCGAGCGCGGCGCACGCCTGGCGCTGGAAGTCGTCCAGCTCGAACCCGTGGGCGGGAGCGGCGCCCGCCTGGCCTGGCGTCACGGGGTCGTGCGTCACGCGATCAGGCGTTCGCCTGCCCCGCCGTCGCCTTGCGCTTGCCACGGGTGATGAAGACGCCGATGACGATCGACAACCCGTAGAAGATGTACATGGGGACGGCGAGGGCCATCATGCTGATGGGATCGCCCGACGGGGTGATGACCGCCGCCACGATCGCGATGATCACGAGCGCCTGGCGCCACCACCCAAGGAGCTTGCGGGGCGTGAGCACCCCGGCGATCTGGAGCGCGACGAGCAGCACGGGGAACTCGAAGCCGACGCCGAAGGCCAACATCATGTAGGCGATGAGGGTGACGTAGTTGTCGACCGTGTAGAAGGACGTGACCTGGCCGGCGCCCATCTGCTGGAGGAACTGCAGCGCCGGGTTCAGGGTGATGTAGGCGATGCTCGCGCCGAAGACGAAGAGCAGGAGCGCCGAGACCACGAACGGCACCGCGTAGCGCTTCTCGTGCGGGTAGAGGCCCGGCGTCACGAAGCGCCAGATCTGCCACAGCAGGACGGGCATCGCGAAGACGATGCCGACGTACGCGGAGATCTTCAGCCGTGTGGCGAACGGCTCGAGCGGGTCGAGCGCGATGAAGTCGGTGCGGCCGGTGAGCTCGGCGTAGGGCTGCTTGAGGAACTCGAGGATGTAGGGGTAGAGGAAGAAGCCGAGCACCATCCCGATCACGATCGCGAGCACGCAGCGGATGAGCCGCATGCGGAACTCCGCGAGGTGCTCCCAGATCGTCATCCGCCCCTTGGCGAGGTGATCCGGTTCCTCGTCCGGCGCGCTGCCGCTCACGCCCAGCGACTCGTCCTGGATCAACTGAACGACCCGCTCGGACCGTCGACCGAGATGTCACCCCGGGGTTCGGGGGCAGGGGTGCGCATGGCGGGCGGGACGTGGTCGGCGGCCGAGGAGAGGTTGGCCCCGGGGGCTTCGGTGACCGGGAGCGGCGGCAGGCTCGGCGCGGCGGCGGGCGAGCTCGAACCGGACGCGGTGCTCCCCGCCGACGGTCCGCTCGACTTGTCGTTCAGCGGGTTGAGGTCCATCGCGCTGCGGATCTCCTGCTGGAACCCGTGGCTCATGCGGCGGAACTCGCTGAGGTACTTGCCGGCTTGCTTGGCCGCCTCGGGCAACTTGTCCGGGCCGAGCACGATCAAGGCGAGGACCATGATCACCAGGATCTCCCCGCCACCGACGTTGAACATCTGGCCAGTCTACCGACGGATGGGCCCCGACCAAGACTCGCCCGTGCGGGCGCCGAACGAGGAGGTCTGGCCCTCGACCCCGCCTCCGACCCACCCACGAAACGGCTCTCCGATCCGCTCGCCGATCCGCCGGTCGATCAGCTCCCGGATCTGCCGGCGTGCCGGTCGCCCGCGCCGTGGCGGCCGGTGCGCCGGTCCCGCGTCGCGGCGATCTCCTCCGCGAGCTCCGCATCGGCGGGGACGAGGGTGGCGAGCGCGTCGAGTGCCGCGGTCAGGGCACGGACCTCGTCGTGCACGCGCGCCGCCAGCCAGGTCAGCGCCGCGGCGCCGCCGAGCAGGACCACGACCATCGCTGCCGACCACGCGAGCACGGGCGCAAGAGTAGGGCGAAAACGCCAACCGCCCCTCCAGGGAGGGGCGATCCGTGCGTGTCGAAGGATGGACCCCGGAGGGTCGCCGCTCAGCGGTCGGCGAGCGTGGCGAGCGCCTCGGAGAGCTTGGCGTCGTCGCTGAGGAACCCGTGGAAGTCCAGGAGCTCGTCGTGGGTGATCGGGTCGCCGAAGCCCCGGGGCTCGGACAGCTCCAGCGGCGGGCTCCAGGTCGAGTACTCCACGCCGGACGCCACGAGCAGATCCACGGTGCGCGGCTCGGCCGGCTTGACGACGGTCATGGTGCAGAGCGGGCAGCGGAAGGCGTAGGTGCCCTGGTTGTCGAGCGTGCACACGCGCACGTGGACGTCGTGAGTCGTGAGCTCCACATCGCCGCAATCGAAACAACTCGCCCGAATGGTCGCCATGATGGCCTCCCTGTCCTACGTCTCGAATGGGTTTCGGCTCGTGCTTCCCGGGCCTTGAGACCGCGGGGGTAGGCCATTCGAACCAAATCGCGCATCCATGGACCGGCACCGCGACACGGGTCATCACCCTGCGTCCCCGGGGCGTCGTCCCGGTCACCATCCGTGGGTGCGCGTGGGCCGAACGACCCATGGGAGCGGCTTCGTTGGCCGGTGGCGCGGGTGGTCCGGCAGGATTGGCGGGTGCCGTCCCGCCTCCCGTCGCTGCGCCAGCCACCGATCGGCTTCGCCCACCGGGGCGCGCGTGCGCACGCCCCCGAGAACACGATCGAGAGCTTCCAGCTCGCGCTGCGGCTGGGGGCGACGGGCCTCGAGAGCGACGTGTGGCTCAGCGCCGACGGCCAGGCGGTGCTCGATCACGACGGGTTCGTCGGCGGACGCCTGCGCCGCAAGCCCATCCGCCGGGCCACCCGCGCGGAGCTGCCCGAGTCGATGCCCCTGCTGCGCGACCTCTATGAGCGGTGCGGCACCGACGCGCACCTCTCCCTCGACATCAAGGACCCCGCCGCCATCGCCGAGGTGATCCTCGTGGCGCGCGACGCCGGCGCGGAGGACCGCCTCTGGGTGTGCCACCCCGACCTCGAGCTGCTCGCCGAGTGGCGGGCGCTGTCGCCCACCGTGCAGCTGGTGAACTCGACTCGCTTGAGCCGCATGAAGGACGGACCGGAGCGCCGGGCGGCCGATCTCCGCGACGCTCGGATCGACGCGGTGAACCTGCACCACAACGACTGGAGTGGCGGCCTGATCACGCTGTTCCACCGCTTCGGGGTCCTCGCCCTCGGCTGGGACGCGCAGTTCGAGCGCACGCTCGACGGGTTGCTCGATGCGGGGATCGACGGCGTGTTCAGCGACCACACCGATCTCATGATGTCGGCGATCAGCCGGGTGGCCTGACGACCACCGGGCCGAGCCGGTGGGCGCCGCGCCCTACATCCCGGAGGCGCGATCGAACGGCCAGACGATCACGAAGGCCCGCCCGACGATCTTGTCCTCGGGGATCGGGCCCAGGTAGCGGCTGTCCTTGGAGTTGGTGCGGTTGTCGCCCATCACCCACACCGACCCCTGGGGGACGACGCAGGGGTCGTCGGTGGTGCACTTGTGCGACCACGTCGCCCCGCCCGGGCCCGGCAGGATCGTCGTGCCGGGCGGCAGGTACGGCTCGTCGAGCTGCTTGTCGTTCACGTAGACGTGGTTGTCCTTGATGACGACCTTCTCCCCCGGCAACGCGATGACGCGCTTGATGAGGTCCTTGATCTGGTCGTCGGTCTCGCCGTCGGGGCGCTCGAACACCACGACGTCACCGCGGTTGATGTCGTGCAGGTGGTAGCTGAGCTTGTTGACCAGGACGCGGTCACCCTTCTGCAGCAGCGGCACCATCGACTCGGACGGGATGAAGAACGCCTGCATGACGAAGGTCTTGATGACCAGCGCCACGATGATGGCGCCGGCGACCACGACGAGCCACTCGACGAGCGAGCGCGTGCCGGAGGGGTTCGACGGTTTCGGCGGCAGAGGATCCGCGTCGGGGAAGAGGTCGGTGGTGGGTGTCGCCATCTACGAGGTCCTACGAGGCGGGCAAGCGCGGATCGGTGCGGGGCCGAGGGTACCTCAGGATGGGTGGTCTCCCCCACGCGGCGGTTCGTAGCGATCGAGGATGCGGCGGGCGGCTCGCGCGCAGAGGTCCTCGAACTCGGCCGGCGCGCGGACCACGGTGGCGTCGGGGCCGAGGCGAAGCAGCAGGCGCTCGAGCCACGCCGGGGCCGTCACCGCCAGCGTCACCAGCACCTGGCCCGTCGGCAGGTGCTCGACCGATTCGGTCGGGTACTGGTCGAGGACCCAACGGCTCTCGGGCTCGAGGCGCAGCACGACTCGGGGATCATCGGCCGACGGCTCGAACACCCCCAGCGACGGCGGCTCCGCCAACGGGGCGAACGTGGTGGCGAGGCGGGTGACGTCGCGGATGCGGTCGACGCGGAAGACGCGGTCTCCCTCGGCCAGGTGGCAGAACGCCGTCAGGTACCAGTTGCCCTGATCGGCGTAGAGCCGGTACGGGTCGACCACCCGACGAGTCTCCTCGTCCCGCCCCCAGGAGTAGTACGTCATCTCGACCTGGGTGTGATCGTCGATGGCGGACCGCAGCTCCCCCATGATCCCGGGCTCGGCGTTGCCGAGGTGCACGTCCACCGCGTCGTCGGTGCGGTAGCCGAGCGCGGTCTCGATCTTCTGGAGCCCGCGCGCGAGCGGCCCCTCGGCCTCGGCCCCGGGGATCGAGAGCAGGCTCTGCCCGGCGGCCACGAGGGCCAGGCCCTGCTCGGGGGTGAGGCGCAAGGGTCGGTCGAACCACTGCGGCAGGTGGATGAAGACCCGGCCGTCTTCGATCACGAGCTCGACCTGGGCATCCGGTGAGTACGGGTAGACGCCGACGTAGGACAGCGTCGTGAGGTCCGCGACGAGGTGCTTGCGGTCGATGTCGAAGCGCTCGCACAGCTCGGAGATCGCGACCCCTTCGGGGTGGCGGGCGGCGACCCACGGCACGATCGAGAGCAGCCGGCGGACCCGGTCGTCAGCGGTGAGGCGGCTCATGTGGCGCCGCTCGCCGCGCCGCTGAGCATCCGCAGCCAGTCGATCATCTCCGCGCGCAGGTCGGGCGGGTCGAGCAGCTCGGCGTGCTCGAGGAAGGTCAGCAGGAACGACCGGAACGCCGGCCAGTTGGTGACCTCGATCGTGGCGATCAGCGAACCGTCGGCGCGGGTCTCGATCGCAGCGTCCTGGCCGAGGTGCTGGCGCAGCCACGGCGCCTGCTCGCGATCGATGAGCACCCGGGCCGTCACCGTCTCGCCCTCGCCGAACTGCCACGGCTGGGCCGGGCCGCCGGCGATGGCCGTCGACGGTCGCTCGAAGCTCGCGGGGGGCCCGGTCGACGCGTCGCCCTCCATGCGATCGAGCCGGAAGTTGCGCTCCTCGCCTCGATCGTGGTCGAAGCCCGACACGTACCACCGCCCGCGCCGGTGGTCGAGGCGGTAGGGATCGATCGTGCGGGTCGCGCCGCCGTAGCCGAAGGTCAGCGCGCAGCGTTCGGCGACGGCCGCGAAGACGGCGCCGAGGTTGGGGTCGCCGGGCAGCTCGGCGACCGCGCTCGTCGTGAGGTCGCCCGGGAGCGAGGGCCCGAGCTCGTCCTCGCCGAGCGCCCCCGACGCGACGGCGCCCAGCTTCCACAGCCCTTCGATGCCGTGGGCGGCGTCGATGCGCACGGCGCTGGCCGCGAGGTGCAGGGCCGCGAGCTCGTCCGGCTCGAAGCCGGGGTCGCGCAGGTAGTACTGGTCGGCGTGGATCCGGTACCCCTCGGCCGGCGGATCGGTGTGCGGTATCAGCTCGAGCATCACGGGGATGCCCATCTCGCGCAGGCTGTCCTTGTCCCGCTCGAACGCCCGCCGGAACGACGCATCGGTGTCGGGGTAGCCCGGCACCCGCTCCCGCAGCTCCATCGCCGAGAGCGGTCGCGGCGTCTCGAGCAACGTGAGCGTCAGGTTCAGCAACCGCTCCAGCTTGTCCAAGGGGTCCGATACTACGCAGCGCTCATGGCGCCGCGACCAGCTTCTCGGCCCGTTCGTCTCCCGGGCGCGCCGTCACCGCGGGCACGCTCCTCAGAGCGAGGCGATGAGCTTCTCGACCCGCTCGTCTTCCGGACGCGCCGTCACCGCGGGCACGCTCCTCAGAGCGAGGCGATGAGCTTCTCGACCCGCTCGTCACGCGCCTTGAACGGGTCCTTGCACAACACCGTCCGCTGCGCCTGGTCGTTCAGCTTCAGGTGCACCCAGTCGACCGTGTAGTCGCGCTTGCGCTCCTTGGCCCGCCGGATGAACTCGCCTCGGAGCCGGGCGCGCGTAGTCTGCGGTGGGGTCTCGATCGCCTCGTCGATGTCCTCGTCCGTGCAGATCCGCTCGACGAGCCCCCGGTCCTGCATCTTGTAGAAGAGTCCCCGGTCGCGGTTGACGTCGTGGTACTGCAGATCGATCAACGACACCTTCGGGTGGTTGAGCGGCAGGTCGTTCTTCTGGCGATAGCCCTCGATCAGCTTGTACTTGATCACCCAGTCGCACTCGCGATCCAGGCCCAGCGGGTCCTTCTCGATCTGGGTGAGGCAGTGCTCCCACATCGAGAGCGCCTGCGTCTCGAGCGGGCTCAGATCGCGCTTCTCGGCATACCGCAGCGCTCGGTTCAGGTACTCGCTCTGGATCTCGAGCGCGCTGGCCTCGCGGCCGTTCGCCAGGCGGACCCGCCGCGTGCAGGTCATGTCGTGGCTGATCTCTCGGATCGCCCGGATCGGGTTCTCGAGCGTCATGTCGCGGAGCACCACGTTGGGCTCCTCGAGCATCCGCAGCAGGATCGATGCCGCGCCCACCTTGAGGAAGGTCGCGTACTCGCTCATGTTCGAGTCGCCGACGATCACGTGCAGGCGGCGGTAGCGCTCGGCGTCGGCGTGGGGCTCGTCGCGGGTGTTGATGATCGGCCGGCTGCGCGTGGTGGCCGACGAGACGCCTTCCCAGATGTGCTCGGCGCGCTGGCTGACGCAGTACATGGCGCCGCGGGCCGTCTGCAGCACCTTGCCAGCGCCGGCGTAGATCTGGCGACTGACGAGGAACGGGATGAGCACCTCGGCGTAGTGGCTGAAGTCGTCGCGCCGGCTCGTCAGGTAGTTCTCGTGGCAGCCGTAGCTGTTGCCCGCCGAGTCGGTGTTGTTCTTGAAGAGGTAGATCACGCCGCGGATGCCCTCTTCGCGCAGGCGTTGCTCGGCACTCGCCAGCAGCTGCTCGAGGATGCGCTCGCCGGCCTTGTCGTGGACGACGAGGTCGTAGATCGAGTCGCACTCGGGCGTCGCGTACTCGGGGTGCGACCCGACGTCGAGGTAGAGCCGCGCGCCGTTGGCGAGGAACACGTTGCTGCTGCGCCCCCACGACACGACGCGTCGGAACAGGTACCGAGCCACCTCGTCGGGGCTCAGGCGCCGCTGCCCGCGGAGGGTGCAGGTGACGCCGTACTCGTTCTCGAGACCGAAGATGCGGCGCTCCATCGCGGTCAACCTATCCCCCAACCTGCGCAGAACGTGCGCATGGTCGTGCTGCGCCCCGGCGTGCTCGATCCGGGGCGTCGCTCTCGCGGCGGTACCCTCGGGGCGTGGACCACCTGAGCCTGGTGCCCCTCGCGTCGGGGCTGACCCCGTTCGAAGCGAAGGTGCTCACCGCGCGGCTGGGTGCCGACGGGTTCATCTGGCAGGTGCGCGGGGCGATGGACAGCGTGTACCCGGTCGGCACCATCGAGGTGCTCGTCCCCGCCGCCGACGTCGACGACGCCCGTGCCCTGGTGCTCATCTCGACCGACGGCTACGACGAGGAGTCGGCCGCCTACTTCGGCCTCGGCCCGCACGACGACGGCGCGGGGCGCAGCGCGACGAGCTGGTGGGTCGGCGCGCTCGTGATCTCGGGCGTCGTGACGTTCTGCGTCTTGCGGCTGCTCGCGGTCGGCTGAGCGGGCGCGCCAGCGGCGCCGCGGTCGCGCGGAGCGCCTACTCGGACTTGGGCTTCTTGCCGGAGGCCTTCTTGGCCGGCGCCTTGGCGTCCGCGCCTTCGGCGAGGAGGGTGGCGATCTCGGGTCGCTCGATGCGACGGAAGGCCCGGCGGGCGGATGACCGCTCCAGCACGGCCATCTCGAGGTCGTCGGCACCCAGCTCGCGGTCCGGGCCGGCGAGTGCCTGCACGGCGACCGCGAGTGCCGCGGCCAGGGGCAGCCCCGGTTGCCACGACTCCTCGAGGCGCGTGTCGATGGCCTCGGCCTCGCCGCCGAGCACGGTGTAGTTCTGCTCGTCCATGACCGTGCCGTCGTAGAGGATGTGGAACAGCCGGTCGTGGCTCACCGTCGGACCCACCTCGCCCACGAGGATCTCGACCTCCATCGGCTTCATCTCGTGCGTGAAGATCTGCCCGAGGATCTGCGCGTAGGCGTTGGCGAGGCTGCGGGCGTCCACGTCCTCGCGGCTGTACGAGAACCCCTTGAGCTGGGCATGGCGCACGCCGGCGATCCGCAGCTGGTCGAACTCGTTGTACTTGCCGACGCCGGCGAACGCGATGCGGTCGTAGATCTCGCTGACCTTGCGCAGCGTGCTCGACGGGTTCTCGGCGCAGATCAGGATGCCGTCGGCGTAGGTGACGGCGGTGAGGCTGCGCCCGCGGGCGATCCCCTTGCGCGCGTAGTCGGCGCGATCCTTCATCACCTGCTCGGGAGCGACGTAGAACGGCATGCTCATGACGCACCGCCTTCGGAGCCGGTGCTGCCGGACTCGAGGCCGAGGTCGAGCTCGGTGGAGGTCTCGGGCGTGCGCACGGTGTCGCCGATCTGGGTCTCGAGCCGGCCGAGCAGCGCCGTGAAGCGCTCGCGGATCTCGTCGTCGGTCACCCGGTCGAACCCGTCGGCGGTGATGGTCGCGATGACCGGAAAGATCCCCCGCATGAGATCGGGGCCACCGGTCGCCGAGTCCTCGTCGGCGGCCTGGAAGAGCGCGTTGATCGCGAGGTCGACGGTCTCGGACCGGGACAACCCCTCGCGGAAGGCGAGCTTCACCACCGTGGCGGCGTGGAGGGAGCCCGAACCCGTCGCGGCGTAGTTGCTCTCCTCGTAGCGGCCGCCGGTGACGTCGTACTGGAAGAGGCGGCCGGCGCCTCGGCGCACGTCGTAGCCGGCGAAGATCGGCACCACGGCGAGCCCCTGCATCGCCGCAGGGAGGTTGCCGCGCACCATCTGGCTGAGCTGGTTCGCCTTGCCCTCGAGGCTGAGCGCCGCGCCCTCGACCTTCTCGTAGTGCTCGAGCTGGAGCTGGAAGAGCTTGACCATCTCCATGGCCGGGCCGGCGGCACCGGCGATCGCGACGCCGCTGTGCCGGTCCGCCGGGAAGACCTTCTCGATCGCGCGGTGCGAGATGAAGTTGCCCGAGGTGGCCCGTCGGTCACCGGCCATGACGACCCCGTCGGCGTAGCGGATCGCGACGCACGTCGTGGCGTGGGTCAGCTCCAGGCCCCGGGCCTGGGGGTCGTCGAACGAGGCGGTGGGGACCGGCGGCTCGAGCCCGGACCGCCGGACGAGGGCGGCGAAGTCGGGCCCGGGATCGTCCCAGGGCTTGAAGAACGGGATGCTCACGGCGAGCACCCTACCGGGTCGCCGTCCGACCCGAACGCAGCCCGTCCGACCCCGAGCGCAGCGAGGAGACGGTCGGGACGGAACCGAAGGATCGAGCGCCGAAGGCGCCCGAAGCAGTGCGGTTGGCCCAGCGCAGCTGCGTGCTACTGCCCGCCCTTTTGGACGTAGGCCTTGACGAACTCCTCGGCGTTCGTCTCGAGCACGTCGTCGATCTCGTCGAGGAGGTCGTCGAGCTCGGCTTTGATCTTCTCGCCGGTCTCCGACTTGGCCGGCGTCTCGGCGACCTCTTCGTCCTGCTTCGCGGGAGCGGTCTTCTTGATCTGTTCGCGTTCTGGCATCGTTGGCAACCTACTGCGTTCGGGTCGGGCTCCCGTCACCGGGGCACCGACTGGACGGACGCTCTGGGGAGGAGCGCCCGGAGCCCGACCGAGGCCTGCGGCCATGGACCGGGACCTCGGGGCGAGCCTTTGCACTCTAAGCCCCATCGGCACCGGATCGGCGGAGCCCGAGCACCAATCACGCCGCGTCCCTGAGGCACCGGTCACGGCACGCGGCGTCGCCGGGCGGGTCTGCGGGATCAGGAGCCGAGGCGGTCCAGCAGCTCCGAGGCCGACCGCACCTCGGCGATGAGCGCGCCCACGTGCGCCTCGGTGCCGCGACCCGGCTCCATCATGGGAACCCGCCGCAAGGGCTCCTTGCCGATGTCGAACACCAACGAGTCCCAGTTCGCGGCGACGATGTCGTCGGGCCAGCGCTGCAGGCACTTGCCCCGGAAGTACGCCCGGGTGTCGGGGGGCGGCTCGTGCACGCCGAGCGCGACCTCTTCGTCGTTGGAGATGCGCTCGAGCCCGCACCGCGTGAACAGGGACTTCTCGGGGCGGATGTCGTGGTACTGGATGTCCATCGCCGCGAGCCGGGCGTCGTCCCACGCCAGGTCGTGGCGCTCGCGGTACCCGTTGATAAGGCGGTACTTCGCCACCCAGTCGAGCTGGTCCGCGAGCGACAGGGGGTCGGTCTCGAGGGCCGTCAGCACCGACTCCCACCGCGCCAGCACCTGCTCCCCCACCTCGGTGCCCACGCACTCGAGCCCGTAGGCGTCGGCGTACTTCCGTGCGCGATCGAACAGCTCCCACTGCGTCTCGAGCGCGGTGACGGAGGTGCCGTCGGCGAGCTCGAGCGGGGCCGAGAGGGTCATGTCGTACGAGACCTTGCGCATGGCCCACACGGGGGCGTTGAACACGAAGTCGCGCGGCAGGAAGTCGTCTTCGATCATCGCCAGCACGATGGCCGAGGTGCCCACCTTGAGGAAGGTGGAGACCTCGGCGAGGTTCGCGTCGCCGACGATCACGTGCAGGCGGCGGTACTTCTGGGCGTCGCAGTGCGGTTCGTCGCGGGTGTTGATGATGGGCCGCTTCAACGTCGTCTCGAGCCCGACCTCCTCCTCGAAGAAGTCGGCCCGCTGCGTGAGCTGGAAGGGCACGTCCTTCGCGTCGAGGCCGCCGGCCTCGCTGCCGACCTTGCCCGCGCCGGTGAAGATCTGCCGGGTGATGAAGTGGGCCATCGCGTGCGTGACGATCCGGCCGAACGGCACGGTGCGATCCATGAGGTAGTTCTCGTGGCAGCCGTAGCTGTTGCCCTTGCGGTCGGAGTTGTTCTTGTACACGACGATCTCCTGCCCCTCGGGCAGGATGCGCTTCGCCGCCTCCATCGAGCGCAGGAGGATCAGCTCGGCGGACTTGTCGAAGACGACGACCGACCGGGCGTCGCCGCACTCCGGCGTCGAGAGCTCGGGGTGCGCGTGGTCGACGTATTAGCGGGCGCCGTTCGTGAGCACGCAGTTCACGAGGTGGGTCTCGATCTCGGGCGCCATCGCCCCCATCGGCGAGATGCCGCGCGCGTCGTTGCCGGGCGACTCGTCCTCGAAGTCCCACCCGACCTTCGGAGCCGGCCCGGTCTTGGGTCCGTCGCGCAGGAACTCGTTGACGTAGGCGTTGATGAGCATGGACGACGCCGCGATCGGGTTCGGCTCGGGGACGCCCCGCAACGCGATCCCGTACTCGGTCTCGATCCCACAGATCTTCTTGATCGCCATCGTCACGACCCTACCGGGCGGCTGCCGCCCGACGTGCTCCGGCGGGCGACGAGATCACTTGAGGTGCAGGGAGTCGACGTACTTCTGGAACACCGCGTCCGTGCTCGCGTCGGGACCGAACCCGGCCAGGGCGTACAGGCGCTTCCCCGCGACGAAACCGAACCCGCGGCCGGAGATCCCGTGCTTCTCGAAGGTGAAGGCGATCGAGTCCATGCCGGCGAACGTGCCGGGCTGGCTCGAGAGGAGGGTCCCGCCGTTGTGCGTGGCGGCCCCTTCCGCCATCCCCTTGAGGCCCTTCTGGTTGTCGAACGTGTAGTTGGGATCGAGCTCCACCCACATCAGCAGGAAGCCGTTCGCCGCAGCCGGGTTCGTCTGGAACGAGGGCGAGCTGACGACTCCGGCGGGGAGCGTCCCGCCCAGCGCCAGCGCTTGCATGCCGTTCGGGTCCGGCACCTGGATGGTGAGCGATCCGTCGGGTGGGCTCCACGACGTCCACTCCGTGGGCAGCGTCGTCGCCGGGGCCGTGGTGACCGGGTCGGTGACGGGCGGCGCCACCGACGCGAACTTCGACGACGAGCTCCGCCCGAGCAGCGTCACGCCGGCGATCGCGACGACCGGCAGGAGAAAGACGACGGCGATGACGGCGCCGACGATGACGAGCACGCGGCTCGTCGACGGCCCGGAACGCGGCGGCGGCCCGTACCCCACCGGCCCGTAGCCCGGAGGCCCGTACCCGGGGGGCGCGTACCCGGCTGGTGGCGCGCCGACGGGTCCGTACCCCGGCGCCGGGCCCGCGCCGGGTGCCGGTGCCGGACCGGCCGGGGGCAGTGGCGATCCGGGCGGCGGTGACGACCCCGGAGGAGGCGACGATCCCGGAGGAGGCGACGATCCCGGAGGTGGCGACGCGAAGGGCACCGGCCCGGGGCGGCCAGGACCTACCGCCGCGGCAGCGGCAGGTTGCCAGCCCGCGGGCTTCAGGCCCTCCGGGTCGAATCCACAGCCGTGGCACCAGTCCCACGTGGGCTGGATGCCGACCCCGCACTGCGGACATGTGGGCATGAGCGCTCCTCGCTGACCTCGGCGATCGTGCCTCCACCTCGATCAGCGGCGGCCCGACGGGCTGGACCGCCGCAACGAACGCTGGTCGACCGGCACACGCCTACAGGTACTGGCCGGTGGCGACGCGCTCGATGGAGCGGCCACCTTCGGTGTCCTTGTCCTCGTTCTTCTTGATGAGCGTGCGCACGTAGACGATGCGCTCGCCCTTCTTGCCCGAGATCTTCGCCCAGTCGTCGGGGTTCGTCGTGTTGGGCAGGTCCTCGTGCTCCTTGAACTCCTGATGGATCGACTCGATCAGGTCGGAGGTGCGGATGCCTTTGCCGTCGCCTTCGATGACGCGCTTGATCGCCAGCTTCTTGGCCCGGCGCACGATGTTCTCGATCATGGCTCCGGAGGAGAAGTCCTTGAAGTACATGATCTCCTTGTCACCGTTCTGGTAGGTGACCTCGAGGAACTGGTTGAGCTCGTCGTCCTTGTACATCTCGGCGGCGGTGTCCTCGATCATGGCGATGACGGCCTTGTTCGGGTCGCCGCCGCCCATCGTCTCGACCTCCTTCGGATCGAGCGGGAGGTCCGCGGTGAGGTACCGCGAGAAGATCTGCGCCGCGGCGTCCTGGCTCGGCCGCTCGATCTTGATCTTCACGTCGAGGCGGCCCGGGCGCAGGATGGCCGGGTCGATCAGGTC
>CAYUOL010000047.1:0-28744 GCA_964446345.1 uncultured Iamiaceae bacterium | reverse complement strand
AGAATCGGGCAATTCCCCGTGCGGCAAGTGGATCACGATCACGATCATCGTCAAGAAAATAGATGGCGCCTACACATGCAAGAACGAAACAAGGTCAATGGCCTGAACCTGACTTTTTGCGAATTCCATAAGATCAGGGGACGCACCAACCGCTGTTGCCATTTCAAACCCAAAGGCGATGAGCTGAACCAGTTCGTGTTTAGACAGTGTGGCAAGATGGGGGTACACGAGAGTAAGGCCTTTCCCGAGACGGCTTATCGCGTTGGAAAGGGCAACATGTTTCATATCATATCTGATATCATCGAACCGTTTCCTCACCTGGCCTATGCTGATCACCGCGTCGCACCGGAACTGCCATTGCAGTAGCCCGACAACATCCCAGAGATCCATGTTGTAGACATCGCTCGGGTCGGGTGCCCGATCCGGGCTATCCAGAACGGCGAAGTATTCGGGCGGGGGCACAGCCACGGGCGCAGGCATTTGTGCAGGCACAGGTGCGGGCGCGGGCGCGGGCGCGGGCGCCTTAGCATGGTGCTTGAATCGGCCACGGCCATCACGTACAGGACGCGCGGCTCGATCGGTAGGGCCATCGCGCGCATGAGGGCCATTTCGAATTTTATGCCTATCGCGATCGTTTTTGCCGGCGCGATCTTCGTTGACATTGTCGTCGTTGTCGTCGATGTCGTCGACGTCGTTGCTGTTGTCGCTGTCGTCGCTGTCGTCGCTGTCGTCGCGCCCATTGGCGACTAACGTCGGCCTAGGCGGAAAGATAATATCGGTATTTTTCTCCTGAGGAATCCGGGAAGCCAGCACGCGTGCAATATCCCCGCATGTGAGTTTCCAGCTCTTTTCGCCCGTCGGCCTGTTGAAATGAAGGATGAACCGGTGCGCCATATCCTGGGTGACTGCCCAACTTCAAATAGCGCGGCCCGAATTGGAGAGCGGCCCCACACCAATACGAGATGGACCCCTACGATCACCAGACAGACGAAGGGGGAGGCGACTTCATCGACATGCTGAGGAGAGTCGGAAGCCCCACCAAACCGGCAAACAGCCGACCAGCAAAGGGATTCTCTTTGAAGAAAGCGGACCGCATCGGCGGGAAACACAACGACGACGAACCCGACGACGAACACGACGTCGGGCCCGTGGACGACGACGATGAAGGCGAGACCGAGGACGAAGACAGGGCCCCGTCACTCGGGGACGACATTCTGACCATCCGCCAGAAGGCGAAAAAGGTGGGACTATCGACGGCCGGCGTATCGGCCGGCAAAACGAGATCGACACCGGCGGCGGCAACGGTGGCGCCAGCGCCAGCGCCCCCGCCGACACAGGTCGACCTCAACGATGAAAAGAACCTGGCCGACCTCGAGGATCCCAGTCTTATGAAGCACGTCCGCGAGGCGCGCGACCAGCTCGCCAGATGGGAGGAGGGGCGTTCCGTGGTCCCGTCAACCGAGAACCTGATACGCGACGACAAGGCGAGCCGGCAAGCCATCTCCCAGGCAATCACGGCGATCAACGAGCAAAAAATGGCGCTGCAGTGCGCCATTGAGGAGGCAACCCTTAATGGGACAAACGTCGGCCGTATCGTCGCCGGCGAAAAGCCCCACAGCTACCCGCAGGCGGGGATGAAAACGGAAAACCTCAAGCACCTCCAAAAGAAGATAGAATCGAACGTTGCATCGTTCACGGACGTCTACCAGGCGCTCGAGCGCATCGAGCGCGACATTGTCCTATTCCGCCGGCTGTGCGAAACTGTCGTCGATGGGTACGCCGCCACGGTGTCGGTGGTGCGCGGCGGCACCAAAAAGTAGGCCGCGGCACGAGCTCACAGAAAGTCAACACGCATCTGCGCGATAAGAGCGACGATCGCATCGGCGGTCTCCTCCGACAGCTCGACCCCGAGCGCGCCGTTCGCTACGCGGATTTTTGCGCCGAGCGTCTTGAGCATACCGGCCATCAGGGATACTTCGACGCGCCCCACGGGAACGTACACAATCGTGCAGTGCTTGAGGAAGGACAGGCTGCACGCCGAGAACGTATGGACAGCCTGGGCCTTCAGTAGGCGCCAGTTTTTCCCCTCGCCCAGGATATCCGCGACGACGGACCGGGACCCCCAATCCCCGAGGGCATCGATAACCCGGGCGAGGAGCCCGCGGCCGGCGCGGGTGGCGCCGTACCGTTCTTCGAGCTCGGCAGCAAAGAGCTCGCCGCGCCCGGGCTCGGTATCGCGGGCCTCCTCAATTTCTGCCCGCTGGGCCCGGGCAAGCGCCCGGGACTCCAGGCCGATGGCGGCCAGCCGCTCGCCAAGCGCGCCCACGCCATCCCCCAATGTCCCGACGAGGCGCGCGAGGTCGGCGCGAACGCTGCCCACCCCTTCGCCGATCTGCTCGGCCGCGACGCTGAACGCGAGGAGACTGTCCCGGGGATGGAGCCCGCCGAGCCCCCGCGGGTAGGCCCCGGCAAGGGCGATCGCCATGTCGACGGCGGCGAGGATAACCTCCGGCAGGAGCCGGCCCGCGGAGACGGACCGCTCGGGGGCCGCAAGAACGACCGGAACAAGGGTCCCACCTGAAACGCGCGGCTCGAGCGTGACGGCGACCGACTCGCGGGCCCCCGCAATGGGGCTCGTAAGCGAAATAAAAACACCCGCCGCTGCATCGCGCGCCAGGAGGTCGCGGCGGAATTTCTCGAGCTCGCTGGCGGGGACCGTACCTGTATAGTGCTTGACCTCGATGCACACGGGCCCGGCGTCCGTCTGGCAGACGAGGTCCCCGCTATGGGGGCGGCGCGCGACACTGCGGACGCGCCGCGCGCGGGACAATATATCGTAAACAAGGTCCTCGCCCTGTTCCCCCTTCGCTGAGGCCGCCGCGGGGCCTGGGCGCGGAACTTCGGGCACCGGGGGGCCCGACGCAGGGGGGCTGGCGCGGGTCGCCAGGAGGAACCGCGCGCCAAGATCGAGCGCAAGCGCGATGTCCGCAACAGACAGGGCGGGGCCGAGCCAGCTCCGCGCGATAGGGGCGGCGGCGAGGACATCTTCTACCGTGAACGGCACGGCGGGCGCAGGGGGCGCGCCGGGGGCGACGGTGGGCGGGCGGTCCATCGAATACGATTCGCGGCGGCATCTCCAAACCTCCGCCGATTTGAACGCCCGGTCCGCGAAGAATATCAGATGGAACCTACCGCGATTAACCCCCGCCTTGTAAAGATTCTGCAAAGCCAGTACAAAATCGCCCTCAGGGGCCATCCGAACCTTCTCCCGCTCATGGACGAAGCGGACCCACGGGTGTGGTACTGGATGATCGCCGGGGTCGATGCCCCGTTCCTCGGCGGGGAGTACATATTCAAGCTGACCGCCCCCGACGAATTCCCGCACGCGCCACCGAAGTTTGAGTTCATCACGAAAAACGGGGTGTATGAGCCGGGCGGCGCCATCTGCATCTCGATCGGCGAATTCCACGCCAACGATAAGCCGGGGAAGACCGGAGAATCAGGCTGGAGGGCGGCCCTCGGAATGCTGGGCTTCGCGGTGCAGGTCTACAATGGGCTTATCAACTTCTTGAGCCTTGACAGCGGGATTCGGATCATCAAAACGACAGACGTCGTTAAGGCCCAGTACGCGAAAGCTTCGAGTGCATGGAACATGAAACACTTCAAGACCATCGCCGAGGAGTTCGAGGAACTTATTAGTCAAGAACCTGGCAGCGAGTTCTCGCGTGCGGTCCGGATCGGACGGGAGGGGAGACCACCCGCCGCCCCGGTCGCCGCATCGACTGCCGTGCCGGCAACTACGGCGAAAACCGCACAGACAGCCGTGCCAGCAACTACGGCGAGAACCGCACAGACAGCCGTGCCGGCAACTACACCAGCTGCCATGCAGCCGTCTGCGCCGGCAACCGCACCGGCCGCCAAGCAGCCGTCTGCGCCGGCAACCACGCCAGCCGCCATGCTGCCGCCTGTGCCGGCAACTACGCCAGCCGCCATGCAGCTGCCTGCGCCGGCAACAGCGCCAGTGGCGGCTGTCACGCCGAAGAACACAGGGCATATCCAGCTGGATGTATCAGCACGAGCACGCCCCCCGAAACCCGCGGTAAGTAATGCTCAGCGAGAGGACCCTGACGACGAAATCCCATTAAAAAGGAATAACCAGGGCCCGTATCGCGGACCGTCGGCCCCTGCACAGCCGAGATCCGCGCCCCTGCTGCAACCGCCAGTAAAGGCAGCAGCCCTCGGGCCCGATTCCAGGTTATCATCGCCTTATCAGCAGTTCACCCTTAGCAGCGGAATAGACATCGATACGGCTCCGGCGGCGCACGGGAAATCCCCGATGAATCTGCCATTTGTAATGATGGGTGTATCGCCCCCCGAAGTAGCCATGCATAAATTTGGGACTGCCCAAGTGGCATCATCAAAGCAGCACGAGAAGTTTCCTCCACCGGCCTCGAGCTTCGCCATTGAGATCGACCCCCGAGGGGGGGCAGGCACTACGCAAGGTCTCGAGACACCATCAAAGCAGCACGACAAGTTTCCTCCGCCGGCCACAAGCATTACCATTGAGATCGGCCCCGATTTCTACCCCGAAGAGGGGGCAAGCCCTACGCAAGGTCCCGGTGTCGGGAGAGACGTCGAAGAAGCGCTCGAGAGGGACATCGAGGAAGCGCTCGAGAGGGACGTCGAGGAAGCGCTCGAGAGGGACGTCGAGGAAGCGCTCGAAAGAGAAGCCGAGGAAGCATTCAAGCAAGACGAACTGCCGCTCGAATTGGCGTCCGAGACTGGGCTCAAGCCCAGTTCCAAACCCAATCTCGAGCCCAGTTCCGAACCCGAGCTCAAGCCTGAATTCGAGCCCGGGCTTGAGCCGGAGCCTGGGCCCGAGCCCGGGCCAGGGGGTCCCCGAACCCACCAAGAGAGCCCGGTCACCCAGAATGACATCCTCGACGACCTTCTTCTGGAGAGCGGCGGGCCGGCAAAGGATCCGGCGCCAGACAAAACAACGAAGCCAGACACCACTAGCTTTCCGACCACCGGGACCGGTACGGACGACAGCGACGACCCCCTGTACGGCCTCCTTGACGACTGAGGCTGCCCCGTTTTTGCGCGGAACAATACCAATGTACGGCGAACTGGACGTAGTCCCACGCGCGGAAGATGAGGCGAGGGCTGTCTCCGAGCAGGATAGACGCCGCTACGACGTATTCTTTATGGCCGCCGAGCGCTTCGCCGAGGCTAACGGCCTGATTATCGGCGGAGAGTCGGCGACGCGCTTGCTTCTTGGAGCAGAAGGGGCTCCCATCGACGCGTACCAGTATGACTTCTATAGCGACGGCACGAACGCAACTGCCCAAGCGCGGGCGCTCGGCGAAGCGCTCTACGCGGTCGACCCGCAGGGGCGCGGCCACTACGTGACGGTCTTAACAAAAATCGCAGGAACCGTGTTCACGATTGAGGTCGACGGAAGGCCGCTCTTCACGCTTACGGCCCTCCCGGTCCATCGGGGGGTCCGAATGGCGGACATCGTCATCCCGTCCCAACGCCCCAGCCTATTCGTAAGGGACCCCCCGCTGCAGCTCAACTGCATGGGGCCCGAAATCCAACTGATGCGCATTTACTCGATGCTCTGCAGTCCGGACATGGCGAGCGACTGGGGTCACCTCCTTGAGGCCGAGACCCGTCTCCGGGCACTATTCGAAAGAGAAATTCGCCAGAAGGTCGCTGAGGCGGTCAGCGCCTCGCCGCAGGGCGGGGCATCCCCCCCGGCGCGGTCAACCTTCTACCGGGAGCTCCTCGCGGGGTTCATCGCTGGGCCGGATCGGGTTCTCGTGGGGCGGGCGGCAGTGCGGCATATGCGGGGGGACAGCCCGGATGAAGACGACCGCCTGCAGGTTATCACGGTCGCCCCGCTCGAGGAGGAAGCCGCGGCCGTCGCCAGGCTAGCCAGTCGCCACGGCCTGGAGACGAGGTGGGTAATCAACGACCCAAAAATCCCGACCGACCCCCGTCTACGGCTTGCGACGGTCTACCTTGCCAACGGGCGGGGCGGCCGGCAGGAGCCCTTTCTCGATATATTTAATGCGGCGGCGCACGAGCTCATACCCTTTGTGAGCGCGGGCGCGATCGGGGGACGGCGTGGGCGGCACGGGCGGCACCCCGCTTCCAAGGACCGCGACCGCGACCGCGACCGCGACCGCGACCGCGACCCGGCACGAGCCTTCCCAGCAAACTTAAAGCGGGGGACGCCATTCGTCGTAATGCGGTTCCGGCTCGTCGACATGTGGAAGGCGCAGATACTTCTCCGTATGGGCGCGATAAGTGCTGCATACGCGACAACCCTTCTCCATGAGATGATCGCTGACTACGACGCGGCCGCAGCCCACTACGAAAGCGTCCTAACGCGGCCCGGCCCCATAGAGACGCGGGCCGCCGAAATAATCCCGCAGGCGAACTACGTCGGCCGTTTCGAGGACGCGGACCTTGCTTCGAAGCGGGCCGCCCTCGCAAAGGCGGCCGGGCGGTTTCACCCGCCCTATATGCCAGCGGCGCGCCCGCCCGGGCAAGTTTCCAGGAACCAATAATAAAGCAATGGAAGCCCAGGGCCCTACCTATGTGTATGTCGGGGGGGCAGCGAAAGGAAGGAGACCCGCGGAGCTGCGTGAAGGCCGGCCGCGTGAAGGCCGGCCCGCGGGACCGCAGAACGGCGCGCCACCGGCACCGGGCCACGTCTGGATCGGCGACCCGCAGGAGGCGTGCGCGCGCCCGACCGACGAAGAGCGGAACCAGACGATGGAGATGATGTTCAGGCGGTTGACGGAGGGGAAGAAGCCTGCAAAAAAAAATCAGAGCCCCCATATGATACTCAGTATTGGCCCCCCGGGCTCGGGGAAATCGACCGTGACCAGATCCCTGGCCATCAGCCTCAGCAGCGAGCCGGTGGGCAACTATGTCGAGTTCGATTTCGACACGCTCGGGGAGCAGGACGGCTCGCTCGACAAGGCGAGGAACCTAACCGATCTGGAAGGGCGGCCGACGGGGATCGGCTACGCGTTCGCCTGGCTGGCGTGCGACACGTCGGTGGCCTACGGGGACAGCCTCCTGCAGCGGCTGATGGAGGGGCGGTACAACCTGATGCTACAAAGCCACGACCAGCGCGTCCTGATGGACGCCCACTGGCTGGGCTACACGTGCACGCTCTTGTACGTCGCGGTGTCCGAAGAGACGGCGGTCCGGCGGGCCGGGAAGCGGGCGGAAGAGGTCGGACGATTCCAGCGCCCCGCAACCGCCGAAAACGCGTGGGGCTGGAAGAGCCAAATCGCTCGGACCTGGGGGCTATATCGCCGGCAGGCGCCATGGTATGCCCTGTGGGCCGACACGTTCGTCGTCGTCAACAACGACGTCGACGGGCAGTTCCCCACTGTGGCGGACTTCGTGGTGCTCGACCCCCACCGGCCGTCCGGCACCGGTGGCTGGGGAGAAGCCGTCGGGGAAATGCAGGCGGCCATCGAGGACGCGCACCAGAAGACGGCGCACCAAAAAACGGCGCAGCCCTGACGCGCAACCGTCACAGGCGCGGCCCCTCATTTTTGGGACGGGGGGACAGTAGCCGGCGCCGGGGCGGGCTTCTCTTCAAACTCGCGGGGGCGGAGGCCGAGGCGCATGCGGATGCCGGACGCCGCGAGCTCCTCATGGAAGAGGATGGCGGTCTTCGTACTATCGACGGCCGAGATGTCGGCCATCTCGTTGCAAGTGCGGCACTGGTAGATCTTCTGGTACTCGTTGTACACGGCGAGGTTCCCGCAGCCGCGGCACACGTACATAGTACGCCCATCCGAGTCGGTATGGGTCTTCTCGTAGAGGTTGAGGATCGTTCCGTGGCACTGCAGGCACCACCGCTCCATCTCGCCGATGCGGATGCCGCCATGGACATGCTTGCCGCCGAGGGGCTGGCCCGTCGTGGCGTCGGTCGGGCTCGACCCGCCGACGGCCTGCTCGTCGTCGAGGACGAACTTCTGGAGGCGCTGCTCCATGATGGGCCCAATAAACATCGCGGCGTCGAAGAAGACGCCGGTCGTCCCTTCGTACATGCGATCCCGGCCGTTGAAGCGGTACCCGCAGCGGACGAGGTCAGCGAAGAACGCCAGATGGTCGACCGGGATGAAGGGGGTCCCGTCCGAGATGACGCCCATGTAGGAATTGATCTTTCCGAGCGTCGTCTCGATCAGCTGGCCGATCGTCATGCGGCTCGGGAAGCTGTGGGGGTTGATGATGATGTCGGGGGTGAGGCCCGACTCCGTGAAGGGCATGTCGCACTGGGGGATCATCTGGGCGACGATGCTCTTGTTGCCCGAGCGCGAGCTCATCTTGTCGCCGGTGCGGAGGGGCCGCTCGTACCGGAGCTTGACGATGCAGAACAGCTCGTCGTTCGCCCCGCGCAGCTGCAGGACGTCCTCGACGAGGGCGGGCTCCTGGAGCTGGTAGAGGACGCTGCGGTCGGTGAACTGGTACTTGTCGTCGGGGCTCGCGGCGGCGCGGCGGGTGAGCTTGGCGACCCGCCCGACGAGGACGTCCCCGAACCGGACGACGCTGCCCCGCCGGATGAAGCCGTCGACGAGCTTTTCGTAGCTCGCGCCCTGCTTCAGGTTCTTCGTCGTCAGGGCGTCGGGGTTGCAGAACATTTCGCCCTTCTCGAGCTCGACGAGTTCGTACCGGAAGAAGGCCCCGGCGAAGAAGCCCCGATCGCTGCTGTCCTGGCAGACGATCGCGCTGTCCTCCTGGTTGTCGCCGTAGCAGGCGTACAGGACATGGGCGTTCATCCCGTTGCTAGGAACGAGCTTGTGGGTGATCGTGCGGATAAGGGGGACCTCGTTGTAGAACTGGAAGAACCTGTTTTTGTCGGTGCGGTACGGGAAGTTGAGCACGTACCACCCGCAGGTCTGGCGGCCCTGGTTCGTCTCGTAGGTGACGCGGGCCGGCTGGGTATGATTCCCGAAGGGGGACACGAGGGCCGTGATCCCGAAGATCGCCTGCTCGACGTCGCAGTGGGTGAACCGCATGGCGACGTTGTGCTGGTGCTCGCGGAGGGTGTCGATCGACTCGGCGATAAGGCAGTTCTCCTGCTCCTCGGGGGTGATGTACTCGGCGATCCCCTCGCGGACGAGGTCCTGGAGGGTGAGCCGTCCCTCGCGGATCGCGCTGACGTGCTCGGGCGTGAAGCGGATGTTTTGGGTGAACTCGACGGGCGCCGCGCTCTGCACGCCGCCGACGCGGGGCGCGGCGAGGAGCACGAAGTCGCGGGCCTCGGACGGGGCCGGGGCGACCTCGCCGAAGCCGTTCGCCACGAGGCGCGAGGGGCCGTCGGCGGTCTGGTACAGGGCGAGCCGCGCCTCGGCGTAGGCGCGGCGGCGGGCCTGGTCGAGGAGGGGCCAGTCCTTCGCGAGCCGCGCGTCGCCCCCGGGCCCGCCGTACGAAGACGGGTCCTCAGCGCGCAGGCGGTCGGTCGAGCTGAACTCGCCGGTCGCCGCCGAAACCCGGATCTCGTTGATGGCGGAATGCCAGGCGGGCGTGAGGTGGACGTAGACGTCAGTCGCGGCGAAGTACATGCCCGTCGGCATCTCGTTGTCGGCCTGGGCCATCACGAGCCCGCGGAGGCCCGCCGACGCAGCGTCGGGGGCGCCCCCGGTCGCGCCCGGCGCCACGCGCGCGGCGTCGTACTCGGCCAGGTTGTTGTCGACGATGAGGAGCGGCCGGCGGAGGCGGCCGACGTCGAGCCAGAACTCGACCTCGTCAAGGATGGGGTCCCAGTAGATCGTGGTGAACGGATCGACGATACGGCCCTCGCGGCGGAGGCTGCGGTACCGATCCACGAGGACGTGCGCCTTCCGGCAGCAGCCGATCCACTCCCCGTTCACGAAGACACGGGCGAGATCGCCGCGGGCCATGTCCTGGCTCGACACGGCGTCGAGGTCGATCACGGCGGGATCGCCGAGGAGGCGCATCTTCAGGAGAAGGGCGTCGCCGGCCATACAGACGCTGGCCGTGATGGCCATCTGCTTCCGCATTCCGACGTTCTCGCCCGTATCGGCCGACTGGGCGACGCAGACGAAGCCGGTGTAAGTCCCGTGGACGCGGCGCATCTTGTCGGCGCGGTCGGTCTGCTTCGACTGGTTGCCGCCGTTCTGGGTGACGATGTTGCGCTCGGCGCTTATCGTGTTGAGGCCGTTCTTGCGCTCGAGGAGCTGGCTGGACACGCGGTTCGTCGCGGCCCGGCGGCGCACGACGATCGTTTTGTTCCCGGCCGTGATCGCCTGCTCCATCGCGCGGTTGAGGTCGCTCGTCGCGACCGAGTTGCGGAACGTGTCGATGATCGTCTTGTCGGTGATCGACTCCCAGGGGTTGTTCTTCAGCTCCCGGCGGAACGCGCTCATGATCGGGACGACGATGTTGTTGTTGACCTGCGTCTTGAACGCCTTCGCGAGCGAGACGCCCGACCCGTGGACCCGCTTGTTGCGGTAGCTGTCGCGGTCGGTCGGCGGGAGGGTGCCGAAGTGGACGAGGAACATCTTGTGAATGAGGAGCCCCAGGAAGCGCAGCTTCCGCAGGCGCTCGGCGGCCGTCTGGCCCATGTGGGGGAGAATGACCTTGTCGAGGCTGCGCAGGAGGTCGCTGTTTAGGTACTGCACCGCGTTCTCGTTCGTGGTGTAGGCGGTCGGGTTCGTGAGGTACTTCGCGAGGCGGACGGCCGTTTGCTGCACGAGGGTCTCGCGGTGCAGCTCGGTGATCAGCGGGCTAAAGAGGTCGTCGGAAAGCCGGAACGCCTGCGCGAGTATTTCGAGCATACGCTTCGTCGCGGGCTTCTTGTCGTTCACGTCGAAGACGATCGTCTGGGTGATGTCGAGGTCGCTGGTCATGCCGAAGAGGCGGTACAGGATGTAGAACGGAAGGCGCGCCTTCTCGAACTTGGTCGAGTTGATCTCGATCGTTATCTGCCCGTTCACCATGTAGCGGACGCGGATCTGGGAGCTATTCTCGAAGGCCCCCCCCGGCTGCGACAGGAATTCGGCGCGCAGGTGCTCGTTCGTTTTCATGTGCTGGTGGATGTGGACCGAGTTGTAGCGGATGTTCTCGAGGAGGTCGATGACGTGCTCGCCGCGCTTCGCGATGAAGTATCCGCCCGGGTCGGTGGGGTCCTCGCCCATCTCCTTGAGGGCCGCCCGCGTCGCGTTGTGCGTGTGGCAGCGGTTGCTCCCGACCATGACGGGGAAGGTGCCGATCTGGAACTGGGGGATCTCCGCGATTTTGGGTTCGATGTGGCCGTCCGCGTAATGGGCGCGGATCGAGACCGTCGCCCCGAGGGTGACGGGCCCGCTGTAGGAGACCCCCGTTAGGCGGGTCTGGGCCGGATAGAGGTCGGAGAACTGCCCGGTCATGTACACCGGATGCGTCGGCCGGCCGACATTCACGTCATGAAACTGGAGCTCGATCTCGAAGTTCTTGCGGCTGCGGTCGGCTTCGGTGTTCGCGCGTTCGTTGCGGAGCATGCGGTTGACGTTGAAGAGCTGGGTCATGATTTGGTTTATCCCCTGGTCGAGCAGGTCGTTGTAGCCGTCGATCACGTGCCGGATCAGCTTCTGGTTGTGGCCGGGCGGCCCCTGGTGGGGCGCGTCGCCAACGACGCTCTCGATGAAGGCCAGCATGCTCGCTTTCGTGAGTTCGATGTTGGCGACGCTCTCGACCGGCGGGTACTGCTTTTTCGGGAGGAGGTCGGTCAGGGCGGTAGCTCCGACGGGCAGCGGGACCGGCTCGACCTCTGCCCGGCGGGCGGGGCGCTCGGGCGGGGCGTTGTCGCCGGCGGCCTGTCCGGGGCCTGGCGGCTCGGCGGCCTGTCCGGGGCCTGGCGGCTCGGGGGCCTGCCTGGAGCTTGGCGCCCCGGGTGCCGGCCCAGGTCCCGGTACCATAGTTTCCGGCCCTGGCGCGGCTTTGGCCGCGGGCTTGGGGGCGGACTTGGCTGGGGTTTTCGACCCAGCTGTGACCGTGGCCGCGGCCGTCGAGACGGCATTCGGGGCAGGAGGCTTTGAGGGGTCTTTCAGAATCGCCACTGACGCCAACTTCGGCGTTCTCGGTGCTGACCCTGGGGCATTCCTTGGCGCCGCCGCCGGGGCCATCTCCGGGGCCGCCATTGGGCCGGTGGCCAGGACAGCTTTCGGGGCCGCGCCCGGTGTGGTGTCCGGCGTGGTTTGTGGCAAAGCAGCAATGGGCTGTAGCGGATCCATGGCCGACGTATAATAGATTTTTAGAACTGTTTCCCCTT
This sequence comes from uncultured Iamiaceae bacterium, assembly GCA_964446345.1. Lineage (GTDB taxonomy): Bacteria > Actinomycetota > Acidimicrobiia > Acidimicrobiales > Acidimicrobilacustridaceae > CAYUOL01. The sequence continues at coordinate 16,437 of CAYUOL010000047.1, read as the reverse complement.
CAATTCGGCAGCGCCGTGACTTGTCGTCCGTGCGGCTCCCTCTTCTGCGCCGGGAACCGGCCCAAGGACGGCGGAACCCCAAAATTGAAGAGGCCGCCGTATGGTGTATATCCCCGTACAGCGCACGGAGCAAATGTCAGCACCCCTCAAAAAGGCGCAGCCCACGGCTGCAGGAAACCCCACAAGCACGGTACCAACCGCCAAGGGCGCACCCGGGACGCCCGCCGAAAAGGCCATCAAGAAACAGATCCCCGCAACGCCTCGAAAGCGTGTCGCCCACTATCGCACTCTCGTGGCATCCAGCGCCGGGATCCGCGATGCGATCGCCGGTTGTGTCGGAAAGTCGATCGTGACATATGGCCTCGCGCAGATCCAGGTCCTCCAAGGGGACTCAAATCTCCGGGAAGAAACGATCAGATTCGACAACGACAACGAAAGCGAGGATGTCCCCGACCGCCCCTGGCAGACATTCGACAACATCGTGTCCGACGTGCCAGAAAAGAACGTGACATGCCCCATCACGGTCGCGACTGATGTGAAGCTTTCACTCGCGATTCTATACATCGGGATCGCCGACCTCATCAACGGCACCGGAAAGATGGCTGCCGTTGAGTCGCTACAGGCCCTGATTCGCACAGACCACCGCGAATCGAACATCATTCAGTTCATAGACGCCGTTGTCACGCAGATGAGACACCTGTTCGTCCGGGACCCGCTGAACCGCGACCTTGGCTACCCGTTGGTCTTCCGGCAGAAGCTCGAGGCGCTCGTGTCGGCGAAAACGATGGTCGATCCTGGCGCCGAGATCATCTCCAGGCTTTATGTTGAGTTCCTCAAGGCGATCTCGTGGCATGCCGCCGTGATCGCCTACGAGCAAGGCCACCTCACCCTCAACCGAGCCACGCTGTTCTCGATCATTGCTCAAATGGAGGCAATTGTCCCGGCCGCGCATGCGCCCGCCGTGCGGGACGTGCTGAACCTCATGCGCACGGAAATCGAAGCCTGGGAAACCTCGAACGCCACTATCAAGGAAGCGCAAAAGAAGAAAATGGCGGCCAAGAAAGCGGGCACGAAAGGGGCCGCGCCTGGTGCCAAGCCCGCCGCGCCTGGTGCCAAACCCGCCGCGCCCGGTGCCAAGCCCGCCGCGCCTGGTGCCAAGCCCGCCGCGCCCGGTGCCAAGCCCGCCGCGCCTAGTGCCAAGCCCGCCGCGCCTAGTGCCAAGCCCGCCGCGTCCGGCGCCAAGCCTGCGAACCCCAGCACTGACGCAAAGCCCGAATTGAATGGGACAGATCTGACGCCGAGAGGCGCCGAACAAGATCCGGAGCCCAGAGGCCGCGAACCGACCGAACCGGACACCGTTGGAGGTTCGCATGAGGAGGCGCCCCCCCAAGAAGAGACCCCCCAACAGGAGGAGTCTCCAGCACCGACCCCGGCCGCGACCCCCGCCGCGAAGCCGGTCGCGACCCCCACCGCGAAGCCGGTCGCGACCCCCACCGCGAAGCCGGCAACGGCCCCCGCCCAGAAGCCGGCAACGGCCCCCGCCCCGAAGCCGGCAACGGTCCCCGCCCAAAAGCCGGCAACAGCCCCCGCCCAAAAGCCGGCAACGGCCCCCGCCCAGAAGTCGGCAACGGAGCCAACAACCAATGGAACCACGATTAGAACAGTTCCGGCACCAGAAATGGACTATGACTCCCTTCTTGAGGACATCAACTCAACGCCCTCTGTTGCGCAAGACTAGCAAATTATCTAGAGAGCTTTTTTGGGCCGGGCGCCCGCCCCGCATTTTGACGCGCCGGTATAGGACCAAACCGCCAATGGATCCGCCCGGCACGAGCAGGAAAAGATGGACCGCAATCGGGGTGATCGTCGTAATCGTCGTCCTGATTGTATGCGTATTGGCCGGACTATCCGCGGCACGCCGGTACGACCGGTTCATCAGTGGGATGTGGGTAGGGGACCCAGCATTTCTCAAGAGAGCAAACCTGGCCGACATGCAGTTATTCATCGCCCCCCAGAAGGATGGCTGCCGCCAGGGCTACCTGATCATGACAAACGAGCACGGGGAGTTCATCGCAAACCAGGCATTCGAACTACGGACGAGCCAACTAGGCCATTGGTGGGGAGCCTTGCGCGCCTCGCTCGGCTCGGGGGTCGACTCGGTCAGGATCAAGCAGGTCGAATTCGATTTCGACGAGACCCCGCCGATGCCAGAGACGGGGTTGAAGCTGGCAGTCTCGATGGTCGAGGGGACACTGACCCTATATGACAGCCAGAAGGTCTATGCCTTCCTCGGGAAGGACTCGGCGGCCTCGGCGGCGGCGATCGCCGCGTACGATACGTAGTAGGCAGGCACGAGCCCAATTAGAGTTCGGGGGGACATCTCAGTCGAGAGCTGGACTGGCCGCGCCAGTTCATGGAGTAGACTCCGGGGCCGCCCATGACCACGAGCGCCGGGCTCCCGGCGGGCCCGCGGCGGGCCGCCTCCCTTCGGTTGCAACTCCGCCCGTGGTATAGCCTTGACGCACGCGAAGATGTACGGGGCAGAGAACCCCGCGCAGAACCCCGTCGCCCCTAGACCGGATGTCTCGTTGTGGGGTGTCTCCGGGCCCCACGATGGAAGGCCCCGTCCGGCATGGGGATCAGAAAATGGGCTCGCACGCCGTGTGGACCTGAGGCGCGAGTTCCTGTCTGCCTATTTTGTCTGCGCCCGGGCCTCCGCGGAAGAAAATCTGCCGGCCGATACCGATGCAGGCGGACAGCCAACCAGGAAAGCAAGCAGCAAAGCCGGCCGGCCTCGGCGCCGACATATACACAGGGGTCGCGACGTACGGAAGATTTCGGGCCGTCGTCGGCGCGGCCCTCGCCGTGATCATCGCACTGACGATCATCATTATCGGGGTGATGGCTCTGCGCGATAAGCATACGGCAAGCGCCGCCATGACTGTCACGGCGGTCAGCTCGTGCCAGGCAGAGCCCGTGCAGACAGACGGGAACGGCCAGTACACAACGTATCGGTGCATCATCGGGGTGAGTTTCCCGTACCAAGGCGCGACCGTAATTGCCAGCGGCATTCAGTACCGGTCAGGGGCGCCCCCGGCAGTCGGGGACAAGGTCACGCTGCGCTTCAACCCAAAGAAGCCGAATGACGTAATCCAGGAGATACCCCCAAGGCTCCTCGCTGGCGGCCTTATCGCCGGGGGCCTCCTTCTGGGGGGCGTCAGCGTCGGCCTTGCTGTCCTCACCTTCCGGTCGAAGGGGTTCGCCGCGATGGAGGGTACGATCGGCATCGCCGAATCATTGGGCCACCTCCGCGGGGGCTAGCCGTGGGGCTGGCGGCGCATTTTGCGCAAAAAGAAGGGCCGCCAGGGTTTATGCCATATCCTTGAGGGCCTTGAGGGGGCGGACCCGCACGACTTTTCGCGCGGGCTTGGCTTTGATCATCATCGCCTCGCCGGTGAACGGGTTCTTGCCCTGGCGGGCGGGGGTCGCGGCCTTGTGTTGGAGGGTGATCTTGATGAGGCCGGAGATCGTGACAGGGCGGCCAGCCTTAAGCTCGGCGCCGATGACAGACGTCAGGGCCGTGAACACTTCCATGCACTGGGCCTTCGAAAGGCCGGAGTGGGTGGCGATCTTGTCGGCCAGCTGCGACTTGGTGAGGGCTTTTGCTTTTTTGGATTTGGATGCCATGTGCGTGACGGTGTCGTGCGTTTCGGGGCGGTCAGGTGCGGGACGGTGTCGATGCGGGGCGTATCCGGCCGCGCAAAATGGGCTGCCACAATTAGAATCGCGGCGAAGACCAGTATTGCCACTCAATGGCGGGCACGCGTGAAAAACAGGCGAAAAAGGGAACGAGCAGTGTTTACCTCATCGCGGACACACGGGAACGGAGTGTCGTCCCGTTTCTGGATACGGCGCTGAAAAACTTTGCGTACACGGTCAGCCAGATCAACACTGGCGACTTTCTCATATGCCGGGCGGTTCGCGGCGGGGACCCCGCCATCCTCGCGTGCGTCGAGCGAAAGACCCTCGATGACTTCGCGGCATCGTTTAAGGATGGTCGCTATGGGAACGTGAGCAAGATGCGGTCCCTCCGAGAAAAGAGGGGTTGCCAGTTGTACTTCTTTATTGAGGGGCCGGCGTTCCCCAGCCTAACTAGGAAGTTCTCCCGGATTCCGTACGGGAATATCCTTGCCGCGATCACGAAGCTAATGGTGCGCGACGGGATTTTCGTGATCTACACAGAGGACGAAAGCCACTCTGCAAAGCGGCTGGCCGATCTCATGCAGGTGTTTGAGGCAGAGACGCCAGCGCCTTACATCCCTCCTAAGGAGGAGGACGGCCGGGTCGCGGGCGGGGCCGGGCCGGCCGAGCCCAGCAGTAGCAACGACGACGAGAATAACGACATCGACGAGAATAACGACATCGACGAGAACGGCAGGGGCAATGACGTCGACGTCGACGTCGACGGCGACGGCGACGGCGACTTGCTGGGGGCGCCGGTCGTCCCGGAAATCCTGACGGCGCCGATCGAACAAAGCGACGCCGAGGCGGCTGTAATTATGTGGGCCCGGCTGCGGGGGATCTCCCCCGTGCTCGGCAAGATCCTTTCCCAGACGTTCAGCGTCGCGGACCTGGTATCGGGGGCCGTCACAGCCGACCAGATACGAGGTCTAAAGACCTGCACAGGGCGGCAGATAAACCGGGATGCCCAGACGAGCCTTCTGGCTATAAAAACTGGGTCACAGGAGCATGCCGTGAAGATCGTATCGGGGCTCCGAGGCATAACGCCAGCGGTTGCCAAGATCCTTCTCGCTGCGAGCGGGACGTTAAGCCGGCTGATATCATACAATGTAGCCGAGCTCGAGATGATTTCGATACCCCAGAAGAACAGGGTCGCACGGTTCGGAAAAGCGAAGGCTGAACGCCTTAAACGTATGCTTTCATTTAAGGACGCCGCGAAGGAGTCTTCCATCGCCGAAATCGGAAAGCCCGCCGCGAGGTCGGGGCCTGCGCCGGGGTCCGCGCTGGGGCCCGCGCCGAGGCCCGCGCTGGGGCCTGCGCCGGGGCCCGCGCCGGGGCCCGCGCTGGGGCCTGCGCCGAGGCCCGCGCCGGGGCCCGCGCTGAGGCCCGCGCCGAGGCCAGTCGCGAGGCCCGCGCCGGCCCCCCTATCTAACCGGTACACGAGAATTGGGGGCGGCCTGCAGGACCCGCTCGATGCGGTTTACGGCTACGAGAAGGGCACGGCCCAGGCGATAGGACCCGCAAAACCCGTGCTTAAGGACGAAGAAATCGCAGAAATCTTTGAGGGCCTGGATGTCTAGGCCCGCAAAAAGATGGCGGAGGATTATGCTGGCTCATTGTTCGAGTTGTTTTCGGAGGTATCGTAGTCCATCCCCTCACCAGAGAATGGATCTTCAGGGCCTTCCTCCTGATCCTCATTGAGGATATCCTCCGTGATATCCTCCCCGACATCGCCAACCTGCTCCTGGATCGACTCCTCGCCCGTCTCGAATATGGCCCAGTTAAATACTCCGGGTTTCGAGAACCGCCTCTGACTGCGAATCACATAGAGGATCTCCCTCCGTCCGAACTCCGCACCAAGCTGGCGGACCCAGGCCTTGCCGGGGGGTCCGTCGAGATTGGAAAGGCGCAGGACGAATCCGCAAAGGCTCTGGATAATGAAAGTGAGCGCGTCCGCCGGCGACCGAAGCCGAAGCATCGCGGCAAGGCCCCCCCGGTATCCGGAGCCAATGTCGGGAAGGACCGACGGAAGTTCGTGGTACTCATGCTTGGGCGTATTGGCGGCTGCGAGGATATCCGTGATGGCCTGGGGAGGCTGGCGGATCCGCGCGAAGTTGCGCAGAGTCGAATAATCGCTCAGAAACGCGCGAACCTCGGCGTCCGCCGCAAGGATCCGCGGGTCAGCCACTGACGTCGGCGGGGGCGGGGCGCCCTTTCCTTCGGCGATGTCGCTGTACTCCCGGCGCTCGGTCGCGCCGATCGCTTCGATCGTGTGGGGCGTTGCCTCGGCGAGCTCGGCGACGCGGACGATAAGGCTGTAGTCGGGCCTCCATTCGCGGGCGAGGCGGGCGGCCTCAGGATCGTTGGCGTCCCCCGGACCTGGCTCCTGGTCCGCTACGGGCGCGGCAAAGGTCTGCATCTCGCGGCGGTCCCGAATGAAATCAGCGAGGTGCGCGTCGTAGTACGCACGAGCCCCCTTATGATTTGCGGACCGCCCATTCACGACCTCCTTGATGATTTCTGCGGTAAGGCCGCATTTTTCGCACGCCTCGTCGGCCCAGTGGTGAAGGTCCCCCGCGGGGCAGCGCGACTCGTAGAATACGTAGAACGAATCAATTTCGGACGCCGCGCGGAGGGAGCTCCATGCCTTCCCGGCGTTGAGGGTTTGCGCCTTCGAGAAGAGGACCCCGCAGTCGGGGCACTCGAGGTCAACGAGGCGCATGGCCTTGGTAAGGCGGCCACCTTCGATCGCCCTCTTGACGCCGGCCGCCCCCCCTTCGATCCGGACTGTCCCGGCGCCGCCGGAAGGGTCAAGGTAATGGTAGACCACTCGCCGACTCCAGTCATGCCGCTGGCCGCTCTCGTCGTGCATCATTGTGATCGATACAGCGACGGGGACATACTGCTGGGTCCGGGCGATCGGCGCATCATAGTAGGGCTTGAGCGCGTTGATGGCCTGGGCATATCGGATTCCGTCTTCCGCCTGACGTAGCGCGGCTAACTCTGTCTGGTACGCCTTGAAGCTTTCGGCATCCCGGACGCCCCCCCGTGTGTACTTGGCGAATAGACGATACGACTCAAAGAAGTATGCAGTTTCTGCTTCAGCCAGATCTTCCTGGCCTGGGTATGGCCCCGGGCGCCCCCCAAGCTCGAACGCGACCTCTCCTTTACCGCGGCCGGGTCTGCCTGTGGGCGCGTGGGGGCGCGCGGGCGGCGCGTGGGGGCGCGCGGGCGGCGCGTGGGGGCGCGCGGGCTGCGCGTGGGGGCGCGCGGGTGTGGCGCCTTTTCTAGTCTTCGCCTCGGCCGCCCCGATCCAAACGTTCATACCCGTAGCCGGGATCCCGCTGATCGAATCCGCCGCGCTCCGAAGAGCTGCGCTCGCGGCAGGGCTGGGCCGTCTTTTCGGCTCGTAGAGCTTCGAGTACAGGTTGAGCCGGGGATCTTTATGGACATACTCGACCGTGACCCCCGAAGCGAGGGCCGGCCCCCCCCGGCCGGTGAAGAAGGCAGCGAGCGCCGGGTTTTTCGCGTTTTCACGCGCCGCCAGGACGATTTCGGGGAGCGCCATCCCCATGATCGTTTCGAACTCGCGCCTGGCGGCCTCTGGCCCGTCCGGCCGCCCAACGGGGATAGCACCGGCAACTCGTGCGACACTGGCGGCGTATCTGTATACCGGATCCGAGACCGTTATTTGGACCGCGAGCTCCTCCTCGGCGTTCGCCGCCTGAAGAGGGCCGAGGCTCTCGCCGCGCACGATCCGATAGGCCTCGGCAAAGCGGGACTTAAGAAACTCAGGACTAATGTCCTCGATCTGGGAGATAATAGCTCGCTGCTCGACGACTACCGTGTTTAGCATCCGCTCGGCAAACGCGCCCTCCTTTGACCCGAGTTTCACGTTTTCGAACCCGATCTCCCGGCCCCGGACATCCTTCGTGGCCCGGATCTGGTCAAGGATGTAGGCGTAGACGAATATGCTCGCGTACAGCTCGGTGCGGGGATCGAGCTCCTCGGCGTCCGGGTCAGGCTCGCCGGCGGGCCCCCGGCGGCGGCGGCCTTTCTTTCTGACGATGGTCTCCTCCGCCGCAAGGAGAAGGGGGTAGACCACCGCCGTAACAGCGGAGGCAAACTGCCGGTCATCGACGGGCATCGGGAACCGGACGTGGCGCGCGGCGTTAAGGGCGATCGTCCACACTTTCGTGCGGAGCCCCGCATCGAGGTCGCCGAACCGCCCCAGCGTTTCAGCGGCACGGTCGTCGTCGACCATTTCCGCCAACTTCTCCCCGCAGATGCGGCAGTAGTAGGCGAGGGAGTCCGTGGTTCTCGGGTCCTGCACGCGGACGGAGTACCTCAGGAGGCGCGACCGGACCGCCTCGTACGGGGCGTGACGCGCCTCCATTTTCATTCGGTCGCGGACATGGGGGCACAGCGCCCGGAAGCTGCAGAGCCGGCACATTATCCACATTTCCCCGGGAGCGGGCTCGGGCTCCGGGCCGCCCTGCTTTCGGCCGCCCGGGGGGCGGGCCTCGCTCTCGTCGAAGTACTTTTCTAGCTCCTGGAGGGCGGCATAGGCGGCGTCGGCTGTCGGCGCCGCGCGTAGACGGCGGGCGACCCGCAGATGGGGACATTTGTTGCTGACGGCCGCCTCCCATGCGCGGACCCGGTTGGCGTATTCGGTCTCGGCGACCTCCCGCTCCCGCTTCGAAAGAAGAGAGAGGACGATTTCCGGGTCGTTTACCTGGACGGTATCTGACATAAGGGCGAGGCTCCCGCCGGGGGCGTCCCGGACCCCCCCGACCCCGGACCGGACACGGAGCCCATCGAGAACGGCGTTCACGCGCGCGGCCCCGAACTTGTCGCCAATGATGCTGACGAGGAGCCGCGCGCGGCTGGCGGCCTTCGCAGTCTGGAGGGCGAGGACCATCTGGTGGGACTCCTTCGAGCGGCGTATGGCGAGGAGCTCCAGGAATTGCTCGATCCTGCTGGAGTCTCGGCCCTCAGTGAGCGCAACCAGATACATCCCGAATGCCCCCACGCGGAACATGTCGATAAGGATCGACGTATCGAATGCCCACGTCTCCGGGCGTTGGACGGCGATCGGCTCGGTCGCCGCGAGCCGCTCGACAAACCAGCGGAGACGATCCTGGGCGATCTTCGAACGCCAGGCAGCCTCGGCGGGGCCCATAGCCGGGCCCGCGTCATCCGTGCCAACAAGGAGCGCCGGGAGAGCGGGGAGCGGCGGGCCCAAGGCGGCGAGAAGCTCGGGCATTGCCCCGGGCTCCCCCAGCGCGGCGGCGCGGACCTGGGCCAGGGAAATAGCGACCGCGGCGCCCGACAGATAGAACCCGACAGCGGCCCGCGACTGGCGAAGGAGCGCCCGGACCGCCACTGTCGTCGCCGGGACAACCGCGAAGCCCCGTTTCCTGAGGTCGGCCACGAGGTTGGGCGAAATAGGCCCCCCGAGTTCGGCCCAACTGCCGTCGCCGGGGTCAAAGTCGAGCTCCGGATATTCCGGTGGGCGGACCGGGCCGCAGGCGGGAAGGACCGGTGCAGGGTACGCGCCGCTCGCGGCGTACACGTCCAGGCCCAGGAAGCGCTCGCCAACAAACATATCGATCACTGCCGATCCGGCGCCGAGCGGGTCTACGGCAAAGGCCACAACATCGGCGGGCTCCTCGGCCGCCAGCGCGATATCGATCCCGCGCAGGTCGATCGCCCGGGTGCGGGTCGCGGCCCGGATGCGTATATGGGCTTTCGGGCTGGCATCGTCGCTCTGCTCGACGTTCGCCGCGGACCCTCGCGCGGCAACGACAGGCCGAACCGCCGGGTTGGCGAGAAGGTCGCGCACGAGGACCGAGTCGAGGGCATCCTGTGGGGGTTTTGCCGTGCTCGGGACAAGGAGCGGGGCGATTCGCCCCTGCATGATTTTGCCGATGGTAAGGAATGCTTTGAGAGGCTGGTCAAGGTGCGCAAGTTCCGGCACGGCCCTTACCGCCTCAAGGATCAGTGCCAGCTCCTCCTGGCTGGCAGTGGCTGGGTCGGTGAGCTGCCGTTTGACCTCTATAACACGAATTTTGTCCATAGGCTGGTGCGGCCGGCAGGCTATCCCTGTGGTCCGGGCGTCTTCTATAGGGGGGCGTAAAGATGCCGGCGGCCTGGCCCATGGGCCCGTAACTAGAGATTTGAGGAGGGGGTGCATAACAATACTGATGGCTCAACGCGGCGCAGAAAAGACCCATTCATCCACAATTGGGCGATTCCTCAGCCTCCGTATTTCGGCCCTTGATCCGCCGGCCAAGAGGTCCCCGCTTCCTGCGACTGGCGCAAAATCAGCCGCGATCCCCTCCAGCGCCCACAACAGGGGTCGCGGTGGGCCAGGCCGCCCTCGGGACGAGACCACCCGCGAATCCGCTCGCGGGGCCGACCGTGGGCACGGTTTCGGGCGCCGGGATGCGGCCGTGAATACCGCCGTGAACGTGGCGGCAAACACAGGCACGGACACGGCGAGGCGCCAGGCCCCAGCCCCCGCACCAGCCCCCGCGCCCGCGCCCCTGTTTCCTGAGAACGCGGGCCTCCTCGAATTGCTCCGGACTATCCGAGCGTTGAGCGACAAGGGTGCAGGCCAGGATGAGATAATCGAGTTCATCGCTTCGGTCGCCGAGCAGATCGGCCTTCGCATCCGGCATGACCAGCACGAAATTCATGCGCCTCCATCCCGTCGGGCCCAGCCCGAAAAGCCGGCCCGACCTGCCGGGGCCACGCCCGAAGACTCCTCGAAAACGGAGACGGCGCCCGACCCAGCCCCGAAGACGGAAACCGCGCCCGACCCAGCCCCGAAGACGGAGGCCGCACCCGAAGACGCCCCGAAGACGGAAACCGCACCCGCACCCGAAGACGCCCCGGAGACGGAGGCCACGCCGCCCAAGTCCGATGTGGCGCCAGCGGAAAGCCGCAAGGAGCGTAAACGCAAAGAAAAGTTCATCCAAGTCCCCGCGCCCGTCGTTCGAACCGCCAATGGAGGCCATAAACTCGTATTCGTGAAGCTATTTGACGCCGAATATCTCGTGGATGAAGTCCAGGCGGCCCCCCCGAAAAGGGGGGTGAGGATCGGGCGGCTGATCATCAGCGCGGATAAAAATTCGGGGGGGAAGAAGGGAAAGAACTACCGCCTGCATTATGAGTGCAACGGGGTCGTCCTTGACGCCCGAACATGGCAGGTGCTGGCTCTCCCCCCCGGTGCGTTCCACATCCACCCCCCGATCAAGAAGGTCAACGAACATCTGCGAGACTCGCTTTATGACGTCATCCGCGCCGACGACGGAACGATCCTCACGATATACTGTTGGGAGCATCCTGTCTGGGGGCCCACCTGGGCCCTCGCGTCGAGCAACGGCTACGACGTGTCGTCATACTACTGGATCGGCGGCCTGCGGTTCGCCGAGATCATCCACGATCTCGCCACACGCCTCTACCCCGAGTTTGTCGAGGGGACCGGAATGACGCTTGTAAAGGACTCCAGTTCGCGAGTGTACCTCAACTTCTCCCGTCTGGACCCAAGCCGGTGCTACACGATCGGGTTTCGCCACCACAACTTCCACCCACTGATCGAAGACCCGGAGCGCATGTGGTTTATCCAGAGCACGGATACGTCAGGGGACTTCCCGGTTGTATCGTATAAAAACGTCCTGCCGGGGATCCCCGGCCAGTCGATCAACAGCATAACCGCGGTGCCGGGCGGCGCGCCCCACACGGTCGAAATGTTCCAGAACCTCGGCGCAAATGCGTTGACCGGCGCGCTCGCGTATATCCAGCGGGTGAGCCCCACGGCAAGCGCCGGTCCACTCTCCGCCGGCCCCCCGCCCGAAATCTCGTACGGGTACATCCTCCGATCGCGCGACACGGCCCGCACCGGCACTCTCTCGGATATCCTGATTGAGACGCCCCTCCTGGCCCGCATCAGGAAGGTTGTATACGAGAAGGCCCCGCGCAGTATTCGCAGCGAGCTTACCGCGGATGACCGGCTTGAGTACAACGCGCTTAAAGCGTACCTGACCGCCACGGAGCGGGAGAACTTCCTCGGATTGTTCCCGAAGTGGGCGGATGCGTACAGGCGTTACGACGAGCTCGTAAACAACATCATTAGCCTCATCATTCACAAGGAGCGCCAGCAAGTAATCGGGGCGGCCTCCAGAACTCCAATGATGCGCTCGCCTACAGGCCAGGTCGCTATGGCTCTGCTCGAGCACATCCGCAAGCACGACACAATCCCATCGTTCAACGCGGACACAGAGTCCGTTGTCCGCGATTACGTCGTCAACCCTGAGTACGCGCTCCTGTTCCTCCGCACCCTCCGCAACAGCGGCCGCTTCCAGTGAAGCACAGGGCGACCGCCGGGTCTCACCGGCGGCCATTTTTGCCGGCCGCGGGGGTTCTCCCCCCTGAGTATAATATGTCGCGCCCAACGTATAGCTCCTGGAGAGCCGGGGACGACGATGAGCCGGGCGACCTAGCTGCAGGCGACCGCGACGCCGCCGTGATGCAGGCCGCCTCCCGGCGGGGGGCCGCTCGCGAGAAGATGGTGCCGCGCCTCCCAGGGGCGGCGCAGAATAAAGCCTGGGGGGGCGCTCTTCGCCGGATGACGGTCGGAGGGGTCGCGTCCTCCCTTGAGGACGAGCGCCGGTTCGTTTCGGTCCCGGGCCGCTACGTTCCAGTCGGGTTCGCGCGCTACGTGTCCCCCGTCGTCGACCCCTACGACTACGAATTCTACCGCGTCGCGGGATGGCGGGTCGCGGTCCCGCGGACGATCACTGGAGTCCGGGTAAGGGACCTTCTGTATCGGATATACATCTACGGGCCATCGTCCGCGGGATATGTCCGCATCGGCGATACGATGGTCCCCGCAATACTCTCTTCCGGCGATCGGATGATCTTGGGCCAGACTGCCGTCGAGTTCGAGCCCTACCCCCTTTCCCCGTAGGCGTCCCCACCTTTTGTGCCTGGCTCGAATCTTTCCGCATTATATTCAATGTCGAGCCGCAAGGGGCCTGCCGTGAGCGCAACCCTACGTCGGATCGGGACGATCGAAACTGGGCTTGATGGGAATCTGTGGACCGTGATGGCTACCAAGGCAGGCGTACAGCGCTGGCGCCCCGTGCCGCGCAAGGATGGCGGATGCGGATGTGGAGGGGGGCCGGATGGACCGCCGGCGGCAGCCGTCAGTAATATATCTGGGGGAGGCGCCTTGAGACGGAAGACGAAAAGCGCGGCCCCTGCCAAGCGGAAGACGAGAAGCACGGGCGCGGCCCCTGCCAAGCGGAAGACGAAAAGCACGGGCGCGGCCCCTGCCAGGCGGAAGACGAAAAGCACGGGCGCGGCCCCTGCCAAGCGGAAGACGAAAAGCGCGGCCCCTGCCAAGCGGAGGACGAGAAGCGCAGCCGCTGCCGTGGCCCCTGCCAAGCGGAAAACTGGAGGCATGACCACTAGGCGAAAGGCCGGGAACGCAGTCGCCAGACGGAAAAACAACAGTACAGTCCCCAAACGAAGGCCCAAGAACACGGCCAAGTAACGCTGAAACCGCACAATAGATCGCGCGGCGTCCCGTCCTGCCCGTGCCGCATCAAAGAAAGTCAGCAATTTGAAACCCGAAAGTCGAACCGACTATTACTTTGCGAGCGGATATGGCCTCTCTTCAGACGAAGACACGTTTCATCAGGGGTTTCCTTGGCGAGAAAGCGGCGCAAACCCTATTTGCCGTCCTCAGGGATACGCTCCCATGGTGGCCCGGCGCCGTGGTGGGCGGGGATCTCGCCAGAATGCTGTACACGGTTCCGGGACGTGGCGACCAGAACATTCCTAAGGGATTCTGGGACCTCGTTGTAAGGGCCGCCGGGGCTGCGTGTTTCGCCGAGTCCGAGATCCTTGGGGTGTATATCAGCTACAGCCGGACGGGGAACGACCATACGCCGGTCCATCCCCGCCCGGGCACCATCCAGGCCGTGCTGATCCTGGGGGATGCCAGAATGGTGCGGGCCGGGTCCATCGACTGCCAGCCGGCCAATGGGGACCTTGCCATCTTCAACCCCGTGAGCCACGGCGGCGCCCCGGCCAGCCCGTGGGTCAGGCCCGACGGTGCGCACATCAGCGTCACCTTGTTACTCCGGAGCGGCGGATAGAACGCCGCCCTTTTTCCGGCGTATGATACCACCATGGAGGGCGAAAAACCATCACCCCGGTCAAACCCGGCGCAGCAGGCAGGATGGGCGGCGCGAAACGCGGCAGCCATCGCTGTGCTTGCCGTCGTTGTGATCCTCGTTATCGTAGCCATTACGGTGTATAGGGCAATAAACTACCTTTCCATCGTTGTGGACGGCCGGGGCGCCTTCCGGCCGGGGATTGCCATTTGGCAAAAGGCCCGCCTGGCTGCGGCTCGCTGACCGGCATTTCGCGGCCGGGCGGGGTTTGTTTGCGCGGGACAATACCGAACGCCGAGAGCAATGGGCGAGCAGGGATTCGACGAGCAGTTTAACGATGGCCTGTTCATGACGAGCCGCCACATCACGCGCCGCAGCCGCCCCGCCAAATGGCCCAAATCTGTGTCTGAGATGCGCGCCGGCACTACCTTCGAAGCGCAGGGGCTAAGCAGCCAACACGAGGAAAACCGCAACAGCTATATCGGCAAGCGCCCTTATTATGCCGGGGCCCAGCCCGTGAGCGTGACCAAGATGCGCCGCCATACCGACGCCCGCGGCCACGAACCCCAGCGGAACGTGGTCTCGGACACGCACTACAGCGATCGGGTCATGGCGAAAGGGAAGCCCAGCCAGCCATACGGCCAGCAGCCCAAGACATACCACCAGCAGCCCCAGTTTTGGAAGCCCGCATGGGATGATGCGAGCCTGCCCCGTAACACGGGTGTGTGGCACGGCTACATTGGAAAGGCGTACTACGACGGCCTGACGAAGACCTGGAGATGGCTCCATGAAGGCTCGGGGCGCTGACCGCCCAGGCGCGCTTTCGGCCAAAAAAGGGAGGACCGATCAGGACTTGCGGCTCGACCTGTCGGATAACTCGGCGATACGCGCCTCGAGCTTCTTGGCATGGTCGGCGAGCTTCCGAATATTTTCGTTCAGCTTCTTGACCGCGTTTTCGACCGTTTTCCCAATCATGAGTGTGGCCGCGTCGGGCTTTACGAAGACCTGCGCGACGTCTTCGTAGGCGGCAAGCCACTGCTGGTAGTTCTTCGTTTTCGCGTTAAACCCGTTCTGTAGCCGAAAGAACCGTTTTTCGACCGCCTCGCCATTCGGCTTGGTGTCGAACGGGTTGGTCATGACAAAACCCCCTGAACGAAATTCGTTTTTCTTTGTTTTGTACCGCATATGGGTTCCGTAGCGGATCTGGGGCCAGAATTCGGGGGCGATTTCAAGATAGCCGGTTAGCAGTTTTTCCTGCTCCTCGGCTGTGTATATGCGCGATGGGTGGGGGCGGTCCGGCCCCACATCGCGGGCCTTCAGCTCGAACGGGTTTCCGCTTTTCCGGTCGGCCATCGAAATATGAAGACAGGCAGAGTCTTCATATCAGTGCTACCAGCGGCAGGATGGGCGAACCCCAAGAGATATTTGCGGGAATCAACGCGCTACTCGAGCGTCTCAAAGTGCTCCACCTGAATCCGTCCGGCAAAATGGCGGCCGGGCCTGCAACGATGCCGCCGACGATGCCGTCGACAACGCCGTCGGCGATGCCGTCGACAACGCCGTCGACGATGCCGTCGACGATGCCGGAAGCGGCGCCGGAAACAGAGGGCGAGCCCGAGCCGGATCCCCTTGCAGATGCCTCGCCTAAGATCAGGACCCTCATTAAGAAAATCCTCGCACGCCCGGAGTCATACGAACCGCTCTTGCGGCGTCTTTCAGCAAAAGATATCACGAGCGGCCGCCAGTTGATCGTCGCGATCGCTGCCGAAATCAACGACGATCTGGCCGAGAGCGACGACAATAATGGGTATCCATGGATCTATGTGCGGGAGTCCCACCGCCGAAACGAAAAGGACGAGCACATCTTCACGCTTGTCGACAACTTCGACATCGAGTCGGGGGCGTCTGATTTGGATTCGGACCCAGACTTCGAGCCGAGTAGTGACATGGACGTGTCAGACACGGATGAAACAGATAACCCAGACGAGGCCCCCCTAACCGATAAAGAAGTTTATTCGGCGATCCCGAGAAAGATCGCTGAATCAATCTGGAAGATCCCAAAGCAGTTTATCGAAATTTCGCGCGACGAGATGAAAGATCCGGGCAGACATTGGAACCCAGAATTCGAAAATGCCCGAGCTGAACGATTCAACTTCAGAGCCGTGGATATCGAAAAATATCTTGAATACCGCAGCTCCGAGTGCGATCTGGAGGCTGAACATGATCGCGCCTCAGCGCGAGAGCAAATTCGAGACCAAATCCGGGCCGGCGAATGGCCAGAGGTGATGGACGGCCTATACCAGTATCTGTATTCGGCGTATGAGGAAGAGAATGGCAGGCTGATCGCAGAGGATAGCCATTCAGAGACCGAGGATGAAGATAAGAAGGAACTTATTAACCTCAGCCAGTGGCTCGACGAATCCCGTGGCGAGCTTGCTGTGTTACAGGAGACAGAAACAGAAACAGAAACAGAAACAGAAACAGAAACAGAGACAGAGACAGACACAAA